>JANWWN010000023.1 GCA_025055435.1 Cyclobacteriaceae bacterium | reverse complement strand
TAACGCTCGGAGATATGTACATAGCTGCTGTACAACTGGCCACCGTATAGTCGCAGCAACATTTTAATAAGCGGGTCGAAACGGGCATTCGCAACCTGAAAGGCATATAAGTCTTCATGTTTTACAATAATTCTAAGCTCAGAAGGACTGTAAAAACTTTCATTGAATACCACCAGACCTTCTTCCTCGAGCTTCTTTAATGCACCGTAAACCGCTTGCGGATGCAAATCATAACGGTCGCAAAATAACTGAAGGTCGAAATCGAAGCTTTGGTTTCCTCCACTGCCAACCGGCAACTGGAAATAATTGGCGAGCGCCTGATAGGTCTGTTTAATAAAAGGTAATTCCGGCTGACTTTGCGCAATTCTGTTTTCCAGGGCCGCAGCATCAGGCGGCTGGTACAACAGTAAGGCATAGGCCCGTTTGCCATCACGCCCTGCACGACCGGCCTCCTGATAATACGATTCGATGTTATCAGGCAAATCCATGTGAATAACCAACCGCACATCGGGCTTGTCGATACCCATACCAAAAGCATTCGTGGCTACCATGACGCGCACGGTATTTTTCAGCCAGTTTTCCTGGTTTTTCATGCGCTGGTCGTAGGTCATGCCGGCATGGTAGTATGTTGAGGGAATCCCTTGATTGGTTAACCATTCCGAAAGTTCATGAGTTTGCTGGCGCGAGCGGGCATAAACGATGGCAGCTCCGGGTACGCGCTTCAGGGCTTCCAGTAATTTTCCTGATTTATTTTCCGTTTGCCTGACTACCATTGAAAGATTATCCCGGGCAAAAGTGTGCTGAAAAACCTGTTGTTCTTTCCCGAAACTTAAATGTCTTATTATATCTTGCCGAACACGATTTGTTGCAGTTGCCGTAACCGCAATAACCTGAACATCAGGTAGGGATTCACGTATTTTGCCGATTTGAAGATAGGCCGGCCTGAAATCGTGTCCCCACTGTGAGATACAGTGCGCTTCATCTACGGCAAGCAGATTGATTTTCATTTGCTGAAGCCGCTCCCTGAACAAATTGCTGCCTAATCTTTCAGGGGATATATACAGGAATTTATAATTGCCGAATACCGCATTGTCCAGGGTTCGGTCGATGGCATAACGACTCATACCTGAATGAATGGCCAAAGCATCAATGTTTCTGCGCTGCAGGGCCTCCACCTGGTCTTTCATCAGTGCAATAAGCGGTGATATAACCAGGCACAGGCCATCGCGCATCAGTGCGGGTATCTGATAACACAACGATTTACCTCCGCCTGTGGGCAGTATGGCCAGTACATCTTTGCCTTCCAAAACGGCATGAATAATTTCGCGCTGCAATGGCCGGAAGTGGTTGTACTTCCAGTATTTTTGAAGTATGAGCAACGGGTCGTCCATCACTCAAACTTAGCACTTTGTGAAAAAATGAAAGCGGGCATATCGCCCGCTTTCTTTGTTTGAAAGTCGGATTGGTTTACTTTGAAGCGCTTTGTAATAATTTGATACCGGTTTCACCCAGGTGCCTGGTGAGCATGGTTTTATACTGAGGGGAGTTCATATAGCCGGCAAAGAATTCTTCAATTACAGGCTGCCAGTCAGAATTCTGCGGCATAATAAATCCGAATTGTTCGGCAGCTTTGTCGCCAACGGGATGGCGCTTTACAGGCTTTTGTTCGCTAACGGCTTTTAGATAAAAAGCCAGATCGAGATAGGAAAAGGAATTCGGATCGGATATGATTTTCTGATATACCTCCGGACTGGTTTCCAGCGTCACTATTTTCATGTTCGGAAAGTATTTCTGTTTCAGCTCCAACAGGCGTTTTTCATTAAGCGTTCCCTTGGCGGTGTACGCTGTGAGTTTTGAAAATACAGTTGATATATCTTCCAGTTTAGTAAGTGTGGGTACCTGGTTTTGTGTAATCAGTATGGCGAAGTTGGTGATGAACGGAGGGCTGAACTTTACTTCGCGTTTGCGTTCCTCCGTAATGGTTATGTTGCCCAAACCAAAAACACCGCCCGTGCTGCCTTTCACTTTGGCGTACATACCCTGGAAGGAACTGCCATCGCCAACAAATTTAGATTGGAGCTTAACACCTTTATTGGCGTTGACCCAGTTTACAAAGTCGTTCATAATGTCCACGCAGATTCCGGTAAGTTTTCCGGATGCGTCCTTGTACACAAACGCAGGTGTTTCAACATAGGCCAGCGATATGGTGCCTTGCTTGTTTGCTTTAACCTGAGCCCAGCTGTCGCCGGAGTAGTTCTGTGCGTTGCCTTTAAAAATAAGCAAAACAGCTAAAAAAGTCAGCACTGTATTTTTCATAACGCAATTAATTTTCACGATCGATTTAATCAAAACTTTAAACAAAGAGTAAAGGGAAGTAAGAATAGTGTACCATTTTCTTCATTTTTACCACATTAACTTTTCTTTATTCAGAAATGCGGCTATTCCACGCCGGCAATCGGCTGTGGAGCGGGCGCGTGCATTGGTTTCTGCAGCAAGTTGCAAATCAGAGTCCAGTGTCGGGGAAAGCCGGTGCAGTAATGTTTTGGTTAAAGCAAGACTTTCGCCCGAATTACTGCTCACCAGTTGTGTGACCAGTTTCATGGTTTCTTCTTCCAGTTTTTCCGGTTCGGTTACGTGACTTATTAATCCGAGTTGCACGGCTTCCTGAGCTGAAATAATATTTCCGGATAGGAGCAAATTACGCGCTTTTCCTTCGCCAATTTTTTTAATCAGAAAGGGCGTAACAATAGCCGGTACGAAGCCTATTTTTACTTCGGTGTAGCCAAATTTTGCTGTGGTGGCACTCACGGCAAAATCGCACACTGTAACCAGTCCGCAGCCACCGGCAAGGGCAGGCCCCTGAACCTGGGCAACTATGGCTTTGGTCAACGTGTACATCGAAACAAATAAATTTTTTAGACGCAAAGAGTCCTCAAGGTTTTCTGCAAAGGTGAACTGCTGCATGTGTTGCAAATAGGCCAGATCGGCTCCGGCACAAAAGGCTTCACCTGTTGCGGCAAGCACGATGACTTTTACCTGTTCATCCTGACGGGCCTGTTCAAACGCAGTGATGAGTTCACTGACCAGTGCGGCATTCAGTGCATTTCTTTTTTCGGGTCGGTTTAAGGTAATCCTTGCTACGCGGTTACTTACGTGATAGGTAATGTGCTGCATGGTAAATGGTTTTTATAATTCTACCTGAAATGCGCCCTGCCTGGCAACAGCATGTATTGCCCTGTTTCGCAGAGGTGATGTGTTTTCAAATTTTTCCAGTGCTTTTCCCTGAAAGGTACAATCCAGGATGATTTTTCCGAAGGATAAATTTTCAGGTAATCTCAAATCACCCGTTGTGCTTTCTCCTATGATTACGAAATCAAAAAATCCGGATGGCAGCGAGGCAGCCCGGTCTGCAATGTATAGGATTTTGGTCTGTTGATATGATAGAATAATCCATCCATGGTTTCGTATCAGATTGGTAAGATTATGTTCACGGGTAACAATGACCCCGGCTTGCAGGCGGTTGGGCCGGATGGAGTAACTGATTCGTCCCGCATCCGATAAAAGTGCCGAGTCAGCATAAAAGAACGAGTGCCCGCTTGCTGTTATTTCCAAGGCACGCTGACCGGGTATGTGATAGACTGTTAATCGTGCAGGTTTAACCAATTTGTAAAAACGGCTCCATTGAATAACTCCGAATACAACTGCACAACAACACAGCACAGCAGCCCATACCGTTTTTTTCCATTGTAGCAGAAAAATAAAACTGATAACCATGCCCAATAACAACCAACTCTGCGGCGTAGAAATATATACCGGTTCAATGAGCGAGGAAGGCAGATTTTCAACCGTCTTTACAACGAGATTCAAACCATCAATTTCTGCTTTAAGCGTAAACCCGAATATTTCCGCTACATAAGGTAAACCGGAGCTGACGAATAAAAGTATGCCGTTTATGAGTATAAGGGTGGCACCCGGAATTACAAACAGATTAGATACCAGAAAATAAGTTGGAAACTGATGAAAATATAACAGACCTAAAACAAAAGTACCAACCTGCGCTGCAATCGATACACAGGTTATCTGCCATATTTTATCGCCTGCCCATCCGGGTATGTCCCAACTATCATACAACACAGGGTAGAGGTACACGATGCTCAAGACAGCCATATAAGAAAGCTGAAAACCCACCGACATAATGAGAAAAGGATTAAAGGTGAGTAATATGAATGCTGAGGCTGCCAACATGTTGTAAACGTTTGTACGGTAAGCCAATGGTCGCGCCAGCACAATAAACGAAAACATGGTAACTGCCCGCAGGACTGACGGTGAAAGCCCGGTGAATGTTGCGTAAAACCACAACAGAAGAATACTCAGGATGGCCAAAATCCATTTTCCTTTACGGGTTGCAGTGAGAGGTTTGAACACCAAAAGCAAAAGTCCGTAGAGTATTCCGACATGTAGGCCGCTTACGGCAAGTACATGCATAGCTCCGGCAGCAGCATAGGCGTGAGAAAGTTCGTTATCCAGCGCATCAGTTACGCCCAGTAACAGGGCATAAGCAACCGCACGCTGATGAGATTCAGGCAGATAATTGTTGAGTATTTCTTTTGCAGCCGCCCTGATCCGGTATGCGGTTGCAAGGATAAGGTTCGGAGGAGAGTTACCGATATAAACAACCTGGTTTTTTCTGCTTACAAAATGCTGATGGTAGATATTACGGAAACCCAAAAACTTTTTGTAATCAAACTCACCGGGGTTCATGGGCGGGTTGATTGGCTTCGGACTTCCTTCCAGGATGAGGCGGTCGCCATATATAAAAGGAGAGCGGAATAAAGACTTCCTGAAATAAAGTAAAATCTTACCGGAAGCACTCCTCCATTCACTACCGTTGTGGATAAATTTTAACTCGGCTGTATGCTTTCGGGTATTTTCCTGCTCTTCTTCCGGAGAAGTAATTACAACCAAAAACCGAACAACATTGTCGTGCAGATTTTTCAGATGATTTTTTCTGTTTGTTTCGGTATGAATCAAAACGTTTAGCCAGCCGGCAAAGAAAAGCGCAATCAAAGCCGCATAACCCGGGTTAGTCCATTTTGTTCGGGCGAGTAAAAAGAAAATTGCTGAGGTGCTTAATGTAGCGAAAATGGCCTGTCGGACAGTAAATACATCCGGAAAAGCGATGCCGGTCAGGATACCTGCAGCAAAGAACAATACAAAGCGCACGAAAGCATAGGGAATCCATGCGAACATGCGTTTAAAATACTAAATAAGCCGTTATTCTTCGCGCTCTTTTTTGTCTGCCGCTTTGCTGTCATCGTATGCGCGGATAATATCGCGGACGAGGCGATGACGAATGACATCACTTTGATCCAGTTCGATGAATCCGATGCCCTTCACGCCTCTCAGAATACGCACTGCTTCGTGCAAGCCCGAAGTCTGGCGGGCAGGTAAATCAACCTGCGAAATGTCGCCTGTTACAATCATCTTTGAGTCGGGGCCCATGCGTGTCAAAAACATCTTCATCTGCATGGGCGTGGTATTTTGCGCTTCATCCAGCAAAATGAAAGCGTTGTTTAGGGTGCGGCCGCGCATGTAGGCTAATGGAGCAATTTCTATGATTTCTCGCTCCATATAGTACTGCAACTTTTCGAAAGGCAGCATATCGTGCAGCGCATCGTAGATAGGACGAAGATAAGGATCAATCTTTTCCTTCAGATCGCCCGGCAAAAAGCCCAGGTTTTCACCTGCTTCTACGGCCGGTCGGGTAATGATGATTTTTTTTACAACCTTATTTTTTAGTGCTTTCACGGCAAAGGCAACGGAGATGTAAGTTTTTCCCGTTCCGGCCGGACCCAAGGCAAACACCAGGTCATTATCCTTAACCAACTGTACCAGTTTTACCTGATTGGGAGTTTTTGGTTTAACCGGCAGGCCTTTGGTGCCATAAACAATCACTTCGTCATCGGCAGGGCCGGTGTCGGTCTGCAGCAACTGCTTTTCAGCCGAGAGGTAAGTCTGTACGTCTTCTTCGCGCACATGGCCGTATTTGTGGTAATGATTAATGAGTGCATTCAGGATGTCATCAATTTGTACCACTTCGGCTGTACTGCCGCGTATCAGGATTTTATTCCCGCGCGATACAATACGACTTTTCGGAAAGGCGTTAGCCAGCGAATGAATGTTGCGATCTTCTACTCCGAGGAAGTCTATCAGAGAAATATTTTCGAGCGTTACTACTTTTTCTATCAAAGCCGGTAAGTGTGGTAAAATCGTTAATTTTCGCACTTCAAATTTACAAAAGAACTTCGGGCACATCAAAATGGCCATCGTCACCCTGCTTACCGATTCGGGCGAAAACGATCATTACGCGGCAGCTATCCGTGCCCGCATACTTAGTATTAATCCCGGAATAAAAATCGTTGATATTACTCACCGCATTCCGCCTTTTCATATCGCTCATGCTGCATTTGTGCTGCGTTCGGTATTTCGTGACTTTCCTCAGGGAACCGTTCACCTGGTTGGGGTGCATGCCACAGGCAATCCGGATGATAAACCCATTGCCCTGCAACTGGAAGATCATTTTTTTGTAGGTTCCGACAACGGGTTGTTTGGTCTTATCAGCGAAAAAATGCAACAAAACCTGGTAGAATTAAATGCCATTAATCCTGTTGCAACTACCTTTCCCGAACGCGATATTCTTGCACCGGCTGCTGCCAAACTGGCCAGTGGTGTGCCGATTTCTTCACTCGGAAAACCACTTTCGCTTTTTAAAAAAATGATTGACCGCCAGGCCAAGGCAACCAAAAAACAAATCGTAGGCAATGTTATTCATGTTGATTACTTCGGTAACCTCATTACCAATATTCATAAAGAAACATTTGACATACTCAGCCGGGATAAGGTGTTTACCGTTCAGGCGGGAACAGAAAAATTCAGGAAAATTCATAGTCAGTATTCTGATGTAGAAGAAGGAGAATGTGTTTTACTGTTCAATGCCCTGAATTTGCTTGAAATCGCAATTAACAAAGGAAATGCTGCCGAATTGCTGGGCCTTGAATATGGAAGTCCGGTAATCGTTTACTTTGAATAACTTTTGGTTATGATTATTCGCATCGTTCGCATGCATTTTACAGAAGCCGGTGTCCATGAGTTTCTGGAAATATATAACCGGCATGAAGAGTCAATCCGCAATTTTCCGGGGTGCCTGCATCTTGAGTTGCTTCAGGATGCTGATGAGCCCAACACATTTGCCACGCTTAGTCATTGGTCAGACCGCGAAAGCCTGGAAAAATACAGGAATTCAGAGTTGTTTGCTGCGGTTTGGGGGCAGGTCAAAAATTTGTTTGCCGAGCGTTCGCAGGCTTTTTCCCTCATGCGGAACGTTTAGTGATTACTTATTCGGTGATAAATAGCACACTAGAAAACGCACGAATGAGTTACCTTTGCCTGAACCCAAAACCGGATTGATATGATAAAGCGTGTGCTTACTGGCGGATGGTTAATCGGAATAGTTTTAGGTGCTCTGGCCGGTTACCTGTATTGGTATTACGTTGGTTGTAACAGTGGCTCCTGTGCCATCACGTCTTCACCGGTAAACAGTACCTTATACGGTGCCCTGATGGGTTTTTTACTGAATGGATCCTTTCGCAAAGAAAAGCCGGAAACAAAACAAAACTCCGGCAGCCACTGATTTGTAAACTTGGCTTACAGAACTTTTCAATTAAATTTGCCGCCTCTGCCCGGGTGGCGGAATTGGTAGACGCGTTGGTCTCAAACACCAATGGTAGCAATACTGTGCCGGTTCGACTCCGGCCCCGGGTACCAAGTGTGGGTAGTATATGTTTTACAGAGTTTAAAATCCGGGAAGTATTATGTTGGTATGAGCAGTGATGTAAGTAGGAGGTTAGAAGAGCATAATTCCGGAAAATCAAAGTACACATCGGGTCATTTTCAAACAATAATAATTTGGAACTCCGTCAGTTATTCCCCCGGTTTGACGAGGAGCTTCTAACGCATCTGGAAAAGGTGGCTCAGGAAGTCTCCTTTGAAGAAGGCGATTTACTGATGCGCCCGGGTCAATACTTTAAATCTTCCATGGTTATCCTGAATGGCCGGGTAAAGCTGTATCGCGAAGGTTCCAACGGTGAAGAATTCTTTCTTTATTACTTAGAACCAGGTCAGGCGTGCGCCTTATCCATGATTTGTGCAGCCAAAAATGAAGAAAGCGAAATCAAAGCTGTTGCCGTTACTCCGGTAAAAGCCTTGGTAATACCTTTACACCACATGGATTCGCTGATGCGCGACTACCGCAACTGGTACTACTTTGTTCTGGAAAACTACCGGCATCGCTTTCAGGAATTACTGCACGTTATTGACCAGATTGCTTTTCATTCGATGGATGAAAAACTGGTTCTTTACCTGAAACGCCAGTTCGATACATTTGGGCCCGTTCTGCAAATAACGCATCAGCAAATTGCCGATGATTTGAATTCGTCCCGCGAAGTCATATCCCGTCTTATTAAAAAGCTGGAACAACAAAAGAAAATCGCTGCCGGTAGAAACGAAATCAAAAACATTTCTATTTAAAACCTCCAAACCGGATTTTATTTACATCAACGGGAGGCTACAGAAAGAAAGTTTTCTTACCTTGTCCTCTCATTCACTGATTATGCAAATTTCCAAAAACAAGGTTGTTTCCATTCACTACACGTTGAAGGACAACGAAGGTACTACATTAGATTCAAGCCTGGGCGGTGAACCGCTGATGTATATCCAGGGTATAGGTAGCCTGATACCCGGCATGGAAGAGGGGCTCGAAGGAAAAGTTAAGGGCGATAAGTTGCAGATTCATGTAAAGCCCGAAAAAGGTTATGGATTGCGCGATGAGCGTTTGGTGCAGGAAGTTCCACGGTCGGCTTTCGGTAATCAGGATGTTCAGGTAGGTATGCGTTTCCGCGCTGAAACCGGAGCCGGCGTACAGATTGTAACCGTTACCGAGGTTTCGCCTGATTCGGTTACCGTTGACGGCAACCATCCGCTTGCAGGTGTTGACCTGAATTTCACCGTGGAAGTGATGGATGTGCGCAACGCCACGCCCGATGAACTGGCACATGGCCATGTGCATGGTCCGGGAGGGTATGAACACTAAAAGGTAATCTGCCACTAAAGCCTGACCTGTTAATGGATTTACAGGTATTTGCTTCAAAATCGAAAAGTCAGGCACCTGAAAATAAAAAATTCCTGTTGTCGCTTTCGCGCAAGGATACCCGGCTGGTCGATGAAGCTTTTCATGAAACCCATGACCAGGTGTTTGCTGAAACAGATTGTCTTTCATGTGCCAACTGCTGTAAGACAACCAGTCCCATATTTTATCCTTCGGATATTGAACGCGCAGCCCGGGCGTTGTCGTTAAAGCCAGGCGATTTTGTGAAGCGTTATCTGCGCATGGATGAGGATAACGACTATGTGTTGCAATCAACACCCTGCCCGTTTCTGCTTACTGACAACCGGTGCCGGATTTATGAAAGCCGACCGAAAGCCTGCCGGGAATATCCGCATACTAACCGCAAAAAGATGGTACAGATACTTGAACTTACCTACCGCAACACATTGGTATGCCCGGCCGTCTTTCAAATTGTTGAACGACTGAAGAAGATTTCTTTTAATTGAATGGGTAAAAAATGAAAGACAAAGGCTTTTGCTGTCTTTTGCTCGTGTTCCTGCTAAGCGCTGGCAGTCTTTTGGCGCAACAGCGCATTCGTGATACCGGAGTCAAGATTGGCGTTTTATCACCGGGTAAGTTAAATGCCATTACGGATGTGGCCGGAGTGCGGGTTGGTCATACCACGCTTATCGAAGGCAACAACATACGCACCGGGGTGACAGCCATCCTTGCGCACGGCGGAAATATTTTTCAGGAAAAGGTGCCGGCAGCTGTGTTTGTTGGAAATGGTTTTGGTAAGCTGGCCGGCAGCACGCAGGTGGAAGAACTGGGTAACCTGGAAACGCCGATTATCCTTACGAACACATTAAGTGTTGCTGCAGCTATTGATGCGGTTATCGAATATACAATCGGGCTGCCTGGTAATGAGAACGTACAATCGGTCAACGCTGTGGTAGGCGAAACCAACGATGGCTACCTGAACGACATTCGCGGAAGGCATGTTAAAAAGGAACATGTACTGCAAGCCATCCAACTGGCAAAAGCCGGGCCGGTACAGGAAGGTAATGCCGGGGCAGGTACCGGAACGGTATGTTTTGGTTTTAAGGGCGGTATCGGAACGGCTTCACGGGTGCTGCCCGCTTCGCTTGGAGGTTACACGGTAGGGGTGCTGGTTCAGACCAACTTTGGCGGTGTGCTTACCATTGACGGTGCACCGGTGGGAGAGGAGTTGGGTAAATTTTACTTACGTGATGAGCTGAACAAACAAGCTGATGGTTCATGTATGATTGTGGTAGCTACCGATGCGCCTTTGGATGCGCGCAACCTCAGGCGGTTGGCACAACGTGCCATTTTCGGGCTGGCCCGAACAGGAGGTATTGCAGCCAACGGAAGCGGAGATTATGTAATTGCATTCAGTACACATCCGTCGGTGCGCATACGCCATCAGCAAACCGGCCCTGTTGATTCGGTGGAGTTGCTGCGTAATGATCATGTTTCACCGCTTTTTATGGCTGCTATTGAGGCAACCGAAGAGGCGATTTTAAACTCGCTATGGGCTGCAGAAACCATGACAGGAAAGGAAAACCGGGTGGTGGAAGCTTTGCCTAAGCAAAGGGTGCTTCAAATTCTGCAAAAGTTTGGTGTCATTCCTTCTACGCCTCATCCTAAAAAATAAAAAACCCGACTATTGTCGGGTTAATCGAATCGTCAATGTTTTAAATATTTAGGCCAATTGTGCCTCCAGCTTTTGCGATAAAACCGATTTGGGAACGGCACCCACCTGCTTATCCACTACCTGTCCGTTTTTAAAAACCAGCAGGGTAGGAATGGAGCGAATGCCAAATCGTGCGGCCGTCTGCGGATTATCATCAACATTCAGTTTGGCAATTACGGCTTTGCCTTCGTAATCGCGGGCCAGTTCTTCAACGATAGGACCAATCATTTTACACGGACCGCACCACTCGGCCCAAAAATCAACCAATACGGTTTTGTCGGTTTTCACCACCTGATCGAAGGTGGCATC
This sequence comes from Cyclobacteriaceae bacterium, assembly GCA_025055435.1. Lineage (GTDB taxonomy): Bacteria > Bacteroidota > Bacteroidia > Cytophagales > Cyclobacteriaceae > UBA2336. The sequence continues at coordinate 32,208 of JANWWN010000023.1, read as the reverse complement.
GGTTAGTTCAATGGGTTTTGACATGAGTAAAAGAATTAAAGCGTGTGAATATGAATTAAAATTCTGCTTCCTCCAACACCAGTGCATCTGAATTTGTTCCGCTTTCAATTAAATCAGGGAAAACCTCAGGTGTTCTTCGGCTGCTTAGCCACTGCACAGCATTCTGGCCAATCAGAATTCCTGTTTCACCGAGCTTTTGAAGCTTTCGTATCAGAGGTCCGCTAACTTCAAGGGCATACTTTCTCGATATGGACTCGGCGCGAATACCGGCTATATCATCGGACAGGTAAATGTACAAAGCCGATTTGCCGGGATGCTTTTTGCAAAGTCCCTCTAACTCCTGAAGGGTATCCCGGTTAATATCGTTTACTGAAAATTTCAAAACTACTCCGGCAATTTTTTTTGCTGCCAGCTCGCTCAATAACGATATACCTTTCACTCTGAATTCCAGTTGTTCATCCCTGAAACGGCTGCGCTGTACGGTGCCTTCCAGAAAAATGACCATATCTTTTTCAAGGTATTTTTTCAGGTTCAGGTAATCATCACCAAAGACGGTCATGCTGAAGGAGCCTGAAAAATCTTCAAGTGTAAACCGTCCGAAGGGACGACCGGTTTTGGTTGTGCGTTGTTCGGATGAGGTAACTATGCCGGCCAGTTTTATGTCTTTGTTTTCCCATTGCGTCAGGTCGCCCAATTGGTTGCATTTTGCATTGGTGAAGATTTCGATTTCGAGCCAGAAATTATCCAACGGATGGCCGGAAAGATAGATGCCCAACATCTCCTTTTCCAGATTCAACTTTTCAAGCTCATCAAAGGGCGGAACGGGATCTACTTTTGGTTTAGGCATGGATGTACCCGTTGCCGCACCGAACAAACTCGTTTGAGCGGACTGGGCCTGTTGCTGGGCCTTGCCCGCGTATTTAAGGGCCTTTTCAATCAGGCTGGGTTCGCCATTGCTTGAATATACATACTGCCTGCGGTGTAGGCCGGCAAAGCAATCGAATGCGCCGCTCAGGGCCAGGCATTCATAAATTTTTTTATTAACTGTTCTGGGATTAACCCGCGCGGCAAAGTCAAATATATCTTCAAAGGGACCGTTTGTTTCGCGCTCGCGGATGATGCTCTCCACGGCTGCCTGGCCGGCACCTTTAATGGCACCTAACCCAAACCGGATTTCACCATTTTTGTTGACTGCAAAGTGTTCCTGCGACTCGTTGATGTGCGGCCCCAATACCTTGATATCCAGATTGCGGCATTCCTCTAAAAAGAAGGTTATTTTATCAATGTTGTCTTTTGAATGCGTTAACACCGCAGCCATGTATTCAGCAGGGTAGTGTGCCTTTAAGTAGGCTGTTTGGTAAGCAACCAGTGAGTAGCACGTACTGTGCGACTTATTGAAGGCATACTGCGCGAAAGCCTCCCAATCGGACCAGATTTTTTCGCATACTTCTACCGGATGGCCGTTTGATTTACAACCTTCAAGGAATTTATCCTTCATTTTATCCAGCACGCTTTTTTGCTTTTTGCCCATGGCCTTGCGTAGCACATCGGCATCGCCTTTGCTGAAACCGGCCAGCTTTTGCGAAAGCAACATAACCTGCTCCTGATATACGGTGATGCCATATGTTTCGGCCAGGAATTCTTCCATTTCAGGAAGGTCGTAGGTAATTTTCTCTATACCGTGTTTGCGGTTAATGAAGTGCGGAATGTATTCCATCGGACCGGGCCGGTACAGGGCGTTCATGGCAATGAGGTCTTCGAACTTATCGGGCTTCAGGGCCCGCAAATATTTTTGCATACCCGGACTTTCAAATTGGAATGTGCCGTTGGTTTCGCCTCGCTGATAAAGCCGGTATGTCTTCTCATCGTCCAATGGAATATTATCAATATCAATTTCAATTCCACGGCTCTGCCGAATGTTGGTCAGGGCGGTTTTAATGATGGACAAAGTAGTCAGTCCTAGAAAATCCATCTTTAGCAGGCCGGCACTTTCTACTACACTGTTATCAAACTGTGTGGCCAGCATGTCTGAATCTTTAACCACGGTAACCGGAACCAGGCTGGTAAGTGGCTCGGGTGTGATGATTACACCACACGCATGAATGCCGGTATTACGAATGAGCCCCTCGATAACCTGAGCATTCTGCAGAACCTCGGCTGCAAGACCTTCTCCTTTTCTAAGTTTCGATAATTCCGGAATTTCGGCAAAGGCTTTTTCCAATGTGGTTCCCGGTTTCTCCGGAACCAGCTTGGCGAGGTTGTTGGCGTCCGAAAGCGGTAGATCAAGCACCCGGGCACAGTTACGTATGGCTGACCGGGCAGCCATGGTGCCGTAGGTAATGATTTGGGCAACCTGTTCGCGCCCGTACTTTTCAATTACATATTGCAAAACTTTTTCACGTCCTTCATCATCAAAGTCGATGTCAATATCAGGAAGGGAAGTGCGGTCAGGGTTAAGGAATCGCTCGAACAGCAAATCGTATTTTATCGGGTCGATGTTGGTGATGCCAATACAGTAAGCAACGGCCGAGCCGGCAGCCGAGCCTCGACCCGGACCAACCGATACGCCCATTTTACGTGCCGTGGACGTGATATCCTGAACGATGAGGAAATAACCCGGATAACCGGTTTTTTGTATGATTTCCAATTCAAAATCCAGGCGTTCTTGAATGGCCTGCGTGATTTCGCTGTAGCGCTTTTTGGCACCTTCGTAAGTAAGATGGCGCAGATAATCAATTTCACTCGAAAAGCCGGCAGGTATGGGAAAACGCGGGAGCACCACCGGTCGTTCGAGTGAGTACGTTTCAGTTTTAGCCAGAATTTCTTCAAGATTTTTAATGGCCTCAGGAAGGTCACGGAACAGGTCTTTCATTTCTTCCTGCGACTTAAAGTAATACATGTCGTTGGGCAGTCCGTAACGATGCCCCCGACCATGACCTTTAGGCGTGGTTATTTTTTCATTCTCACCAATACATACCAGGATATCCTGCGCCTTCGCTTCCGCCCGGTCGATGTAAAAGCACTCGTTGGCGGCTATGTATTTAATGTTGTGTTTCTCCGCAAACTGAAGCAAAACTTTATTGACATGGTCTTCTTCAGGGAGACCATGTCGGTTCAGTTCGATATAAAAGTCATCGCCAAACAACTCAACCCACCATAACAATGCTTTTTCTGCCTGGCTGTCGCCTACGTGAAGGATAAGCCAGGGTATTTCGCTGTTAAGTCCGCCCGATAATGCAATCAGTCCTTCGCGGTGTTTTTTAATCAGCTCCTTATCAATACGCGGGTAAATACCGTAGAGTCCTTCCGTGAAGCCCAACGAACTTAACCGGGCCAGGTTGTGATAGCCCGTCTTGTTTTTTGCCAGCAATACCTGGTTGTATCGTTTATCGGGATTGTCTTTGGTAAATTTTAATTTCTTCCTTTCCTCGGCTATAAAGAATTCACAACCAACTATTGGCTTGATGCCGTGTTGCAGGGCGCTTCGCACAAAAGCAAAGGCACCGTACATATTTCCAAGGTCGGTAAGTGCAAGTGCAGGCATCTGATACTGTCTCGCTGTTTGCACCAGTCGGTCAATATCTGCTGTGGCCTGCAGCAATGAAAATTGCGAATGCACATGAACATGGAAGAAGGTTTCCTCTGCCAACCGGTTATCGCTTTTTAAATCGGTTGGCCCAGTGGTAACTTCTTTAATCTTACTGAAGTTGGACTGGCCCAGCTCGGGTTCTTCGTAATGTATATCCCTGGTTTGTGTGTTATCAGCCGGGCTAATGATGCCCTGATGAATCAGACCAAAAAAACATCGGGCAGTAGCGGCCACATCGTAGGCGGCATCGTGTGCATCCTGAACCGGCTTTCCAAAAAGTTTTTCATGCAATTCCGTTAGGCGAGGCATTTTGAGTTTGCCGCCTACGCCACCGCTGAGCTGACAGAATTCCGTTGAAGCAACACCCGTATCGAGCTTGGTTCGGCTTAGTAGCAGTTGCGGATCCATTCCTTTTCGAATGAACTCCGCTCCGATGATGTTGATATCAAACTCGATGTTATGGCCTATTAGCCAGGTAGCCTGCTCTGCATCGCTTTGGAATAATTTGAGCACATGCTGAAGGTCATGTCCTTCGGCTTCGGCCCTTTCCGTTGAAATACCGTGAACCTGCTGGGCCTTGAAAGGAATGTTGAAGCCCTCCGGTTTGATAATAAAAGAATGTCGGGAAAGCAGTTTTCCCTTTGGGTCGTGTAATTGCCACGCCAATTGCACCAGCCGCGGCCAGTTTTCCAGATCGGTAATCGGGGCAGTGCGGTTATGCGGAATACCGGTGGTTTCAGTATCGAAAATGAGGTACATGAAAAAGTGAAAGTGGTTGCAGTTGTAAAAGTAAAGTATTTAGAAGGATAGATTTCATCCAGAATTTAGAAAATATTCCCATTTTGGGATAATTCTCAATAAAAATATCACATTTAATTATATAAAAAACTGATAATCAATTATTTGAATTTTCTGGCAAGGCACGTGCTCCTATATCAGTGTAAATTTTTTCTAAGATGAAAACGATATGGAAGTGGCTGGAAAATTTTTTGAAAAATGAGTGGTTTTTAATCGTTATTCTCGGGCTTATTTTTCTGATTATCCTTCTGTTTGAGTATTGGGTGTATTGAATCTTTAAACAAAATCTAAATAGTTAAACATAGATTGTAAGTAATTGCTTCGGGCGGTATTTTGCGCAGGTTTAATCATTTCCCCGATAGCAATTATGAATAACTGGTTTAGTCGATTTTTAACAAGCTCGCTTGGTAAAAAACTTTTGATGGCCCTTACGGGTCTGTTTTTAATCCTTTTCCTGGTTGTTCACTTATCCGGAAATCTTCAGTTGTTAAAGAATGACGGTGGCCGGTCATTTAATATCTATGCCGAATTCATGAGCACCAACATTCTTATTCAGACCATCTCCAAGCTGAACTTCACATTTATTTTGCTCCACGTGTTGCTCTCGCTGTATCTTACAATACAAAACCGAAGGGCCCGCGGCAGCGAGCGTTACGCGGTTACTTCGGGTAAGTCATCGATCTGGGCTTCCCGTAATATGGGTGTTCTCGGTACGCTGGTCTTAATTTTTATCGTAGTCCATTTGCGCCACTTTTACGGTGAAATGCATTTTGGTTCCGTCCCTACGGTGAACTACGACGGAAAAGAAGTGCGTGACCTTGCTTCGGTAGTGGACTATTGGTTTTCGAAGGACTGGTATGTGGCCCTGTATGTGTTCAGCATGGGCGCCTTAGGCTTTCATCTGTGGCATGGGTTTGTCAGTGCCTTTCAAACGCTGGGTTTAAATCACCCTAAGTACAACGGTTTAATTTTCTTTGTAGGTAAAACCTTTTCGGTGGTGGTGCCGGCATTGTTTGCCTGGATACCCATCGCCATGTATTTCAACATTTAGTCGGATAAATCTGTTTTACGGATATGACACTCGATTCAAAAATTCCGGACGGACCGCTGGCAGAAAAATGGACGCGGCATAAGTTTAATCTCAAGCTGGTTAACCCGGCCAATAAGCGAAAGTACGACATCATCGTTGTTGGTACAGGCCTTGCCGGTGCTTCCGCCGCTGCCTCGCTGGCCGAGCTGGGATATAACGTAAAAACCTTCTGCTTTCAGGATAGTCCGCGCAGGGCACATTCCATTGCAGCGCAAGGTGGTATTAACGCCGCCAAAAACTATCAGAACGATGGCGACAGTATTTACCGGCTGTTTTATGATACTATTAAGGGTGGCGACTATCGCGCACGCGAAGCCAACGTATATCGCCTCGCTGAGGTAAGCGTAAATATTATTGATCAGTGTGTGGCACAAGGTGTGCCATTTGCACGCGAATATGGCGGTCTGTTGGCGAATCGTTCATTTGGCGGGGCCCAGGTTTCGCGGACATTCTATGCGCGTGGCCAAACCGGTCAACAGCTTTTGTTAGGAGCCTATGCTGCCATGAACCGACAGATTGCAGCAGGAAAAATCAAGTCTTATACGCGCACCGAAATGCTCGATGTAGTACTAGTTGACGGTAAAGCGCGTGGCATAATAACCCGCGACCTGGTAACCGGTAAAATTGAAGCACACAGTGCGCATGCTGTGCTGCTGTGTACGGGTGGCTATAGCAACGTGTTTTACCTTTCAACCAACGCCAAAGGATCGAATGTAACGGCTGCCTGGCGGGCACATCGCAAAGGTGCATTCTTTGGAAATCCGTGTTTTACCCAAATACATCCGACCTGCATACCGGTTTCGGGCAATCATCAGTCAAAACTCACGCTGATGTCCGAATCGCTTCGCAATGACGGGCGCGTGTGGGTTCCGAAAAAGCCCATCAAAGGTTTAACCGCCCGCGATGCAGTAAATATACCTGAATCTGAGCGCGATTATTTCCTTGAAAGAAGATATCCGGCTTTCGGTAACCTGGTGCCGCGCGATGTAGCATCCCGAAATGCCAAATATGTATGCGATGAAGGTCGGGGGGTAGGCCCTACCGGACTGGCAGTGTTTCTGGACTTTGCTGATGCTATCAAGCGCGATGGTAAGAAAACCATCGAGTCGAAATACGGTAACCTGTTCGACATGTATCAGCAGATTACCGGTGATAATCCATATGAAGTACCCATGATGATTTATCCGGCTGTTCACTATACCATGGGTGGACTGTGGGTGGATTATAATCTGATGACCACCGTTCCGGGACTCTATGCGCTGGGCGAGGCCAATTTCTCCGACCACGGTGCAAACCGCCTAGGTGCCAGCGCCCTGATGCAGGGTCTTGCCGATGGGTATTTCATCATACCTTATACGATTGGCGATTACCTGGCCGGCATGCCTTATGAAAAGGTAAGTACCGACCGACCGGAGTTTAAGGAAGCCATGGAGCAAGTGACGAACCGACTGAAAAAATTATTGAGTATTAAGGGTAAGAAGACAGTGGATGAATTTCACCGGGAGCTGGGCATGACCATGTGGGACTACTGCGGTATGTCGCGCAACGAAGAGGGCTTGAAAAAAGCAAAGAAGAAAATTCAGGAATTGCGCGAGGAGTTCTGGCAAAACGTGAACGTCGTGGGCAGCGCTAATGAGCTCAACATGGAGTTAGAAAAAGCCAATCGCGTGTCTGACTTCATGGAACTGGCCGAGTTGATGGTGGATGATGCGCTGCACCGCAAGGAATCGTGTGGGGGGCACTTCCGCGAGGAGTCGGCTACGGAGGATGGCGAAGCCAAACGCAACGACAATGAGTTTGCCTATGTGGCCGCTTGGGAATACAAGGGTGAAAATCAGCCTGAAGTGTTGCACAAGGAAGAACTGAAATTTGAAAATGTAAAACTTACGCAACGCAGTTATAAATAAAGGTTATGAAACTGACACTGAAAATCTGGCGACAAAAGGGACCCCATGTAAAAGGTGAGTTCAAAACGTACGTGCATGAGCACGTTTCGCCCGACATGTCATTTCTCGAAATGCTGGATGTATTGAATACGGAGTTAATTAAGAAAGGTGAAGAGCCAATACATTTTGACCACGACTGTCGTGAAGGAATTTGTGGCATGTGCAGCTTATATATCAACGGCCGGCCACACGGGCCATTGCAAACTACCACGTGTCAGTTGCACATGCGTTCTTTTAAAGACGGTGAAACCATAACCATCGAGCCATGGCGGGCAAAGCCTTTTCCGGTTATTAAAGACCTGGTGGTTGACCGCTCCGCTTTCGACCGGATTCAGCAGTCAGGCGGCTATATCTCGGTAAACACCGGTGGTGCACCGGACGCCAACGAAATACCCATACCGAAAAAAATTGCCGATGAAGCCATGGATGCAGCCACCTGTATTGGTTGTGGTGCATGCGTGGCAGCCTGTAAGAATGCTTCTGCCATGCTCTTTGTTGCAGCCAAAGTTTCTCAGCTTGCATTGTTGCCTCAGGGTCATCCGGAGCGCAAAGAGCGCGTGGAGCGCATGGTGGCGCAAATGGACGCTGAAGGCTTTGGGGCCTGCACCAATACCCGGGCCTGCGAAGCGGAGTGCCCCAAAGGAATCAGTGTTGCGCACATTGCCCGCATGAACAGGGAATACTACACTGCGATGCTCAGCTCCTACGAATTGCCGTCGAAGGCTGGAGGAGAATAAAAATCAAAAAAATAAACCCGGTGTTAACCGGGTTTTTTGTTTGAAAGAATTACAGAAAGGAATTACTCACTTTTGCATATCGCCATCTCCATGGCCCTCCTGCCATTGGCTTGGGTATAAGCCTGTCCAATATTTCCTCCGGCTAATATAATGTCGCGCTCCGGACCACTTTCGGATAGGTGCACTTTTATGGAAGCATATAAACCTAAAATATCCGCGTATGTAATTGGCGTTTCATCCGATAGACGGTTGATAATGGTTTCGCTGCGACCGGTAGCCGCCTGTACCGGGTTAAGCAACACGGCAATTTCACTACCGGGCTCGGAAATATCACCCAGGTGAAGATGCACGGGATGAAGCATGTTACCTCCTGTACCGGTAAGCTGAACGATGGCCTGCGCTGAACCATCCCTTCGCTCCTTGAATGTAATGTGGCCGTGAACCGCGTAATCGGATCCGGCCTGCAAGGGATAGGTGGCTTCATTACCGGTAAAGTCCTGCAGGTCATTTTCTGTTTCCTGACAGGCACCCAGTATCATGCTCCACGCAATCACTGCGAATAAACGTTTCATAACCGCAATATTTAAAGGCAATTTACGTGCTTTTAACATAAAATGTCAGTGTTTTGGCCTTAGATTTGTCTTATTAACCCTGTATGGTATTTCAAAAACGTATGGCACCGCGTTTAAATTTCCTTCGCGGTCTGATATTTCTCATATTTCTGATAAACGGTTGCAGCAAAAAGATACAGCAGCCGGTTGATAATCGTCCTTCCTGGCTAAAGGGCGAAACAACCATGCGGGGTTACTACACCGGCATCGGGCGCGGGACAAAAGATGGTTCGAATAATTACATTCAGGTGGCGCGGAAAAGTGCCCTGGAGGATCTCATCTCTCAGATTAAAGTAACCGTTTCCAGCACATCCATCCTTAGCACGGTTGAAGAAAACCGCACAGACTTTCGGGAGCGCTACGAACAGATTATTCAGACCACGGCTGCTGATGAAATTGAAGAGTTTGAAGAGGTAGGGAGCTACGAAGACGCAAACAACTATTGGGTTTTTTACAGGCTGTCCATCGATCGTTACCGGGAAATTAAGGAAGCCCAGAAACGCAATGCCGTCACATTATCTCTTGACTTCGTCCGCAAAGCCCGTGCTGCCGAAACATCGGCCGATTATCTGCAGGCTCTTGGTTTTTACATGCAGGCTTTGCGCAGTGTAGAAAAATATCTGGGTGAAGCCATTCCGGTTACCCTCGAAGGTCAGGAAATATTGCTCACCAATGAAATTTATGCATCGATACAAAAGCTTTTCAACAGGATTCAGTTGCGGATAACTCCGGCCGAATTATCGGTAAACCGCAGGGTTTCATTAAAAGATCAGCCGTTGATGGTAAACACCATGTACACGGATGGTAAACCTGCTTCAGGATTGCCGCTTAGCGCATCATTCACCAAAGGGGCCGGTGAAGTGCTTCCGGAATACCGCACCGATGAGAAGGGTAATGCCCGTTTGTTGTTGACGGCCATCACCAGCCGGGAGCGGGAACAATCCGTAACCGTCAAGATAAATGCCGAAGCTCTGGCGGGCAGCCGTTCGGACATCATGAATCTTGTAATATCCACATTCAATGTACCCTCGGCAACGCTGCTCTTACAGGTTCAGCGGCCTGTGGTTTACCTCCAATCCGATGAAAAAAGCCTGGGGGTGAGTCGTACCGACAATCCGTTAAGCAGCCGGCTCAAAAACCTGTTGGCAACCAATGGTTTTGAATTTACCTCCGATCGCAACAAAGCCGATCTGGCGGTTGATGTACAGGCTTACTCGGAACAGGGCTCGGTAAGCGGAAGCATCTATATAACCTACCTGACCGGAACCATTCGCGTAATGTCCCTGCCGGATGGTAAAGAGATTTACACGGCTGTACTGGACCGCATCCGGGGCTACGGTTTGGATTACAATCGCTCCAGTCAGGATGCCTACACTAAGGCAGTTGAAACAGTTGAAAAAGAACGGTTTCCGGAACTACTCAATACTGTTTTAAAATAAAATTAACCCGGGCGCCATACCTTTCCGGAAATTGCTGGTAATTTGGTCTTAAAATTGTTATAGAACATTTAAAACCGATAGCATATGAAAAAGCTTACTTACGCTGCCCTTATTCTGGTTGGATTTGCGGCAGTAATCCTGCTCGATGGTTGTAAGGGAAAAGAAAAACTACCCAAAGGTGAAACGGAAATTAATATTCCGTGCTCCGGTCCGGATTTCTTTACCAACAATAAATTTTTCCGGGCTAATTCGTTAGGTGAAAGTTCAGACCTGGTGGCTTCCAAAAAGAAAGCCCTTGATAATGCCCGCGCCGAACTGGCCGCAAGCATTCAGTCAACCGTAAAGACGGTTACCGACAACTACCTGAATTCGCGCGAATTCAATAACAAGGAGGAACTCGAAGAGCGTTTTGAGCAACTGAACCGCACGGTGGTCAATCAAACACTTTCCGGCATAAAAACCATTTGTGAAAAGCAGGTTAAAACCGAAAGCGGCAGTTACAAGACCTACATCGCCATTGAATTATCGGCAAGCGATATCGTGAGCAAGTACAATGAAACGCTTTCCAAAGATGAGCGTCTGAAGATTGACTACGACTACGAAAAATTTAAGGAAACATTTGAGAAGGAGATGGAGAAAATGGGCAAGCGTTAACAGAATGTCCTGAATAAATAAAGACCCGGTCTAACCGGGTCTTTTCTTTTTTCAGAACTCCGCATGTCCCGGATAGCGGGGAAAAGGTATTACATCGCGTATGTTGGTCATGCCTGTTACAAACTGAATCAGTCTTTCAAACCCTAAACCAAATCCGCTGTGTGGTGCGCTGCCATACTTGCGCAACTCCAGGTACCACCATAAATCTTTTTCGGGCAGGTTTAATTCCTGTACGCGCTTCAGCAGCCGTTCATACCGCTCCTCGCGTTGCGAACCACCTATAATTTCACCAATTCCCGGAAACAGCACATCCATGGCGGCAACTGTTTTACCCGGTGCATGGTCGTTATCGTTCTGGCGCATGTAAAAGGCTTTAATATCGGCCGGGTAGTTGTACAATATTACCGGCTTCTTAAAGTGTTTCTCTACTAAATAACGCTCGTGCTCTGATTGCAAATCGGTTCCCCACTTATCAACCGGGTATTGAAACTTTTTCTTCTTATTCGGAGCAGACTCGCGCAAAATTTCGATGGCCTGCGTGTAAGTCAAACGTTCAAACTTATTATTCACTACAAACTGAAGCCGGTCAATCAGCCCCAGTTCGCTGCGTTGTTCCTTGGGTTTAGATTGTTCTTCTTCCTGCGCGCGCCGGTTCAGAAAATCCAAATCTTCGGCGCAATGCTCAAGCGCATACCGGCAGAGGTACTGAATAAATTCTTCTGCCAGGTCCATGTTGTCTTCCAGACTATAAAAAGCCATCTCGGGCTCGATCATCCAGAACTCGGCAAGGTGGCGCGTAGTGTTCGAGTTTTCTGCGCGGAAGGTCGGTCCAAATGTATAGGTGTTGCCTAACGCCAGGGCATAGGCCTCTACTTCCAACTGGCCTGAAACAGTAAGATTGGTTTCCCTGCCAAAAAAATCTTCCTTAAAATTTACGTTACCCTGCTCATCTTTAGGCAGGTTATTTAAATCCAGTGTGGTAACGCGGAACATGTCACCTGCACCTTCGGCATCCGACCCCGTAATGATGGGTGTGTGGATGTAGTAAAATCCCTTATCGTTAAAGAATTGGTGGATGGCGAAGGCCATAGCGTGACGAATACGCATCACTGCGCTGATGGTATTGGTGCGCGGACGCAGGTGCGCGATTTCTCTCAAAAATTCGAGTGAATGTTTCTTGGGTTGTAGCGGATATTTTTCCGCGTCGCAATCACCTAATATTTCTAACTGTTCTACCTTAAGTTCTACTGGTTGTCCTTTGGCCGGACTTTCCACTAGTTTTCCCCGAATGGAAAGACAGGCACCGGTGGTTATGCGTTTCAGTGTGGCATCGTCAAACTGATTAAAATCGATTACTGCCTGCAGATTATGTAATGTTGATCCATCGTTTATGGAGATAAACTGATTGTTGCGGAAGGTTCGCACCCAGCCCTGTATGAGCAGGGTTTTGCCGAGTTCAGATAAAGGTGTTTTCAGCGCATCGGCTATCCGTGTTCGTTTCATGCGGACGGTTTTAAATCAGGGCGCAAAAAACGGTATTTTGAAAGTTTTATCAAAAAAGCGTATCCACTGCTCAATCTCTTTACTCTCCTTAACCGATTTGGTACCTTTGTAGTGGATAAGTTGGTATGCAGAAATTAGGGTTAAGTCAAACGCTCCAGCAAAAGCTTTCACCTCAGCAAATTCAGTTCATTAAACTATTGCAGGTGCCCACCGCTGAGCTGGAGAGCCGCATTGAGCAGGAGTTAGAAGCCAACCCGGCATTGGAGGAAGGGCCGGATGAGGATGAGCCGGAACGCTTTAATGAGGAAGAGGAAAATTATGCAGAATCGCCCGCCTCATCGGATGAAGAAATTGATATTAAAGATTATCTCCGTGATGATGATTATGCAGGTTATAAGATGTACAGCGATGGGGGTGGAGATGATGAGGAGGACAGAGAGATGCCCATTCCTATGTCGTCCACTTTACAGGAACAACTGCTGACTCAACTGGGTTATCTGGGCTTGGACGACAGGCAGTATGCCATCGGAAAACAGCTCATCGGCAGTATTGAAGGCGATGGCTACATACGCAGGGATTTGGAATCCATTGTGAACGACCTGGCCTTCTCCCAGGGCATTGAAACCAACGTAGAAGAAGTAGAGTCCATTCTGAAGAAAATTCAAACTTTCGACCCGCCCGGCATAGCAGCCCGTAATCTTCAGGAATGTTTGTTGTTGCAGTTAGACCGCATGGACAATGGCCGCGATGTGGATGTGGCGGTTGCCAGGCAAATTATTCGCGACTGCTTTGATGAATTTACCAAAAAGCACTATCATAAAATTCAGAAAAAACTGGGCACCGAAGATGAAGAATTTGTTCGCGATGCCATTGCACTCATTGTAAAGCTAAACCCTAAACCGGGTGGTAGCGTTGCTTCGGGCATGGCGAAAAATCAGTACGTCATTCCGGACTTCATCATTACCAATAATAACGGCAGGCTGGAAGTATCGCTTAACTCGCGCAACGCTCCGGAGCTTCGCATCAGCCGCTCGTATGCCGAGATGTTCAAAGCGTATGACAAGAGCAACAAGAAAGATAAAAAGCTGAAAGAGGCAGTTACTTTCGTAAAACAAAAACTCGATTCGGCCAAGTGGTTTATTGATGCCATCAAACAAAGGCAACAAACACTGCTGAAGACCATGCGGGCCATAGTAGAATTTCAGTATGATTTTTTTCTCGAGGGCGATGAAACGAAACTTAAGCCCATGATTCTGAAAGATATTGCCAATAAAATCGGCATGGATATTTCTACCGTTTCGCGTGTAGTGAGCAGTAAAACCGTGCAGACGGACTTTGGTATTTATCCGTTGAAATATTTCTTTTCTGAAGGAATATCCACTGATTCGGGTGAAGAGGTAAGCAGCCGGGAAGTAAAGCAGATAATTCGTGAGCTGATTGAAAACGAAGACAAGCGCAAGCCCATGTCGGATGATAAAATCGAGAAGATTCTGAATGAAAAAGGCTATAACATTGCCCGGCGCACGGTGGCAAAGTACCGTGAACAGCTTAATATTCCGGTTGCGCGGTTAAGAAAAAAAATCTGATGGTGTGAACACGGCTGCGCGCATTATTTCCTTAATCTTTCATCCGTTGCTCATGCCTACCTGGCTGGTCGTTGTACTGGCTTTTACCTTTCCGTGGGCTCTTCAGCCGGCACGGCCCGAAAACTTACAGGCTTACATATTACTGGTGGCAGGCCTAACTTTTTTTCTGCCGGCAATCAATATCGGTTTTTTTAAATGGTTTGGATACGTTGACTCGTTCAACATGACACAAAGGGAGGAGCGTCTTCGACCCTTTTTACTCACCCTGGTGTTGTATGCATTTTGTACTTTTTTGTTTTACTACAAACTCAACATGGGACTTGCCGATAATTTTTTCCGGCTTTTGCTCATATTAAATGCCTTGGTGTTTGTTGCCTGGCTGCTCACCTGGTTTGTCAAGGTAAGTATTCACAGCCTTGCTGTTGCTGCTGTACCGGTTATTCTGGCGATTTTAAGTCGTTTTACAGAAGAAAGGCAATTGTTTGCCGCGTTGCTCATTTCCATCGTTTTGGCCGGTCTGGTAATGTCGGCACGGTTGCAGCTGCAGGCCCATACTTTAAAAGAAGTGGTGTTGGGAGCAATAGCCGGTTCCGTTACAGCAGCAATTACCGGCATTGCGTTATTTTAGGGCAAAATTAATTGACCATGAGCGCTTATCAGTTTTTGAAGTTCCATGTTGAGAACGGTGTAGCCACCATTACGTTAAACCGGCCGGAAGTATATAATGCGCTGAATGATGAAATAACTTTCGAGCTTCAGGATGTTTTGAAAAATGTGGCACGAGATGAAAACATCCGTGTGGTGGTACTTACGGGAGAGGGTAAAGCTTTTTGTTCGGGTCAGGATTTAAAGGCTGCCAGTGGAACGGAAAAACGTTCGTTCATGGATTCGCTGCACCGGCGTTACAATCCCATCATCCGGGCGATGCGTAATCTGCCGAAGCCCATTGTATGCCGCTTAAACGGTGTTGCTGCCGGTGCAGGCTGTTCGCTGGCACTGGCCTGCGATATTCTGGTTGCTTCGGAGGAAGCAACGTTGATTGAAGTGTTTATCAACATCGGCCTGGTGCCCGACTCCGGCTCATCCTATTTTCTGCCACGCCTAACGGGTATGGCCAAAGCCTTCGAGTTGTGTTCGATGGGTAACCGTATAAAAGCCGATGAAGCACTGCGACTGGGCCTGGTAAATGAGGTAGTGGCTGCCGATAAACTGGATGAAGCGGTAAAACGCTACACCGATTACTATGCCGCGGCGCCAACTAAAGCTATCGGCCTGATTAAGAAAATGCTGAATAAATCGGTTACAGCTTCACTGGACGAAATGCTTGACTACGAAGCCTACTGCCAGGAAATAGCAGGCAACACACAGGATTATAAGGAAGGGGTGCAGGCCTTTTTAGAAAAACGCAAACCTGTTTTTAAGGGGCGTTAAAAGGCTGCCAGTGTGAGCGTCATGGTGTAAGTTGAGGTGCGCGTAGCATCGGGTCCGCGTCCTTCCTTGAACAGGTCGCTGAAATTGTAATAAAAAGAAAGGTATGCGTTACCCACGCCTATTCTTGCGAAAGCCGAATAGCGAATTTCATTCAGGTTAAAACCCTGGCGGTTTTTAATTTTTTTGGTCTCATTATCTTCTTTGTAATTCAGCTTGGTATGCGCATTTAGCAAAAATCCGATACGCCCGCCAATGGCCGCTTTAAAACTTTTAGCCGGGTCGTTGGTATTGGCAGTAAATCGAAACTCAATGGGAATATCCAGGTAGTTCATGATAAACATGGATTTTGATGCAGCCCGTGTGGTGTCGTTGAACAGTACCCGGCCTGAATTAATAAGTTGCGTATTACCTCCAGGCTGACGAATAAGGGTTGCACCACCGATGCGGATGGTTGTGTCCGAATAGGTTTGGTTGAATGAAAGCAACTTAAAACGCTCCATTCCCAAGCCAACTCCCGGATGAACGCTGAATTTTGTGTTGCCGATTTGCTGATCGTAGTAATAATAAACATTGAGTGTTCGCGAGCCCCAGAAACCATACTTTAAATCCTGAGGCGGGCGCGTCATTCGGTTAAATCCGAACTCAACGGCAAACGTACCGGGTATATCGGGACGGCCTTTACGCGTAACTTCCTTATCAGATTGACCGAAAAGCAGGGCAGGGCAAAGCAACAACAGGTAAACAGAATCGTGTAATCGCATGAACCTTTAAAAATAAGGCTCAAAAATAGGGTTTTCGGTTTGCGGAGCAAAAACCGATTTTGGAGCAGGAATTTAAATTTTTACATTTGCACTCCGTTTTCGGAACTGCACTCGTAGCTCAATTGAATAGAGCATCTGACTACGGATCAGAAGGTTCGGGGTTTGAATCCCTGCGAGTGCACTTAACATGAAGTCCCGGTGATGCCGGGATTTTTTTTGAAGGTTCGGGGTTTCCTGCCCGACTGATAGGTCAGGCGGGGAATCCCTGCGCGTGCACGAAAAACAGAAATTTTGTTCTATCCGGATTTTTCCCTCTGTAGATTACAAAAAGCCCGATGCAACCGGTTTTCCTAATCCGGCCGTTTCGCTTGGCCTTCAAGCAGACGAATCAACATGTCCCGGATAATGTTCAGGTCGGCCATCCTTCCGTTAACTTGCTTAGCTTGATCGTCCCAGCGCCTCATCCGGACGAAGAGCGTGAAGTACGGATGACGTTCAAACGCCTGAGCCTCTTCTGCTTTCATCGGGCCACCCTGATGTCGTAAGGTTTCACGGCTTGCCTCCGACAAGCTTTGAAAGTATTCGGGCTCGCTGTAAACCAGATACCTTTTGGCCGTTACATGATGTTCGACCAATTGGCAGATTTTTTCCGGAAAACCGCGGACTCGCAAAAAGTCAGCGCCCGTTTTTTCATGATGGACTATTCCATAGCCCATCATTTTACTTTGTTCATTTCGTTCAACGGCAATGTGCCCGATGTCATGTAGAAATGCAGCCAGAATAACTTCATCATCAAACCCTTCATCCATGGCCAATTGTGCTGCCTGCAACATATGTTCCAGGTGGCTAACCGGCTCTCCATCGTATTCGGTGTAACCAACAGACCGGTATATCCCCAGTATCTCGTTCACCACATCAACTGCACTCATAATATGTATGCCAGCTAAAGTACGTGAACTATCCGATGAGCCTGTTTTCTGAATATGAAGTTTTAAGAAAGAATTTTATATAATTTTAATTCATAACCACGGCCGGATTTTATAATTAAGTTCTTCATTCGCATTATGAAATATGCGTTAGTAATATTCGATTTGGCAGGCACAACCGTATCTGATAATAATGATGTGGCCCGCATTCTGGCGCAAACACTGAAGAATTTTGGCGTAATGGTAACGATGGAAGAGGCAAATGCCCTGATGGGTATTCCTAAACCCAAAGCCATTCGTGAATTACTGACAGCTAAAAAACAGTTCAGACTGATGGACGATAACACAGTAGAACTGATACACCAGGCATTCCGAACATCCATGATCGGGTTTTACCGGAATGACCCTGATGTGAAAGAGACAACCGGAGCTACTGAAATTTTTGAATTGCTGAAATCACAAGGGCTGAAAATAGCAGTTGATACGGGATTTGACCGGCTTATTACCGATGTCTTACTGGAACGCATGGGTTGGCTGCGGAATGGTTTGGTTGATGTAAGCGTTACCACCGATGAAGTGTGCAATGGTCGGCCGCACCCGGATATGATTTTCGAAGCAATGAAACGCACCGGCATAACCGATGCACGTCAGGTTGTAAAAGTGGGCGATACACCAGCCGACTTGCAGGAAGGTGCTGCTGCTGCCTGTGGATGTGTTATCGGTGTTACCGGTGGTGCTACGTCTTTTGATGTTTTGAAACGATATCCTCATCATTTTATAGAAGATAGTTTGCGAGGGGTTTACCGGCGTATCACGGAAATTTGATTTTTCATAACCTTTTGATAACTTCAGGTTAACAAAACAGTAACCTGAAGTGCGTCAATCTTTAATTTTAATTTTCTTCTTTCTTCCGTTGTTTATACCTGCCCAACACCTGCGTGAGGTAGAAGGTGTGTTGGTTTTCAATAATCAGCAAGTATTTAGCGGCAGGCTGGAAATTTGCCCCGATTTGAATTTGATAGCCCGGCTTTCGGAAAACGGACGCCAGGTCGTCCCACTTCATACCGTACACCGGCTGTATTTTTTTGATGCTGAAGAAAATTTGAACCGCAGGTTTTCGGTAGTAGCGAGCCGACATGCACGAACCGCAAATTTGTGTGAAATAGTTGTAGATGGGGCGATCCAGATTTTGCGAAAAAAACTTCCGCGAACAAGCGGTGCCGATAATCGCTACCATTATCGGTACATACTCAACTTTCAATCTCAGGAATATGATATCTGGCAATTTCGTACTGCGCTCTATCCGGTATTGCTGAAGCAGCACGGCCTAATATTAAAAGATTATATACGCATGCAACATCTTTCACCCAATGACCCTGGCGATATTATCCGAATAGTGCAGTTTGTTAATGCCCTTGAATATTTACCGGATAACCAAGCTGCTTTCGTTGAAAATAAACTAAACTACCGGTAATCAGAATCATTCCCACTCCTGCTGTGAAGGCACCAAAGTCGATAAATACCTTTAACCAGTTAAGTTCGGGTTGGGCAAAAATTTTAATCACAAGAATACCCACGCTCCCCAGGTAACCCATCGCATCGGCTACATACATAATAAACCCGGATGTTCCCGGATAACGAGATGCAGCAATAAGCCGCTCGAAAAACAGACAATTAAACGGAACATAAGCCATGTATAAGCCTGTGCCGGTAAGCACCATCCAGTTGAAGGGCGAAATGAGCCGATGCGTGAATAAATACATACTCAAACCAATAACGCCAAGTCCGGCCAGTACTATAAAATGAATAATCGTCAGCGCCTTTTGGTTGGATCGTATCAGCATCAGGCTGGCCATAACCAAAAGTATCACGAACGCTACCGGCAGTTCGGTACGTGTAAAAATATCAGGTACGCTAACCGTACCGGCTTCATTCCAGATCTCAACAGAAAAATTGTCCCGGAAATCACGAAACGTAGTGAGCAACATGTAAGCCGGCACAAACAAGGCTATGCCGGGCAAGAAGGTGCGAATGAAATGCTTTCGCCTTGATGCCGGCATGGGTGGGCGCTGAGTTCGCAACAGGATGTCCTGCTCATTCGGTGGGGGTACTTTTTCTAAGAGACGGACTGCCAGTACGAGCGGAATAAAAAACAGACCCGAGGCTACAGCCGGCATCCATTGGTCGGGTATATTCCATTGCTGAACCAGGAACGCTCCGGTAGAACGGCTAAATCCGGAAGAAACAATGAAACTGACCGACAACACGGCTCCCATCAATTCCGTGCTTTGACGACCCTCCAGAAATCCGAATACCAGGCCCCAAATCATCCCTAGCATCAGGCCATTCAATAAGGTAAACACCAGGTTAAACGGGTAGGGAAACAAAGCAAAACCAACCCAGGCAAAGGCGGCAATGGTCATTAACTTGATAATCAGTTGGCCGCGATCATGAAATGAAACTTCCGATATAACCCGTATGCCGGCAAACTTTGAAAGGGCATATCCCACAGCCTGGGAGATGATAAGCCACTCTTTAAACATAGTGCCATTCCCGGAAAATGTTGCTGCGGCAAATGATTTTCTGAAAACATACATACAGGAATAAACTGCAAAAGCTGTTATTGAAGCATACATGGTAAGGGTTGCGGGCTTATCCGAAAGCCATCGTGTTATTCCGCCTGCCTCTCTCTTTTTTGATACCGATGATGTGGCTTCGCTAAGAGGAGGAGGTAGCGGAGTTTGCATGCAGCAAGAAAAATAACTGCATCAAGGTAACGGAAAGCTTAAACTGATAATGTCTTATAGTGAATCTTAACAGAATGATAAATTGAAAACAATTTCAGATGTGCTGATTTTATGCGAATGTTGCCGCAGTATGGAAAAAAAACAAACCGATACTATAGTTATAGGAGCCGGTATCGTGGGACTGGCCGTTGCCTGGGCATTGCTTCGTAAAGGATTGAGCGTGGTGTTGTTCGAGCGAAGCCGCGCAGCCAGTGGTGCTTCCATCAGAAATTTTGGAATGGTTTGGCCCATCGGTCAGCCTGGCGGCAAATTACTGAACCGTGCGTTGCGCAGCCGCGAACTCTGGATTGAGGCTGCACATCAGGCCGGATTCTGGATTAATCAAAACGGATCCCTACATCTGGCTTATCATGAATTTGAGTGGCAAGTGCTTAATGAATTTTATGATCAAAGTATTTCGAAAGGTTACAATTGTCGTCTGGTAACACCCGTTGAAGCCAAGCAGCTTTCACCCTACATTAAAACTTCAGGGCTGTTGGGAGGCTTGTTCAGTTCAACCGAATGTGTGGTGTATGCGCGGGAAGCGGTCCGTTTATTACCGGAATGGCTTCGGCATCGTTATCAAATCGAATTTCGGTTTAATACGCCCGTGCTTCACGTTTCAGGCAATGAAGTTCTTACAGCTAACGAAACCTGGAAAGCACAGAAAATATTTGTTTGTTCCGGAGTTGACTTTGAAACGCTGTATCCGGAAATATTTCGCAATCAGCCCGTTACGAAATGCAAACTGCAGATGATGCGGGCTGTTAAAAAACAGGCGTCAGCTCAAGGACCTTCATTGTGTGCAGGTCTAACCCTGCGCCATTATGCATCGTTTTCCTCCTGTCCTTCGGTTGCCCGGCTGAATCAGTATTATGATGAGCAGAGTCCTGTTTACCGGGAATATGGAATTCATGTTTTAGTATCTCAAAATCAAAGCGGTGAATTTATCATTGGCGATTCGCATCAGTATGGACTTCATCATGACCCTTTTAATGATGAAGTTATCAATCAACATATACTGAATTACCTGAGTACTTTTTTTGAAACGGCTGACCTTCAGCTCGTTGAACGATGGAATGGCTATTACGCCAAAATGGAAAACGGCGCATCCGAGCTGGTCATACAACCGGAACCTAATATTTACATCATAAACGGACTGGGCGGTGCCGGAATGACTTTGAGTTTCGGCCTCGCTGAGGAGTTGGTTAACAATCTTTAACTAACATTTATTAGTTTTTACGTGGTGTTTAGTTTATGTTGATTTCCTTTGAATTTTTTTCATTTAAAGTTGTCAGTCTTTAAGACAGCCTTAACAGGTTCATTTAATCTTCACACAACGTTCACAGGCAACTAAGTGTATTGTCATGTAGGGTAAAGTACTTCGCGGTGCTAAACCCTTAAAATTATGATTGTAATTCTACCCCCAAAAAAATCGTCTGCAGTTGATGCGGATGATGCAAAACCAAACTGGGTTCTGTACTGGATTCTGGTAATCAGCAGCTTGCTGGTCAGCTTAACGGCAGTGAAGGCGCAGCACAATGTTTCCGGTACGGTCAGGTCATCGGAAGATGGCTCTGCTTTGCCCGGTGTTAATGTTCTCGTTAAGGGAACTACGCTGGGAACCATTACGGATGCACAGGGAAATTTCAGCTTAAATGCTCCCGATCCGGATGCTGTGCTTGTGTTTTCATTCGTTGGATTCAAAACCCAGGAGCTACCGCTTCAGGGGAAAACCTCGATTGATATCGTTTTGCAAAACGATGCTACTCAGTTATCGGAGGTAGTTGTTACTGCCTTGGGGATTGAAAAAAATAAAGGTTCGCTTGGCTACTCGGTTCAGGATGTGCGCGGCTCGGATTTAATTAAAGCCCGCGAACCCAATCCGGTTAACTCACTGGTGGGGAAAGTGGCCGGACTAACCATCGCGCAATCGGCTGAGCTGCTGGGTGCACCGAATATTTTTCTTCGCGGTAAGCGCCCGCTGTTTGTGGTTGATGGCGTGCCCATCCAATCGGATACCTGGAACATCAGTCCGGATGACATCGAAAGCATTACCGTATTAAAAGGACCTAATGCTTCGGCACTTTACGGTTCACGCGGACAATACGGTGCCATTCAGATAAAAACCAAACGCGGCTCGCGTGACAACCGGGGGTTCTCCGTAGAGTTCAATTCATCTAATATGTTGGAAAGCGGGTACCTTACCATACCTAAAGTTCAGGATAAATACGGCCCCGGCGATCATGGCCGTTATGCTTTTGGCGATGGTAAAGGTGGTGGCCTTTACGATTCAGATTATGACATTTGGGGGCCTCCGCTCGATGCAGGCCTGGAACTTCCGCAATACGACAGCCCGTATGATCCGAACAATGTTTACGTAATTGATAATACGGTTTTGCCCAACCTGTCTTCGCCTTACGTTACCAACCTTGTACCGAGGCCATGGGTATCGCGCGGTAAAAACAACCTGCAGCGCTTTCTGCAAAATGGTATCCTGTCATCGCATAACCTGGCAGTCTCGGCAGCCGGCCCGCGATATGACCTGCGTTTTTCTACTTCCTATACTTATCAGCGCGGTATTGTTCCCAACACGCAACTTAATACCAACAACTTCAATGTTACGGCAGGGTACGATCTTTCACCGAAGGTAAGATTCGAAACCGGTGTGAATTACAACAAACAATACACCGATAATTTTCCGGATGTGGTGTATGGTCCCAACAGCATGATTTACAACATCATTCTCTGGGCCGGTGCCGACTGGAGTGTGGATGATATGCGCAACTACTGGCAACCCGGTAAGGAAGGCATTCAGCAAATCTATGCCGAATACACGCGCTACAATAATCCCTGGTTCATGGCCATGGAATGGCTGCGCGGTCATTATAAAACAGATGTATATGGATTTACTTCCCTGAAATGGCAGATTAATGAAAATGTTGACGCCCTGGTACGCACCCAAATCAACACGTACGACATCTTCAGAAATGAAAAATTCCCATACTCAGCTACCACGTATGGTCGGGAACAGGGCAAAGGTGACTATCGTGAGGACAAGCGTAATCTTTTTGAAAACAATACCGACTTCCTCGTTACTTATCAAAATGATGTAACGCCTGACCTGGATTTACGCTTTTCTGTAGGCGGTAACATGCGTCATTTCTCATACCGGTCATCATACGTTACTACAGATTATCTCAACGTTCCGGGACTTTATACCTTTAATAATTCGCTTAATCCGCTGCGCGCCTTTAACTTCTATGCGCCCATGGCTGTTTACAGTGCTTACGGTTTTGCCGATGTAGGCTTTCGTAAATACCTGTACCTGTCCGTAACAGGTCGTTGGGATAAAAACTCTACGCTGCCATTGGCAAACGATGCCTATTTCTATCCGTCTGCATCACTCAGCTTCATACCTTCGCAGCTCATCCGTTTGCCCGAATTCATTTCGCTGGTTAAGCTGCGTGGTTCTTATGCCAAGGTAGGTGGTGGCCTTACTTCGGCCTTCATCGGGCCTATTCCTTCCATAAGTATCTCCGGCAATCCCATGGGGTACGGCTCGGTTTACCACTCACCCTACGATGGTCCGAGTTACCGCAATGCTGCTGTGTATAGTACGCCCCTGCTGTATAACAATACGCCGGCAGGATATTATTCCGATGTCCTGACCAATCCCGACCTGAAACCTGAATTCAGTTCATCTTTCGAAACCGGTTTGGAGTCGAGGTTCCTCAACAATCGAATCGGGTTGGAAGTAACTTATTTTAACAGTCTGGATGGTCCGAAGATTTATTCGCTTCCGCTTTCCGAAACATCGGGATATTTGTCGGCTTTGGTAAATGGTATAAAAACCCGCAGAACAGGATGGGAAGTAACCCTGAATGGTCAGGTAATCAGCAATCCGAGAGGTTTCAACTGGGATGTTACCGCCAACTGGTCAACATTTAAAGAAGTACTGGCCGAAATTTATCCCGGCGTTGAGAGCCTTCCGGCCAGTCAGTTTAACCCATCCCGCAGTGGCTATAACAGCTTTATAAAAGTTGGTGAACGGGTGGATCGTTATTTTGCCTTTGCCTTCTATAAAGACCCGAACGGTAATCTGATTCACGATAACACCGGCAAACCCATCCGTAATCCGATACCGCAATATTTAGGTAATCTCAATCCCGACTGGACCTGGTCATTTATCAATAAATTTAATTTCCGCAACTGGGTGGCCACCGTTCAGATAGACGGCCGTGTGGGCGGCGTATTGGTTAATTACGTACAACGACAGACCTTCCGCGGTGGCCGGCATATTGCAACCATACAGGGTAAGATGGGTGAGGCACGCTATCAGGATTTTCTTGGCGTGCGCTCGTACATTGGCGATGGCGTAAAGATTACCAGTGGAACCATTCAAACCGACCCAACAGGTAAAATTATTAACTACGATGAGCTGGTGTTTGCACCAAACGATATTCCGGAATATCTCCAGGACTACATCAGTCGCTACTACCGCGATGAAGAAGCCAACCTGATGAGTCGCACGTATGCCAAGCTGCGTGAGGTTACTATCGGTTATTCGCTGCCGTCAAAACTGTTGCAGAAGACTTTCGTTCGCCAGGCAACCATATCTCTGGTGGGAAGAAACCTGTTGTACTGGGCTGAGAAAAAAGATGTAGATGTTGACCAGTTTGCCGGAGGCGAAGGATACTCCGAACTGCAATCGCCTACGTTGCGGCGTTTTGGATTTAACCTGAACATGACCTTTTAATTGTAATCCATATGAAAACGATTATCAAGAAAATATTACCGATGGTGTTGCTGTTTGCAACAGCATGTGCTGACTTCGAAGAACTTGAAAAAGACAAGAACCGTCCTTCGCAGGTTCCTGCTGCACTGGTTCTGAATGGCATACTGAATGACATGCACGAACGTCCCTGGACGCTGGAGCACCGGTGGAATCAGTTCTGGAACTGCAATTACAACTATTACGGAAATCAGGAATATGCGTGGACATCGACAACGCTTAACTTCCGCACCCTGAAAAATGTAATTAAAATGGAAGAAGAAGCACGCCGAGGCGGTGGAGGTGAGGTGAATCCCTACAGTGCTTTGGGAAAATTTTTCCGCGCTTACTTTTATTTCCGTATGACCCGGCTGGTAGGCGATTTACCCCTGGATGAAGCACTGCAGGGATTGGGCAATCCATCACCGGCCTACGCAACACAAAAAGAAATTTTCCTGCAGATATTGCAATGGCTGGATGAAGCCAACCAGGATTTGGCTACACTCATCAGTAATAACGATCGCTCGCTTACCGGAGACTTTTATTTCAACAACGATTTGAATAAGTGGCAGAAAACCGTGAATACGTTTAAACTCCGCGTACTGATTAATCTGAGTAAAAAAACCGCTGACCCTGACTTGCAGGTAACCACCCGTTTTGCACAGGTAGTAAATAACCCTGCACAGTTTCCGGTGATGTCAGGATTAGCGGATAATCTGCAATATGTGTACAATGGTACTACCAACATTTATCCGCTTAATCCGGGTAACCGCGGTTTCGACAAAGGCCGGTATAACCATTCGGCTACGTACCTCAATAACCTGGCTGCACTGAATGACCCGCGCGTGTTCGTTGTAGCTAATCCGGCAATGAAGAAAATCAATGTGGACGGACTTGCTCCGCAGAACTTTAATGCCTATGTCGGTGCCAGTTCGGGCGAAAACCTGGCCGAAATGACCGTAAAAGCAGGAAACGATGAATATTCGTTTATTAACCAAAAACGTTACTACACTACGTTGGCGGGTCCGGAGCCCTCGGTCATCATCGGTTATCCCGAGTTATGTTTCAACATTGCCGAAGCCATGAACCGCGGCTGGGTAGCAGGCAGTGCCGCGCAATGGTACGAAAACGGCATTCGTGCTTCCATGCAGTTTTATGGCATTACAAATGGAACGGTATTATCCATTACCGAACCCGATGCCGATGCGGTGTTGGGAACTTACACGGTTAACCTTACCAGTTACTTGAGTCAGCCTTCGGTGGCGTATGCGGGCAACAACAGCACCGGTTTGAATCAGATATTATTGCAGAAGTATTTTGCTTTCTTCCAGAACTCCGGGTGGGAGGCCTTTTTTAATCACAAACGCACCGGTGTTCCTGCATTTCTTACCGGCCCGGGAACTGGTCGCGACCCGGCCGTTATACCTAACCGGTTCCAATATCCAACCAACGAGTCGCGTGTAAATAAAAGCAACTACGAGGCTGCACTGAACCGGCAGTTTGGAAATACGAACGACAGCATTGACGACCTGGTGTGGTTCCTTCGGAATTAACCATTAACTTCAGGACGGGCCAATAGCCCGTCCTGATTTTTTATTACCTAATTGAAGATAAAATTCATTTATATGAAAAAACCTATCCGGTTGCTGTTCGTTCTTCTCTCTGTTTTACAGATCATTAATAAAACCGCACAAGTTTATGCGCAGCGAAAGACGGAAAACGTAATATTGATAACCTTTGACGGGCTGCGGTGGCAGGAAGTTTTTACAGGTGCCGATTCAGCGTTTTTCAGGCAACAAAAAAATCTGAAGGATCCTCTGCTGAAAGAGAAGTTTTGGCGGAATGACCACACCGAGCGCAGAAAAGCACTTCTGCCGTTTTTCTGGAATATTATCGCCACGCAAGGACAAATTTATGGTAATCGGTTGCTGAATTCGCCGGTGGCCGTTTCCAATAAAATGTGGTTTTCCTATCCGGGCTATAACGAAATTTTAACCGGCAACCCGGACGATGAACGGATTGACAGCAATGATAAAAAATACAATCCCAATATCACCGTGTTGGAATTTCTGAACAAACAGCCCGCCTTTCGGAATAAAGTTGCCGCCTTTTCTTCGTGGGATTGCTTTCCGTATATCATTAACGATAAGCGCAGCGGTGTGTACGTTAACTCCGGAGTTGTCCCGGCAATCCGCCCGGAGAAAGGCTCGCGCGAAGAATTTTTGAATCAGATGATGTCGGCCATACCTAATCCGTTAAATGATGTAAGGTTGGATGCATTTACTTTTTATTATGGCCTGGACTACCTGAAAAAAAACAAGCCGAGGGTAATGTACTTTGCTTTTGATGAAACCGATGACTTTGCTCATGCAGGCGAATATGCGGCGTACCTTAATTCTGCACATTATACCGACCGATTCATTGCCGAGTTGTGGAATTATCTGCAGAGCGACCCATTTTATAAAGGAAAAACATCGCTGGTAATTACTACCGATCACGGCCGTGGCCGCGATGCGGAAAACTGGAAGCACCATGGCAGTAAGATTGATGGCGCTGATGAAATATGGATGGCCATTCTGGGTCCCGATACCAAGCCGATGGGAGAGGCGCGCAACGCCCCGGTTATTTATCAAAAACAAACGGCAGCAACCATTGCAGCCCTGCTTGGACTCAAGTTTCCCGAAACAGGCCCGCCTACCGAGGCCGTTCAGGCTGCATTGATGAGCCGATAATTTTCTGTTAAAAATCTGTCAATTAAATAAAGTGCAGGTAATCTGAACATCAAGTTCAGGTTATCTGCATATTGTACTTTTACTATGAATGAAGTACGCTCAGCTATTCATTTTTTTCTTTTCTGCTGTGCTTATTCAAAATACGGTAGCCGCTCAGCAAACACATTCGCGTAATTTGATACTCATAACCCTCGATGGTCTCCGCTGGCAGGAAGTTTTTGAAGGTGCTGATTCTGCACTTTTGTTCAACGATGAGTTTGTTAAAGATAAATCGGTGCGGCAGCAATTGTGGCACAGCGATTTCCGTAAACGCAGGGAAATGCTGCTGCCGTTTTTCTGGAAAGTCATCGCCCGCGATGGTCAGTTGCTGGGTAATCGCAAGTATGGAAATCAGATAAACTGCGCCAACCCGCACTGGTTTTCCTATCCGGGTTATAGCGAAATGCTCACCGGAGTAGTGGATGGCCGTGTACGCTCCAATGATACCCTGGAAAATGTAAATGCAACCGTTTTGGAATTTATCCACGGACATGAAGACTTCGCAGGAAAAGTTGCAGCATTTACCACGTGGGATGTGTTTCCGTATATCCTTCGTGAGAAAAAAAGTGGCGTGCCGGTTAATGCAGGCGATGAAAAAGCAACGGGAGATTTATCTGATGCCGAGATTCTGCTAAATGAACTGCAGGATTTGATACCCAATCCGCACGGCTCACGGTTTGACGCATTCACGTTTTTTCTGGCATTCGAATATCTGAAGCGTGCAAATCCGCGGGTGCTTTTCATCGGAATGGACGAAACAGATGAGCATGCGCACGGGGGTAGGTATGATGATTACCTGAAGTCGGCGCATCGGGCCGACTATATGTTACAGCGGTTGTGGAACTGGATTCAATCCCACCCGCAATATCGCGATCAGACTACGTTGCTCATCACCACCGATCACGGCCGAGGAAAAGGAGCACGACATGCCTGGCGATCGCATGGCAGGCTGACTTTTGGTTCCGGACAAATCTGGCTGGCGGCCATCGGTCCGGATACACCTCCGCTGGGTGAGCTGAAATTCCCTTATCAGGTCTATCAAAAACAAATTGCCCGCACCCTTGCTGCTTTTCTCGGACTGGACTACCGGCCCGACCGCAAAGCAGTGGCTGAACCCATCGACATTTTATTCTATTCCCCCGAGCTGGAAGCCTCCCTTCGTGCGGCCGGCTCAGCCCGATAGGTTATTACTGCTGCGTTTCGAAAACCCGTTCGGTAAGATGTTCATTCAGTTTAAGATGCTCCACTCCGTTTTTCAGCCAGTCGGGCGCGTCAGTGCCCTTTAAATGATGATCAAAGAATTCCATCATCCTCACAGCATAATCTTTACGGTTTTCCAGTTTTGACAATCCATGGTTCTCACCTTTGTATTGAACCATGATTACCGGCTTTTTCAGGCGCCGTAATGCATTATAAAATTCAATGCCCTGCGTAAAGTCCACTGCACCATCTTTATCATTGTGAAGCATCAGCAAAGGAGTCTCCACATTTTTTACATGGTACACGGGCGAGTTCCGCAGGTAGGCGTCCCAGTTATCCCAGGGACCGCTGGTTAAGCGACCCTGCGAGGCTTCGAATATGGCCATGTTGCTGCCTCCGGTGTTCCAATAGATTAAATCATACATCGATATCATGTTGGTGAGCGGCGCACCTGCTGCGGCTGCTTTAAACATATTGGTTTGCGTTATCAGGAAGCAGGTTTGGTAACCGCCCCACGAATGTCCGTGTATGCCCATTCGGTTTTCATCAATAACTCCGGTTTTCAATGCAGCTTTTACACCGGGAATAACACACCATACGGCCGACATGCCCGGATCGTTGATCTTGTAAACGATGTCGGGAACGAATACCGCATACCCGTTGCTGGTGTAAACCGCAGGGTTCCAGCCCGTTCCTGAAAATCCAGGCGATGTATAGTTGTGCAGCGTTTGCGAAAGCTTTTCGTAGTAGTAAACGATGGTAGGATATTTTTTGCCTGCTTCATATCCGGCCGGGAGGAACAATGCACCCTGCAGGGTATCGCCTTTATCCGAAATGTAATCTACCAGTCGTACTCCGGCCGACCACCGGTATTTTGCTGCATCGGGAGCATTTTGCGTTACCTGCGACTCATTCTTCAGTAATGCATCGGCAACAAAGAATTCGGTAGGCTGATTGAATTTTTCACGACTAAACAGGTAAACCTCTGCTTTTTTGGCCTTTGCCAGTCGGCCGACATGGCTATCTTCCCATAACAAGGTTTTTGGTCCGGGTATCAGTCCGTTTTTCCCTGCTTCCAAACGCACGATACCGCTTTTTTTAGTCCATTCTCCGTACGTGCGGAAGTATTGAGGTTTTTTCAGGTCAATGCCTTTCTCATCCGGGTCGAGCACAAAGCGACTCTGGTAGCGGATTTTTTCTTTTTTACCATTTTGGGTAAGGTTAACGGCCTGTTCTCTGGTGTTTAGCGGAACCTGCCAGATATCCCATAAATCGCGCACAACAATATACCGGCTGTCGAGGCTCCAGCCCAATACCGGGGTGAGTGGTTTAACTACATTATGGTCGTCTTCGGTGTTGATAAACGATGTTTTTACTTTTTCCGTGATGTTTGAACTGCTTCCTGACAGTATATCGTAAACATGATAGTGTCCGTCTTTTCCATATAAAAACTTCGTTCCGTCGGGCGATGGACGTGGTGCACTCCAGAAAGACGGCAGGTAAAATTTTTCCAATACCTTTTTTCGTGATCCGCTTTGCAGGTCGATGACGTACACATCGGTGTAGCTCTGTCCATCCAAAGCGTTATCCCATTCGTAGGCACTGTTATCCTGCGCCAGCGCAAAGCGATGTTTGGGCATCGGGTTGAGCTCTTTCAAGGTACCATCGTTGAGTTGAATAAATTTTGCAGAGGCAGGTATGTACATTCCCCAATAGCTGAAGTTCTTATCTTGCTGTTCGGTGCGTTGCTGGCGCGATTGCAGGCGCGGATCTTTCCAGTGCCAGATGGTCATGTCGGGTTTGGTAGTATCGCCTTTCGTTCCGTTGGTCTTTTTCTGGTTCAGTCGCTCAATGGCTTTTTGCAGATCGGCTATGGATTTAATGGTAGTATCGGTTTTTATTTTCGCCAGCTTTTCTGCATCTGACTCTTTCGTATCGGCTTCTTCCTTCTTGTCTTCCTTTTTGGCGGGCTCCAGTGCATGAATACCGAATAACAAACGGGTAAGGTCTTCTGTCCACATCGGTTTACGGTTCGGACTGATGGTCATGTTTTTCGGAAACTGCAGGGAATCTTTCTGCGGGTCATATTCAATAACCTGCGGCGCATTCAGGTTTTTTACACCGATCACAGCTCCGCGCTCCTGTTTAAACTTTTTGTCTTTCGTCATTTTCAGCACGGCAAAGCCGTCGCCTTCTTCCGTCCAGTTAAGTGACTGGTAACGGGCTTTATCGCTGCTGATTACACGGGTTTGGGCATTGGCCACGTTAAACAACAAAACACCGTTACCGGCCTGGTTAGTGGCATCGATGGTGTATGCCAGATGCGTTCCCTTTTTATTGAAGGCAAATTCGGATACGTTTCCGATGTTGTAATTTTTTCCGCTGCTTAGCTCTGCAACAAGCAGGTCATTTCCTTTAGGGTCATCCGGTTTGGGTGTTCCGCTTCGTTCCCGTGCCAGGTGCATGGCGATGTGCGTGGAGGCTTCGCCATTAAATGCAAATGCATTTACTTTTTCATACTCCGTTTTTTTCCCTGATGAAAGTTCAACTACAATCAGTTTGTCAAATAGTTGCTTGCCGGGTGTTTTTGCGTTTGCTTTCCGTTCGCTGTGTCTGGGGTATTCCTTAAAAGCAAACCATCGGCTGTCGTGGGAGAACTCCATGGACGGAAGGCCGCTCGTGCTGCCGATGGAAAAGGTTTTTTTATCCGATGAGCGGACTTTCTGTAAAATGATTTCACCGTCACCATCCACTGGTTGCAGGGCGTAAGCAACCCATTGACCGTCGGGCGAAAGGGTTACGCTTGCCGGAGGTATGGACTTCCATGAGGGGATGTCTTTCCATGTGATGGGCTGCGGGTTGGTTTGTGCTACTGCAAATCCGATAACAAAAATTAGAAGTCCGGCGGTGAAGCTGCTTTTCATGGTATTCAGTTAATATGGCTATATCGTAAAAGTAGATAATTCCTCGCCACATGAGGCACCAATTTTTTTAACGCCCTCCGGATTGTTCAGGCGGTATGTATGTACGCATTAATCTTTTATCTGGTGTCGCGGAAACTTGCGATAGGCCAGGCTCAGAGGATTTTTGTCGCGTGGCCATGCAGGCTGATGTCAGGCTTTCAAATGAATTTCTGTAGGTACGTAACTGCCTTCTTTTTGCCGTTTTTCCCATCTCCAGATAATCAGCAGGATGATGAACAGGAAAAGAATAATCAGAAAGTAGGTAAAGGCGCGCAGCACCCGCTTCAGGCGCATATCCCGGTCATATATCCGCATCAGCTCGGAGTAGTTGCGGTGGCGGGCTATACGTCCGGCGCTCATTCGCTCCCTGCGCAGCCGTATTTCGTTTCTACCCATCGTACTTTATCTTCAAATTAAATTTTTTCCGCAGACGGTCTAATGCCCGGTAGGTGCGCATTTTCGCACCACTTTCGGTAATTCCTAAAATGTAAGCAATTTCCTTAAAATCTTTATCCTCAAAAAAGCGCAGCTCCAGCACTTCCAGCATTTCAGTGGGTAAATCTTTTAAATAAGTCAGCATGCGTTGCAACAGTTCTTCATCCCAGTCATCTGTGCCCAGTTCGATCAGCTCCTTTATTTTTAT
>JANWWN010000022.1 GCA_025055435.1 Cyclobacteriaceae bacterium | reverse complement strand
TCCGAAGAAAGGAAAATAAAGAAGCAGCCGGTGCCAGTCAGAAGTAGAATAATCTCCCGACATCCGGAAAACCTCGAACTAAAAGTTCAGCCGTTTTGAAAACAACAAAAAACTATCGCTGGGTTATATGCGGCTTATTATTTTTAGCTACCACCATTAACTATATCGACCGTCAAATAATCGGGTTACTTAAACCCATGCTCGAAGCCGAGTTTAACTGGACTGAAACTGACTACAGCAGAATTGTGATGGCGTTTACAGCCAGTTACGCAGCAGGTTTGCTGTTTTTTGGCCGTATTATTGACCTTATAGGTACCAGGTTGGGTTATGCCATTTCTGTTACCGTTTGGAGCATAGCTGCCATGGCTCATGCCCTGGCCAAAAGCACTCTCGGCTTCAGTATAGCCCGTGCCTCCTTAGGTTTAGGTGAATCGGGTAATTTTCCCGCTGCCATAAAAGCGGTAGCCGAATGGTTTCCCAAAAAGGAGCGCGCGTTGGCTACCGGTATTTTTAACAGTGGAGCAAACATCGGAGCGGTAACTGCGCCTTTGCTGGTACCCTTGCTGATTGCATTTTACGGATGGAAAGAGGCTTTTATCATTACCGGCGCCCTGGGATTCATCTGGCTAATCCTTTGGTTATGGCTATTCAACCAACCTGAAAAAATCCATCAGGTATCGACTGAGGAACTGCAGTATATTAAATCAGATTCGAATCCATCACAAAATAATTCAGCAGTTCGTTTAAGCTGGCTGCAATTATTAAAAAACAGAAACACCTGGGTTTTTATAATAGCAAAGTTTTTAACTGACCCGATCTGGTGGTTCTTTCTATTTTGGCTGCCTGCTTTTTTTTCGGCGGCTTTTCAAATCGACCTTAAGTCACCCAGCCTGCATTTGGCCATTGTGTACAGTGCTACAACTGTGGGAAGTATTGGCGGAGGCTATATTTCAGGATGGTTAATCAGCCGCGGCTGGGAGATTCGCAGAGCCCGGCTTACCGCCATGCTTTTGTTTGCTATATTAGTTATTCCGATAGCCTTTACGCAGTTCGCCCATCATGAGTGGATGGTGGTAGGTCTGATAAGTCTGGCAGCAGCTTCTCATCAGGCATGGAGCGCCAATTTGTTTACAACAGTCAGCGATGTGTTCCCGGCCAATGCAGTAAGCAGCGTGGTAGGTATGGGTGGAATGGCCGGTTCCGTGGGCGGCATTCTTTTCCCTATGCTCATCGGGTTCTTGTTGGACTATTACAAAAATCTTGGTATGCTAACAACCGGTTATCATGTTCTTTTTATCATGTGCGCATGCGCCTACGTAATAGCCTGGCTGGTTATGCGGCTTTCAATCCGAAAATAAATTTCCTTGCGCTTTCAAAGATGAAACGTCCGTTAGAAACTGAATTTATCCAGAAAAATCTTTAGCTCATCAGCAAACGACTGTGCGGAACCAATACCCAGGGCTTTGTTAATTTTTTGATTGGGTTGGATGTTCAGATGACTGAAGCGAATATGTTGGTTGATCAGAATAAATTCTAAATCAGGAATAACTTGCTTTAAAACGTCAACCACATCCATAATGCTAATGGTACGTTCCACCAGATTATACGTCCCTCCGGGAATGGAAGAATGCAATACGTTGGCAAGTGCCAAAGCAAGCTGCTCAATATGAATAAACGACCGCCTCTGGCTTCCGTCACCGTGGATGGTGATGCGTCGTAAAAAATTTGCCTCAAACACAAACCGGTTAATCACTGCATCAAACCGCATACTGCGACTGTAGCC
The DNA here is from genome assembly GCA_025055435.1 of Cyclobacteriaceae bacterium. Taxonomy (GTDB): domain Bacteria; phylum Bacteroidota; class Bacteroidia; order Cytophagales; family Cyclobacteriaceae; genus UBA2336. Next base: position 45,640 of record JANWWN010000022.1, on the reverse strand, counting down.
GTACACATTGCCACAGCGGAAGATATAGGTATCCATCTTATCGGATAACCTGCGTACGTGCTCCTCCCCGCGCAACTTTGAGATGGCATAAAAAGTCGTGGGATGCGGAGTTGCGTTTTCATCAACGGGCTGCTCCGATGATCCGTAAACTCCAGCACTGCTGGTATAAACAAATTTTTTTACTCCGGTTTCTTCCACTGCATATACCAGTTCGGCTGTTCCCCAGTGGTTAATCTGTTCGTAGAGATGGCCATCGCTGTGGGCAAAAGGTGTGGTTACACGTGCAGCCAGATGATACACCACATCCACACCTTTGAGGGCAAGCCGCAGACCCCGGCTGTCCAGCAATTCGCCTTTAATAAATTTTATTTTGTTATGATTCGGAATACGATTACCCAGAAAAAGATTATAGTTAGCCCGGCTGAGGTTATCGTAAACAATAATCTGCTCAACAACCGGCAGTTGTGCCAGCAAGGACACCAGTTCGGTACCAATGTATCCGGCTCCTCCTGTAACCAGAACCTTCATCATTTCGGATTGTCTTTTACCACCAACTCTGTATGCAGTCCGCATTCAACCTTTTTTAACCCAAACCAGCGTGCTTCGCGCTCCTGCATATTCGGGTCGAGGCGGCGCGTACAGGGCTCACAGCCAATGCTTACGTAACCTTTCTCCTCCAGCGGATGGGTTGGCAGATTGTACTCCTTTCGGTATTGCCAGATCATCTTTGATGTCCAGTCGAGCATCGGATGAAACCGGATTGTTCCGTAAGGAGCCGGCTGCTCCACTTTCATCGCTGCCCGTACTGCACTTTGATCGGCCCGCACACCGTTAATCCACACATCGTATTCGCGTAGCACAGCATCCAAGGGCTGCGTCTTATTGAGGTAGCAACAGTGGTCCGGGTCAGAAGTAAACAGCAGGTTACCCGAAGCATCGCGTTGCATGAAACGCGGCACTTCAGGCTTCAGGTCAATAGTGTTTAATCCAAATAATTGGGTTACGTAATCCCTGAACCGCAGGGTTTCAGGAAAATGGTACCCGGTATTGATAAAGTAAACAGGTATGGAACGGTCAATCCTGCTTAGGATATGGAGCAGCACCAGGCTATGCGACTGAAACGAGGAGCTGGTAAAAAGTCGCTTGCCATTAGCCTGGTATTGGTAAATTTGGTCGCGTATGGCTTCGAACGTCATTGGACGGGCAAAATAAAAAAACTTTACAAGTTCAGCCGGAATGCCTGAACCTTTTAAGCCTGCCGATGTTAAATTGTTGGAATTAATGAAAGTAAAAGTATCGCGTAAAGAACACTTCAATGCAGCTCACCGTCTGCACAACCCGTCGTGGACGGAAGAGAAGAACGCTCAGGTGTTCGGCAAATGCGCCAACGCCAATTACCATGGTCATAATTACGAGCTGGTTGTGAGTGTAACCGGTGAACCCGACCCTGAAACCGGTTATGTGATGGATACGAAAGTTTTAAGTGATCTGATTCGCAAGGAGATACTTGAAAAATTCGATCATAAAAATCTTAATCTGGATACCCCCTTTTTCAGGAATCTTAATCCAACTGCCGAGAACATTGCCCGCATCATCTGGGATTTGCTCCGGCCACACATTAAACCCGAACTTGAACTGAACATTACCCTGTATGAGACCGAAAGAAATTTCGTTGAATATCCGGCCCATTAGTCCGGAAGTGGAACAAAGCCTGGATGAAGCTGCCGATGAACACCTGGTTGCAGCCAACTATAGCACACCCCTTCGGCCGGATGCTTTTGAGATGTCGGATGAAGAAAAGATTGAACGCATCGAACACCACTTCCGGGAAATCATGCATGTGCTGGGCCTTGATTTAACCGATGACAGCCTGAGCGGCACGCCCAGGCGGGTAGCCAAGATGTATGTTAAGGAGGCCTTCAGCGGACTCAACCCAAAGAATCGCCCGCATGCACGGTTGTTTGAAAACAAATACAAATACGACCAGATGCTGGTGGAGAAAGATATTACGTTCTACTCGCACTGCGAACACCACTTTGTACCCATATTTGGTAAAGCCCACGTAGCCTACTTTTCTACCGGTAAAGTAATAGGCTTATCAAAAATTAACCGCATTGTTCAGTACTTTGCCAAGCGTCCGCAGGTTCAGGAACGACTAACCGTTCAGATTGCTCGCGAAATCATGCGTGTACTGCAAACGCCCGATGTAGGGGTAGTAATTGATGCAACCCACCTGTGTGTGGCATCTCGTGGTGTAGGCGACACCAACAGCCGTACCGGTACCGCCTACTTTTCAGGTAAGTTTAATGATGAGAATATCCGCAAAGAGTTTTTGAATTACATCAACAGCAAATAAATCCGGCTAACGGATCCCTTACCTGTTATGCTAAACCGGGTATCCATCCCTGTCCTCATGCTGTTTATCGCATGCTCGGATCATGACGATAAGCAGGTGAAATTGAAAGGTAACCGCCAGCTGGGTATTCATATAACTACTGCCCGGCTGAATTCGTATGATGCGGAATTCCAGCGATGCAAATCACTTGGAATGGATGTGGTTCCCCTCACTCTCCCTTGGAATGTACTGGAGACGTCATCAGGTTTTGATTTCAGTTACCTGGAAATCATCAACTTTTACTATCCGGAAAATCATGTAAAAGTATCCCTTAACATCACTCCGGTTTATGCCATCCACCGTGCAGTTCCTGCTGATTTGACTTCAAAGGAATTTGATGATCCACTGGTTCTTCAACGGTTTAAAGCCCTGATCGATTCCGTTTACAATAAAACGCGTAATACCAACTTCAATAATTTTATCGTTGGTCTTGAAGTGGATTTGTATCTCAACAGCCACATAAACGAATGGGATAATTTTAATGTATTCTATGATTCGGCAGTTAAACACATCAAGAGGCGATGGGGCAACACCATGCCCGTAGGCGTGGAAACAACCTGGAGCAGTACCGTTTTTGAAGCAAAGGACTACATCCTTGGTTTAAACCAACACAGCGACATGATGGTGCTGAGCTATTATCCGGTGCTGTCCGACTTTACAGTGAAGCCGCCCAACCGGATTCATGACGATATTAAAGCCGTAATGGATTTGTATCCGGATATGCCATTATTCATAGTTGAATGCGGTTACCAATCGGCCGGGATATGCAACAGTTCATATGAAAAACAGCGGCAGTTTATTGAAGAAATGTTCAGGCTCTGGGATAACAACGCCGATAAAATCAACTTCATCGGGTTTCTTTGGTTGACCGATCTATCGGATACGGTAACCGAACAATATGTAAACGATTACGGCATGACGGGATTTCCTTTTCTCGATGAATTCAAAGGTTATCTTCAAACCCTTGGGCTGCGAACCTACGCCGGTACCGGAACCGATAAACCGGCATATATTCAATTAAATAAAGAATTGACCATACGCCGTTGGATACCATAGAACAGTCATCCATCTTTTCTCTTTTAATATAATACCATTCTTTACAAAGCAGGGGTACGATTGAAGTATTTCCTATCAACCCCGGATTTTTTGTTAATTTGGACCTTCAAATTGAATTGAATTATGGTATTCGATCTCGACATGATCCGGAAGGTCTATAAAGAACTTCCCGCCCGCATAGCAAAAACCAGAAAAGTTATAAAGCGCCCCCTTACACTTACCGAAAAGGTGCTTTTTGCACATTTGCACGAAGAGCAGAAACTGGAGGATTTTGAAAGGGGTAAGTCGTACGTCAACTTTTCGCCCGACCGGGTAGCCATGCAGGATGCCACTGCACAGATGGCCCTCCTTCAGTTCATGTCGGCAGGAATACCCAAAGTGCGCGTTCCTTCCACCGTGCATTGCGACCACCTTATTCTTGCTAAAAACGGCGCTGAACAGGACCTCAAAGAATCACTCACGGCAAGCGGTGAGGTATTTAACTTTCTCGAATCGGTATCGAAAAAATTTGGCATCGGTTTCTGGAAACCCGGTGCCGGAATCATCCATCAGGTAGTACTTGAAAATTATGCCTTCCCCGGCGGCATGATGATTGGTACCGACTCGCATACTGTTAATGCCGGGGGGCTGGGTATGATTGCCATTGGCGTAGGCGGCGCGGATGCTGTGGACGTCATGGCCGGCATGCCATGGGAACTGAAATGGCCGAAACTGATTGGCGTGCGGCTAACCGGCAAGCTTAGCGGCTGGACTTCACCCAAAGATGTTATTTTGAAAGTAGCCGGCATACTTACAGTGAAGGGCGGCACAGGTGCCATTCTGGAATATTTCGGTCCCGGTGCGCTCACACTTTCAGCAACAGGAAAAGGAACCATTTGCAACATGGGCGCTGAAATCGGTGCCACTACATCCACATTTGGATACGATGAAAAGATGGCGCAATACCTGCGGGGTACAGGCCGGAAAGTGGTTGCCGACCTGGCTGATAAAATCAAACAACACCTCACTGCCGACCCCGAAGTTTACGCCAGCCCGGAAAAATATTTTGATGAGATTATTGAAATCGATCTGTCAACCCTGGAGCCGCACATCAACGGTCCTTTTACACCCGACCGGGCTATACCGGTTTCAAAGTTTCCGGAAGAAGTGCGCAAAAACGGCTGGCCCCAAAAACTGGAAGTCGGGCTGATCGGCTCCTGTACCAACTCTTCGTATGAAGATATCACTCGTGCAGCTTCCATTGCCAAACAGGCTGTTGATAAGAAGCTGAAAGCAAAAGCCGAATTTACCATTACACCCGGATCGGAACAGGTTCGTTATACGGTTGAACGCGATGGCTACCTGGGTATATTCGAAAAAATGGGCGGCGTGGTATTGGCAAACGCCTGCGGGCCGTGTATCGGCCAATGGGCGCGCCACAGCAACGATCCCAACCGGAAAAACTCCATCATCACATCATTTAACCGGAACTTTGCAAAGCGCAACGATGGAAACCCGAATACGCATGCGTTTGTAGCATCGCCCGAAATCGTAACGGCTTATGCCATTGCAGGTGACCTCACATTCAACCCGCTAACCGATTCTTTAATTAATGAAGAAGGTAAGCCGGTTAAGCTGGACGAACCCAGGGGCGTGGAGTTTCCTCCGAAAGGGTTCGAGGTAAAAGATCCCGGTTACATTCCACCTGCCAAGGACGGCAGCAAGGTTCAGGTTAAAATCGACCCGAATTCCAACCGCCTTCAGGCGCTCCAGCCTTTTGAACCATGGGACGGAAAAAACATTACCGGAATGCGGCTGTTGATAAAAGTGAAAGGCAAATGCACCACCGACCATATATCCATGGCCGGACCGTGGCTCAGGTTCCGCGGACATCTGGATAATATTTCCAACAATACGTTAACCGGAGCAGTGAATTATTTCAACGATAAAACCGATTTGGTGAAAAATCAGCTAACCGGTGAATATGGTCCGGTGCCCGCTACCCAACGCGCCTACAAGGCAGCCGGTATTCCTACCATCGTTGTTGGCGACCATAACTATGGCGAGGGCTCATCGCGTGAACATGCTGCCATGCAGCCCCGTCATCTGGGTATTAAGGTGATTCTGGTCAAGTCGTTTGCCCGCATTCACGAAACCAACCTGAAGAAGCAGGGTATGCTGGCTCTGACTTTCGCCAACGAAGCCGACTACGATAAAATTCAGGAGGACGACATCATTGATATCATCGACCTCACCGAATTTGCACCAGGAAAGCCACTGACGCTGGTGCTGCATCACAAGGACGGAACCAAAGACACCATTAAGGCCAACCATAGCTATAATGCCAATCAGATAGAGTGGTTTAAAGCCGGCTCGGCACTGAACCTGATGGCCCGACTGCTCAATAAAAAAGGAACGGGCAAAAAGCCTGCTGCCAAAAAGGCCGCTTCAAAGAAAGCTGCCGCAAAAAAAACCACAAAAAAGAAAGCCGTTAAAAAACCGGCTAAGGCAACCCGTAAAGCTGTTGCTAAAAAGAAGGCAACCGGAAAAAAAGTCGTTAAGAAAAAAACCGCTAAGAAAATCAAAGGAAAACGATGAAGAAGCAAATCATCACGCCTACCCGTTCGATCACTGAAGAAACAGAAAAACTTTTAAACAAGCAGATCGTCATGGAAGGTAAGTCGGCAGCGGCTTATCTTTCCATGGCTTCCTGGTGCGAAACAAAGGGCTATGATACTTCGGCTGCCTTTCTATTTAAGCATTCGGATGAGGAACGTATGCACATGCTGAAGCTGATTCATTATGTGAATACAGCGGGCGGACACGGACTGCAACCCGAGATAACCGGAATTAAACATACTTTTAAAAGTCTGCGCGAAGTATTTGAAACGGTACTCAACCACGAAATCGAAGTTACCAAATCGATCAACAACATTGTTGACCACTGCCTTGCGGTTAAGGATTATGCAACCTTTAACTTTTTACAATGGTATGTGGTTGAGCAGCGTGAGGAAGAGACCCTGGCCCGGAGAGCGGTTGAGCTGTTCAACCTGATCGGCGAAGAAGGTGTTGGTTTGTGGCTCATTGACCAGGAAATCGGAAAACTGGAAGCATACGCTGAGCGGATGTCGGGAAAACCCTGAACGGTTATTCATACCCAAGGCACTCACGCAACAGCATACGAAATTCATTTAACATCATCGCGGTAGCGCCCCAAACTATTTCGCCTTCAATTTCAAAGTGCGGTGCAAGCATGCGGTAACGGCCGGATACTTCAATCTCTTTGATTCGCACCGCATCATCGGCCAGCAGTTCCTGCACATTGCCCTGCAATATGCGCACCACCTCCTGTGCATCCGGCTGATAGTCGGGTTGTGCTTCAGCTAATGCCACCACAGGCGTTACCATAAAATTGCTGGGTATTACATAAAACTGACTCAACGTGCCCAGCACTTTCACTTTAACCGGGTCAACACCGATTTCTTCACGGGCTTCACGTAATGCCGTTTCAATTGTTGATTCACCCGGCTCGGCTTTGCCACCGGGTAAACTTACCTGACCGCTATGCAACCCCTGATACTCCGGCCGCTTTATGAGCGGAAAACGAATGATGCCCGAATCCGGACAAAGCAAAAGCAACACGCTGCCGGCACGTGGCGGCACGGCATGATTAAATTTAGGTACAACCGGACCTAAAGGCTTTGCCCGTAACGGCTCATGGGCACGCGGACCGGGTAATGGTGCCCTTAATGCCTGATGCACCAAATCCTGCAATTCATCTATTGAAAAATTCAACTTCGACATTTAATCGTAATTAACTTCCTCTCTCCCCGTTCAACCGACTTTTTATAATAGCCACAAGCTGTATCTTTTTTTCCTGCGGTGTAATACACCTCTGCAAGCCAAGCATAAATATCCTCAACCGTTTCATCCATACGCAAGGCCTGCTCCAATAATCGTATGGCTGAATCCATATCACCTCTCAGATAATAGTATATTCCTTTGTTCCGGTAGGCCCACGCATTTAAGGGGTCGGCGGCTATGCTTTGATTAATATCCGAAAATGCCTCATCCCACCGGTTCATCATCAAATAGACATATCCCCTGTTATTGCGATACCAGGGGTTGGCATCCGGAAACTGCAAAGCAGTATTGAAATACTCCAAAGCCTCCGTCCATTTTTGCTGAGCAGATGCTATCATACCAAACGTATTCCACGCCTCAGGCAGGTCGCGTTGTTTAAGAATAACCTTATTCAAAATAGTTGATGCACTATCGTATTCGCCCAGGTAATAGTAAGCCACAGCAAGGTTAACCAACCCATCTGTATTTTCCCGGTCGAGTTGCAAAACTTTTTTATAGGCACCTACAGCCTGCTGATACCTGCCGAGTTTGGCCTGAGCCAGCCCTATTAAAAAGTAGGCCGCCATGGTATCTCGTTTTTGTAAAACCATCGTAGCATCCTGAAGCGCTCTATCAAAACGGTGGAGTTCGAACCAGGAATTAGCCCGGTTAAGCAGTGCAGGAAGGTAGTCCGGTTTACATCCTAAGGCGCGGGAATACAGTTCAACAGCTTCGGCATAATACTTTTGCCGGTGCAGGGCTGTTCCCCAGTTGTTCAGGGCATCGACATAGCACGAATCGAGCTTAACAGCAGCTTCGAACTGACGGATAGCCTCAGCATAATTCCTTTCCTCAAGCGCCGCATTACCCTTGATCAAATACCGTTGCTTTCGTACCTCAACTGATTCGCAGGCAATTATCAGAAGTGCGGCAAGAAGCGGTGTAAACCTTTTCATTTATCGGGTAACAATCCGAAATTTAAACGAAGATTACACGATGAACATCAACCCCGATACAAAAAAAGCCATTATCGAACTGCTGCAGGAAGGCAGGCGCCACGAAGCAAAAATTTTTGTGGAGCGGCAGTTTGGCGTTACCCCCGAACAGGCCGAACTGCTTGTTCAGGCGTTGGAAAATGAAATAAAGCAAAACCATCCACAACCTGTAGCGCTGCAGGTTAACAAGGTGGGTTGCCTTATTAAAATACTTAAGATTTTGAGGTTCGGAGCGGCCGTAACTACATTGATTTTAATGCTGGCCACGGTCATCGCATGGTACACTGCCAACCATTTTTCGGGTGAAGCGATACGCGTTAAAGGCAGAGTAATTGATATGGCACATGGAAGCAGCGGATCATCCGGTTTGGCGCCCGTTATCGAATATTCGTATCAGGGTGAAACAAAAGTTTATCGCAGCAACGTATTCAGTAAACCTCCAGCCTACCGGCTCAACGAGGAAGTAACCCTGTTAATCAATCCGAATGATCCCAACGATGTTGTACTTGACAGCTTCATGGAACGGTACTTTACAACCTTCTTTTTAAGCTTCTTCACCCTGTTTCCGCTTTTGCTTACGGTAGGTTTGCACATTTTTATCCGAAAAATTTCAAAAAGTGTTGCCCGTTAATCTGACCTTTCGTTTATTTGCCACCATGAAATTCAACACGGCATATAACCACCATCACCATCATCGGTTTAAAAACCCGGTGCGTGGTTGGATTATGCCTTGTTAACGAAGATTTTAACGAAACTTGTGATAGAAGGCTTGCCGCGCACCGGCAGGCCTTTTTTGTTTTATTCAAAACCTAAACTATGTTACGACTGGCAGTACAAAAATCAGGACGATTGCAAGAGGGTTCGCTTAATCTGCTGAAAGAAAGCGGATTGCATTTCAGCAACGGAAAAGATCAACTTAAAACTCCAGCGCTAAATTTTCCTGTGGAACTGCTCTTCCTTCGCGATGATGATATCCCGCAATATGTGGAGGATGGCGTGGCCGATGCGGGTATTGTCGGAGAGAATATTTTTCTGGAAAAACAAAAAGCAGGCGAACTGGTTAAACGGTTGGGATTTGCCCGCTGCCGCTTGTCAGTTGCCATACCGCGAAATGAGGAATACACCGGAACGGCCTGGCTCAATGGTAAAAACATAGCTACCTCCTACCCTAATCTGGTAAGAAAATTTCTACAGGATAAAAACATTTCTGCAGGCATTCACGAAATCAGCGGCTCGGTTGAAATTGCTCCGGGCATCGGACTGGCTGATGCCATCTGTGACCTGGTGAGTTCAGGGAGTACCTTGCTAAGCAACGGACTGAAAGAGGCGGAAACCATTCTCCATTCGGAAGCTATCCTGATCGCCAATAAATACCTTTCTTCCGATAAAAGAGATTTGCTCAATCAGCTCGTATTTCGCTTTGAAGCGGTGCAAAAAGCACAGCGCAACAAATATATTTTGTTGAATTGCCCTAACGATTCTATCGAAGCCATCATTAACATACTTCCGGGAATGAAAAGCCCAACCATCCTGCCGCTGGCATTACCCGGTTGGAGCTCGCTTCACTCGGTAGTAGATGAAGATGACTTCTGGAATAAAATTGATCAACTCAAAAAACTGGGTGCACAGGGAATCCTGGTCATACCCATCGAAAAAATGATCGTTTAAAACGAATTACCATGCGAATATTTACCGAACCCGACAGAAAAATCTGGCAACAACTCTGCAGCCGACCACAACTCGAACTCGAATTCCTGGAGAGCACCGTGCGCAACATCCTTTTGCGCGTAAAGAAAAGCGGTGATGCTGCCTTGCGCGAATTTGCGAAACAATATGATGGCATTGAACTGAACACCCTCGAGGTAAGCCATGAAGAACGAATACATGCTGCACAAAGCGTGGGTGCAGCACTGGCTCAGGCCATACAACTGGCGGCATCGAACATTGAAAAATTCCACCGCACACAACTCAAACAGCAATCTCCAATCGAAACCATGCCCGGTGTTGTGTGCTGGCGCAAAGCCATACCGTTAAGACGCGTGGGCATTTATATTCCGGGTGGCACGGCTCCGCTTTTTTCCACCGTACTCATGCTGGCCATACCGGCACGCATAGCCGGATGCGATGAGGTGATTTTATGCACTCCACCTGATAAAAATGGTAAAGTAAATCCCGCCATCCTGTATGCGGCTGAGTTAGCCGGCGTGAGCAAAATTTTCAAAACCGGAGGTGCACAGGCCATAGCTGCATTGGCCTATGGAACGGAAACCATACCGGCAACTGACAAAATTTTCGGACCCGGCAATCAGTACGTTACCAAAGCAAAGGAAATGGTGTCGCGCGAAGGCATTTCAATTGACCTTCCGGCCGGTCCGAGTGAAGTACTGGTGTGGGCTGATGACACGGCTAACCCGGCTTTTGCAGCAGCCGACCTGTTGTCACAGGCCGAACACGGAACAGACAGTCAGGTGATGCTGGTATGCAACCAAAACCAAACAGCCGAAGCGATTTTATCAGCATTAGAAAAACAACTCGAAACATTGCCACGGAAGGAAATAGCTGAACAGGCTTTGATGAACAGTCGGGCGATTATTTTTTCCCGCGACGAGGATGCACTCGATTTCATTAACAGTTATGCCCCCGAACATTTGATTATTAACACCCGGCATGCGGAATCGAAAGCCGGGCGCATACGCAATGCCGGTTCGGTATTTGTCGGTCCTTATTCGCCGGAAGCGGCAGGCGACTACGCATCGGGAACCAACCATACGCTTCCCACCAATGGTTTTGCCCGCACTTTTGGCGGAGTTTCAACCGAAAGTTTTATTAAATACATCACCTTTCAGCAAATAACCCGGGAAGGAATACAAAATCTCGGACCCGCCGTAATGGAAATGGCACAGGCCGAGCACCTCGAAGGCCATGCCAGAGCAATAGCCATCCGGTTAAATGATCTGCAGAAATGAACTATACAACATTTGATATAACCCGCATCATCAGGCCTCACCTCCTCACGCTTAAGCCATACAGCACAGCGCGCGATGAGTTTCAGGGAGTGGCCGATATTTTTCTTGATGCCAACGAAAATCCCTACCCTTCAGCATATCATCGCTATCCTGACCCGCATCAGCGCAAGCTGAAAGAAAAAATCAGCCGGTTAAAAAACGTGTCACCGGAAAATATTTTCATCGGCAACGGAAGCGATGAAGTCATTGACCTGATCATACGATTAACCTGCGAACCGCAACAGCATTCCCTGCTCATCACTAATCCCACGTATGGAATGTATGAAGTAAGTGCGCAGATAAACGGAATAAAAACCATTCGCGTTCCTTTAACCGATACATTCGAAGTGGACCCGGAAAAGGTGCTTTCTTACGTCAATCCTTCGGTTAAAGTTATCTTCCTCTGCTCGCCCAATAACCCCTCGGGTAACCTGCTGAACAAAGAAGCAGTACGTAAAGTTATTGACTCGTTTACCGGCCTGGTTGTTGTAGATGAAGCATACATAGATTTTTCCGGTGATGGAGGTTTTTTACCCGAACTGAATAAATGGCCAAACCTTGTGGTGATGCAAACGCTTTCAAAAGCTTATGCACTTGCCGGTTTGCGTATCGGACTTGCCATGGGAAACGCGGATGTGATTGCCTGGCTGAATAAAATCAAACCTCCGTATAACGTAAGCAGCGCTGCCCAGGAGTATGCCATGAAACAACTGGATGACCAGTCCACTTTCAGGAAGCAGGTTGAAGAAATTATTGCAGAACGTAACAGCATGGTTACGAAACTCTCAGGCATCAAAACGGTGCTGTACGTGTATCCTTCCGATGCCAATTTTCTACTGGTACGATTTACCAATGCCCGGGCTGTTTACCGGCATCTGCTTTCGAACGGAATCATCGTGCGCGACCGTTCAACCGTATTGCATGGCGACAACTGCCTGCGAATAACCATTGGAACACCCGCTGAAAACAAAAAACTTATCGAAACACTCAACAAATTTGAACCTACGGGCTCATGAAAAAAGTTTTATTCATCGACCGCGATGGCACGCTGATTACGGAACCTCCGGACGAGCAAATAGACAGCCTGGAGAAACTGGAGTTTTATCCCGGCATGCTGCGCTGGCTGAGCCAGCTGGCTGAAGAAACAGATTTTGAACTGGTTATGGTAACTAACCAGGATGGATTGGGTACCGAACGGTTTCCGGAAGAAAACTTCTGGCCCGCTCACAACAAGCTGATGAAAACACTGGAAGGCGAAGGCATTCACTTTACTGCCGTACACATTGACCGCTCCTTTCCGAACGAAAATCAATCCACAAGGAAACCGGGCACAGGCATGTTAGGGAAATATTTTTCGTCAGCGTACGACCTGAAAAATTCCTGGGTAATTGGCGACCGCATAACCGATGTTGAGCTTGCGCGAAACCTGGGATGCCGCGCTATCCTGATAAATGACGGAAGGCTGGCCGCTGAACTTGAACAAAAAAAACTCCGCGATTGCTGTGCGCTGATAACCAAAAGCTGGAAAACCATTTATGAATTTCTAAGGAAACCGGAACGCACAGCCGAAGTGCATCGCCAAACCCTTGAAACCGATATACGCATACAAATTAACCTGGACGGAAGCGGGCAATCGCACATTGAAACAGGCATCGGCTTTTTCGACCACATGCTCGACCAGCTTGCCCGTCACGGCATGTTCAACCTGACTGTCAAGGCGAAAGGTGATTTATACATTGACGAGCACCACACCATTGAGGACACTGCCCTTGCATTGGGCGAGGCTTTTCAAAAAGCGCTGGGAGATAAACGTGGTATCGGAAGGTATGGGTTTATGTTGCCTATGGACGACTGCCTGGCCACTGTTGCACTTGATCTGGGCGGAAGACCGTGGCTGAAGTGGGAAGCTACATTCACGCGCGAAAAAATCGGTGATATGCCCACCGAAATGTTTATGCACTTTTTCAAATCATTTACCGACACAGCCAGATGTACCCTGCACATTAAAGCCGAAGGCGAAAACGAACATCATAAAATTGAGTCCATCTTCAAAGCATTTGCGCGTACGTTGAAAATGGCCGTGAAGCGGGAGGGTAATCAGTTACCTTCAACTAAAGGGACATTGTAATTTAATGTTTACATTCTGTATGGAAAATACGGATAAATGTTTCGTAAAAAACAGTCATGAAAATTGCATTGATTAAATACAACGCCGGTAACATCCAGTCGGTGGCATACGCGCTTGAAAGACTTGGTGCGGATTTTGTGATTACCGAACATCCGGAGGAGATTACCAAAGCCGACAAGGTAATTTTTCCGGGTGTCGGGCAGGCGCATACTACCATGCAATTTCTGAAGGATAGAAAACTGGATGAAGTGATTCGTTCACTCAGGCAGCCTGTGCTGGGTATCTGCCTGGGCATGCAGTTGTTATGCCGGTATTCAGAAGAAGGAAATACGGGTTGCCTGGGAATATTTGATGAAACCGTAAAAAAATTTGAAGCCGATAGCCAACATAAAGTACCGCACATGGGCTGGAATCAGGTGGAATTCATGGCCAATGGCCTGGGAAGTTTCGTTCAGCAACCTTCCTTTTATTTCGTACACAGTTATTATATACCGGTAAATAGCCACACCCTCGCCCGTTGTGAATACATTCTTCCGTTCAGCGCAATAATGAAAAAAGATAACTTTCTTGCCGTGCAGTTCCATCCCGAAAAATCGGCTGCAGCCGGAGAGGCATTACTGCATTATTTTTTAAACTCCTTCAATGTCCGCGCATGAAAATGAAAATCATACCGGCAATTGACTTGATTAAAGGCAAATGCGTACGGTTGGTGCAGGGCGACTTCGGCAAAGTAACCGTGTATAGCGAAGACCCGGTTAAAGTGGCCAGGGAATTTGAAGAAGAAGGGTTTGAACACCTGCACCTGGTTGACCTGGACGGTGCGCGCCACGGAAAGGTAATGAACTGGAAAGTGATTGAGAAAATTGCAGAAAGCACAGCCTTAAAAATGGATTTTGGCGGTGGCGTAAAAACCGAAGAAGAAATTGAACGACTGATGGGCCTGGGAGTGGAATACATAAACGTAGGAAGTATGGCGGTTCTGCAGCCGGATAAATTTGATGAATGGATGCAAAAATTCGGTTCCGATAATTTCATCCTCAGTGCCGATGTGCAACAGGAAAAAGTGCAAATAGCCGGCTGGCAGGAAGATGCAGGTATCTCTGTTTTCGACCTGATAAAAAAATTCAAAAAGCTTCGTCATGTAACATGCACGGACATTAACACAGACGGCATGCTTAAGGGACCGAATTTCGCTTTATATAAAAAACTCAAAGCAAAATTTCCCGAGCTGGGCATCATAGCCAGCGGTGGTGTGAGCTCTGCGGATGATGTGGAGGAACTGAATTACCTGAAGCTGGAGGGCGTCATCATCGGGAAAGCGTTGTATGAAAAAAAGATAACAGCCGAAGAACTTAAAAACCGGAACCTCCTGTAATGCTGACCAAACGTATTATACCCTGCCTGGATGTTAAAGGTGGTCGCACCGTTAAAGGCATTAACTTCATCAACCTGCGCGATGCAGGCGACCCCGTTGAGCTGGCTGCAGCCTACGCACAACAAGGCGCTGACGAACTGGTTTTTCTGGATATCTCGGCCTCTGAAGAAGAGCGAAAAACCATGCACAAATGGGTTCGGGATGTGGCACGGCAGATTAACATTCCTTACACCGTTGGCGGAGGTATTAACTCCGTTGCCGATGTAGCTGCATTGCTGGAGGCCGGAGCCGATAAAGTGAGTATTAACACCGCTGCTGTTGAACGACCCGCTTTGATTGAGGAACTGGCAAATGCCTTTGGTTCGCAGTGCATCGTAGTAGCCATTGATGCCCGGAAAATACATAACACCTGGACTGTGCATACGCATGGCGGCAAACGAACTACCGACAAAAAGCTCTTCACATGGGCCAAAGAAGTACAGGAGCGCGGGGCCGGTGAAATTCTTTTTACCAGTATGGACCACGATGGCACCCAACAGGGCTTTGCGATCGATGCACTGCAAAAGCTCAACATGCTGCTTCACATTCCGGTTATTGCATCAGGCGGTGCAGGCTCGCCCGGTCATTTTCTCGATGTTTTTGTACTCGGTCGGGCCGATGCAGCCCTGGCCGCCAGTGTGTTTCATTTCGGTACCATCAAAATACCTGAGCTAAAACATTTTTTACATCAAAAAAATATACCGGTAAGATTATGACAACCCTGTTTACACCACAAAAAAAGTTAATACCCTGTATCGTCCAGGACCATGTTACCGGCAAGGTGCTGATGCTCGGCTATATGAATGAAGAAGCCTATCGTAAAACAGTTGCGGAGAGGCGGGTGACCTTTTTCAGTCGTTCCAAGCAACGGCTATGGACGAAAGGAGAAACATCGGGGAACTTCCTGGAAGTAGTAAACATACAAACCGATTGTGATAACGATACTTTACTCATTCAGGTCATACCAACCGGGCCGGTGTGCCACACAGGATCGGATACGTGTTTTGGTGAAGTCAACACCAAACGAATGTGCGACAAACTGGAAGAAATTATCCGAAGGCGCAAAGAAAATCCCAAACAGGGCTCCTATACCACCTCCCTTTTTAAAAACGGCTTAAATCGCATTGCACAAAAAGTAGGCGAAGAAGCCGTTGAACTGGTAATTGCCGCGAAAGATGAAGATGATGAACGTTTTCTTAACGAGGCAGCCGATTTATTCTACCATTACCTGGTGTTGCTGATATCCCGTAACAAAAGTTTTGCCGATGTGGAAGCAGTTCTTGAAAAACGACACAGAGATGAAAAATAGTGCGTAATTATAAATCAGCTAAAATTTACGGAGATTAAAAAGCTCATTAGTAGAAATAAAATCTGTGAATCCCTTTTTCAAAAGACCATTAATCAACTTTTTATCGCCACTCCAAATTTTTCAGCGAAAGTGCTTTGCATATGCAATATAGGGAGTGTCATTCGGGTCAATGTCTGCAACCAGTTTTACGGCTGCAGTCCATGCAGATGGTTTAATTTGAAAATCTGAAATTCAGCCTCACTTATTTCATCTCTTGTCATGCCGGAGATTTCACTCAAGCGGGAATAATTTTTAAGAATTTCTGTTCGTAAGGGAGCAATAAATTTGAACTGCTTACCAGAGTTTATAAGTAAATCACCAATTTTTCCATTAGAGTTGAGAATAGCGCTGATTATAATGTTTGCATCAACAATTATTCTCATTTAATGAACCGATTTTTGTCCTTGGACCACCAGGAAGCGTTTGTTTCAGCTGCAAGCTTATCTATGTCCGTTTGTTTTACTTTGCTCCTGGAAGTTGCCTCGAGATACTTTATATAGTCAATTAATCGCTGAAGACCGAAAGCATCAATAGAAGCAGATACCGTCAATGTAATTTGTTTTTCGTTTTTTCTTTCCAACCGCATTTAAATGAATTTTTTTTTTCAAAATTAGCAATAATAAGTCATTAAGAAGCCGATAAAATCCAGTCTACACTTTATAATTGGGTAATCGCCGATGGAACGCAACCTTAACGCAGATACACCGCCACAAAACGCGCCAGCGGAGCCATGCGGGCCTTATGGAGTGATAACGTGTCACGAAAGATTGCGTAGCTATCCGTCACTTCCAGAACTTTTAAAAATTCCCGCTCGAGGTCCATATTAGGGCAGGCCATCATGGTAGAGGACATCCGCGAGAATTTAATCTGATAACCTGGCTGAATCTGATAAGTACCCATGAATTGACTGCAACCGCTGTTGCCCACCACACGATTATCAGGAATTTTTAGGATCATATGAGGCTGCTTCTTTAACAATGTATCAGGAACGTAAGGCTTTCCATGCAACTCAATGAGCTTCCAATACTTCTCAACAATTACCGTATCCTTTTCGATTTTATTTAAAATGTAACGATCCTCCAATGCACCCGTAATCTTCTTTCCTGCCCTGTCCAGTTTCCATAAACTATACTCTCCCACCTGAAACTGGAAACTGCTGTCAGGCTTTTGGTTAATTACCAAAATGATTTTATTACCATCCTTGCTCCATAAAAATTTCCCGCTATAGCTAAACTTATTTTCTTCTTTACCCAGGTATTCGTTAACCATTCTATAGCTTTCATTTTTGTCGAGTTGTAATTCCGTTCGGATTCCCTCACAATCGGCACAAGGCAAAATACCGAAATAAATGCCCGGCCAATCAACCGAAACCCGGCTGTTATCACCGACTGAGTTTACTTCATTTTTGGGGGCGGAACATCCCAACAAAAAACTCAGCAGAATAAAAAGATTTAATCGGGCCATAAGACAAGAAAATTTTAATGAGTTAAATCAGCATATACTCCGTTTGTACATGCTTTACACGAAAGTTTGCCGGACAAAGCCGTGGGCTTAAATAAAGACTTACCCAACAGCATGCGCACACATTCCTGAATACCTTCGGTGATGGATGGATGCGGATGCACACATTCTGCCAGCTCTTCAATTCCCTTGTTCATGGAAATAAGCAAAGCCACTGCCTGAATGGCACTCGATGCATGGTTACCCACCACCTTCATTCCCAGTATTTTCATTTCCTCATCGTTGGTTACAAGCAGCTTAATGAAGCCCTGCGTATTGCGCTTTGCAATGGCACGCGGAATGCAACTGTAATCCACCGTTGCTACTTTGTAGTCAATGCCTTTCTCGCGTGCATGAATTTCATTTAAACCTACGCCGGCAACTTCCGGATTAAGAAACATAATGGTGCTGATGTTTTCATAAATCAGCTTACGCTTCGGATTACCAAAAATCTTTTCTACTGCGTATCGTCCTTCCAGTTCGCCCACATTAACCAACGATATATCCGCAGTAATATCGCCCACGGCATAAATGTGCGGAATATTCGTCTGGGTGTCGGTGTCCTCAATTCCCCGTTTGGATATGTGAATATCTACCTTATTCTCATCCCACAAATCTTCGTAGTTAGGCGTGCGGCCAACGGCAACCAATGCCTTTTCCACGTTAAAGATTTCGCGCGCGCCATCGTTGTACTCCAGTTCATATTCAACCCTGCCATGCTTTATTTCCATACGTATCAGGCGTGAATTGCGGTGTATCAGCACGCCGTTGTTTTCCATGTTTCGTTCAATCACCCGTACTACGTCTTCATCTTCAAACGGAAGTATGCGGTCCCCCTTATCAATCAGATTAACCCGTGTTTTTCCAAAGCCGGAAAATATGGTAGCGTATTCACAACCGATAACGCCTGCACCTACAATCACCATACTTTCCGGAAAATCATCCATGTTTTCAATACCTTCACTGGTCATTACAATTTTTTCATCAATCGGCAGCTCAGGTAAGTAGCGTGGGCGGCTTCCGGTGGCAAGTATGATGTAGTCCGCATGAACTACTTCTTTTTTTAGGCCCTCAGTGATTTCCACCTCATGCTCACCAACAAGCCGGGCATTGCCTTTTCTGAAAGTAAGGTATTTACCCAGTGGTGACTGTTTAATCAGTTCCATGTGCTCTTCCAGCATGTGTTTACGCTCGGCCACAGCCCGGCGTACTTCCGCCTGAATTTCCTTATAAGAAATTTCAGGAGCGTGAAGGTTATATCTCCGCAGGTTTTTCCTGAAACCGGCCGCCTCGCGCGATAACTCCCACCAGGTTTTTGAAGACAGGGCCCCGTTGGTAACACCTGCACCTCCTACCCGGCTTCGCTCCACCAGTAAAACTTTCTTTTTGAAATCGAGGGCACGCATGGCAGCCGCGTACCCCGAAGGGCCCGCGCCGATTACCACCAAATCAAATTTTTCCATAAACACGGGTTGTTTGAAGGGTTAATATACACGAAATACTAATACGTATTTCCATTCTATCTTTGTAAACCCATGCATCTAATAAACCAGTTATTCCACCTCGGCACACAAAAGGCTGATAACCATTTACACAGAAGTATTATTCTGGCCAATCAGTTTGCCCTTATTGTTTTCCTCTTAACGATTGTTCTGATAATTTTCCTTATTGCCATCTCCGGCATTACGCCCGGTATTTTACGAATTGGTATTTCGTTTTTTTTCTACCCATTAATTCCCCTTCTTCAATATTACGGGTATAATAAAGCTGGTCGCCTGCTCGCTTCCTGCTTTGTACCTGTGTTTATCATCATACTTATGTCCTTTTCTTCCGCCCGAAGTACACCGCTTATTCATACGGCTTCTTACTTTCCGCCGCGTATTCTGGCTATGGCCACATGCATACTTCCCATGCTGGTTTTCGATACCCTGAGGGAAAAAAAATGGATAACGCTATCCTTAACCATATGTGCTGTTTGTGTTCTCGGATATGATTTTCTGCTACAGCTCATTGGCCATGAAGTTGAATTTTATTCACGCAGGGACCTTTTCCTTTACTACAACCTGGTGTTTGGAATTCATTTTGTAACCCTTACCGCTTCGGCTTTCCTGATGAAGCGCCTGACGGATAAAAAGGATGATGAAAATATCCGGTTAATGAGCGAACTTCATGAGAAAAACAAAAAACTGGAATCTGCTTTGCACAATCAGGAGTCCCTGATTAAAGAAATAACTAACCAATCGGAAGAGCTGCGCACCAATCAGGAAAAGCTTCAGGATGCATATCAGTTAATCGAAAAGCAAAAAGAAGAACTGCGGAAACATAACGAACACCTGGAAGAGTTGGTCAAACAAAAAAGTCAGGAACTGCTAATGGCTAACGATGAATTGTCTAAACATAACAGTGAGTTACGACAGTTCTCCTACACCCTTTCGCATAACCTTAGGGGTCCGGTGGCCCGCTTAATTGGCTTAACCAACCTGTTAAGCCGTGATCAAAGTGGTTTAAGTGAAGAACAAAGATACTTGCTCAGGTTATTAAAAAATTCGACCACAGATCTGGATACCATCATCCGCGACTTAAATAAAATTATCGATCTGAGAAATGCCATCTACGGCATTAAGGAAAAAGTTGATTTGCTTCAGGAAGTAACACGTATTTTGCTAACGCTAAAGGAGCAATTTCCTGCCGATGCGCAAATAGAAACGGATTTCGCGAAAGCACCTTTTGTGTATGGCATCCGCCCCATGATTAACAGTGTGCTATACAACCTCATCAGCAATGCAATTAAATACCGCGCCCATACGCGACCACTAAAACTTATCCTTAAATCGCAAATGAACGGAGACGCAGTTCTGGTAACCATTAGTGATAACGGATTGGGAATTAATCTCGATCAGTTTGGAAAGGACCTGTTCAGCATGTACAAACGATTCCATACACATACCGAAGGTAAAGGATTAGGACTGTACCTGGTTAAAACACAAATGGAGTTGATGGGTGGCAGTATTTCGGTTGAAAGTAAACTAAATACTGGAACGACTTTTATTCTTAATTTTAAAAAGCCTGCTGAAGTTGAAGGCCAGATTTGTGATGACAACGAGTACGGCCGGATTTATTACAATGCAAGATTAAATCTTTGCGGCATTATCTGGAAACAGCAGCCCACCAGCGAAGCATACCGGAAAATTTTTGAAAAATCGCTTGAAATACTTCGGCTGTACAACACACCTTTCTGGATCAGCGACCTTCGCAAACAGGGAAGAGTACCATCGGAAGATCAGATTTGGATGCTGACAACAATACTACCCGACGCAGTTAACAATGGCCTGTCTTACGTTGCAGTTATCTTTGACCCAAAGCAACATAATGAAGATTATCTCAAAAGAATTGATGAAAACTTACATAATGCAGGTGTGAAGGTAAAATTTTTTCAAAGCAAGAATGAAGCTGAGGCATGGCTTGAAAGTATTCAGGAATCTGCAACAATCAAACTTGATTGAATACTCCTGCCATCATACAACGCACACTCCCTCCTCCGTAGCGCTCGATGGTTTGAACATTAATCGTTAAAATTTCGGTTAATTGAGTTATGGCATCCAACTGCCCGGGTAAAAGTGAACGATATGCGGTTTCCGACATAATCAGTAACGGTTTGCCATGACGCGTCATCACTTCCATCATGTTACCCGCGAAGGATTTCATCTGTGTATTACTAATGGCAATAACCCGATGACCGGTATCGCGAAGACTGGTGAGCAGGATTTCCTGCTCTTCTTCGTCTGGCACAGCATCCAGACAAATCAACGAAAGCTTTTCGGCAACAGTTAACACCACATTGGTATGGTAAACCGGCCTGTTGTGATCGTCAACAGCATGAAAAAGAACGGGCTGTAGGCTTAATTCATTGCAAACCTTCCTTACAAGTATTTCACTCGTTCGAGGTGAAATGCTGGCATAGGCAATCCGGTTAACGTAATCCATCACCAGGCTACCCGTACCCTCCAGAAAAATACCCTCTTTTTCATATTCAGAATAATCCAAAAGACGTTTCACGGGAAAAATCCTGTTGATTTCATCCAGAATATCTTTTCGCCTCTCGGTCCGGCGTATTGGTGCGTGCATCGGATACAAGATAACCGTACCATCCGGGTGAAATGAAAACCAGTTGTTCGGGAAAACAGCATCGGGCTTTCGCGGCTCCTTGGTATCATCAAAAAGATAAACTTCCACATCATGCGCCCGCAGCAAATCAACCATGCGGTCGAACTCCGCAAGGGCTTTACGGTGAATTTCGCCCTCATCCAAATCAGGGGGCTGCTGAAATACATTGGTTATGGCCGTGTCATGGTTATATCCGAAAAAAGCCGGTCGTATCATCACTACTGCATCGGGAGCCAGCGAACTTTTTTTCTCATTCATGATGTTGCGAATTACCGGTAATTTTGCACAAAACGGAAAGTGATGCTGGAAAAACTAAACCAGGCCGATAAAGAACTGCTGCTTACGCTCAACCAATTGAACCTGCCCTGGCTGGATCCTGTGATGTTGTTTTTAACCAAAACCTGGGCCTGGATTCCGCTATATGCACTGCTCATTTACCTGGTTATAAAAGTTTATAAGAATCGTTCATGGATTCCACTGGCCGGAACTGCGTTAACCATCACTTTAACCGACCGCCTGACCAGCGGACTGATGAAACCCTATTTTGCCCGCGTTCGGCCTTCGCACAACCCGGAACTAGCCAATATGCTTCATTTGGTTGATGGTTATAAAGGTGGTGAATTCAGTTTTGTTTCCGGACATGCAGCCAACAGTTTCGCCACCGCGCTACTGGTGTGGCTATTACTGCGCAATCATTATCCGGCAACAAGGTGGCTGTTTGCGTGGGCAGCCTTTATGAGTTATACACGCATTTATCTTGGTGTTCATTATCCGGGCGACATCCTGGCCGGAGCATTAACCGGGATGGCCTGTGCTGCAACAATCTATTTGGGAATGAAGAAGAGCTTTAGCAAAGTTTTTACCGATTACGACTCAAAACCTCTCCTCCCAAAGCAGTAGTAAAATCAGTTTTAGCCGGGGTTCCGTTGTAATGCACCACAGCCCCCATGGATGCATTGGCCACCAGCTCTTCGGTTACTTGTACTTTAACTTCAGCACCCATGCTGGCCTTTATGAAACATGACTGCGCTGTCAGATCGCCTGCATGTAACATACTACCCATGCCCGCTTTGATATCAAGTAATTCTGCTTTTCCGGTAAGGCGATTATCCGAACCCATGTTGCATTTAATATACAGGTTCTTTGCTTTAACATTTAAATTTACCTGCGCACCCATATCACTTTCAATCAACAGGTTGCGGGAAACCAGGAAGGATTCATTGCTAACAACTGCACCGGCTTTAGCAGAAATCTCATCTACCGACTTGTAATGCAATATGACTTTAACATAGTCACTTCCGCGGTTCTCACGCCAGTCATCCAGGTACTTTCGGTTGCGCATCTTCAACACCAGCCGGTCCTCGTCAATTTCAGTTACCACATCATCGGGATCGATCTTTTCGTAATTCAGGATAAGTTCGTTTTTATCGGATGGAACGAGCGTTACTTTAAAAGGACCAAAAACCGAAACGCGGGTAAAACTTTCCGAGAACTGATAGGTGCGCTTAGGCTGAGCGGCTATCCACTGAATGGAAAATAACAGTAGAAAAATGATTATCAATCGCATAATATCCACATTCAGCAGACGCTCCACCTATCGGTAGGGTTGCATTAGACGCTGCACATATTTTCCAATAATGTCAAATTCCAGATTTACGCGGTCACCCGGCTTAAGGAACTGAAAAGTAGTGTGATGGAAGGTATAAGGGATAATCGCTACCCGAAATGACAAATCCGTAATTCCGAAACACGTAAGACTTACGCCGTTAACACAAATGCTGCCCTTTTCTACCAGCATGGCCGATGGCGAAGGCTGAAATGAAAAATCGAACAACCAGCTTCCGTGGTCTTCGGTAACAGCCAGGCAGGTGCCGGTTTGGTCAACGTGTCCCTGCACGATATGACCATCCAGTCGCCCACCGACCGGCATGCTGCGCTCAAGGTTTACAAAATCACCCGGCTTCAGGTCACCCAAATTTGAGCGGCCCAGCGTTTCATCTACTGCAGTAACCCAGTGACTACCCTGCTCTACATGCGTAACCGTAAGGCACACACCCTGATGGGCCACGCTTTGGTCGGGCTTTAATTCTGCCGACATGCGGCTGCGAATGCGAAAGTGACGGTTGCCTTTTTCTGTTCGTATTTCAAGTACTTCACCTGTTTCCTCAATAATCCCGGTAAACATCTTACTTTTTATTTTCCAGCTTTTGAACGGCCTCCAGCTGGTCGGGACGCAAGGTAGGATATTTTATGCCCAGTTGCTCCAGATAGGTTTTATATCGGGTCGGGTTGTAGTAATAGGCTTTTAGTTTCGGCTTAAACTCCTCCATTATTTTCTGATTCAGATAAATAGCCGGATTATCTTTTTCACCAACCAGCGGGATGTATTGAATTTCTTTCGTTTGCTCATTACGGTAATAGTCCCACGCATCCTTTATGATCTGCGGCTTCAGCAGTAAATCAACCAGGGTCATGGCCTCGGCTTTGGCACCATACACAATACCTTTATGTGCAATGGGTGTTGCCATGGATATGGCATTGCTCCAATGATGACCCGGCAGGTTGGGAATATTGGACGGATACCGCAAAACGATGGTGGGTAATGACCAGCTTATATCTGCAATATCATCCGAACCACCGCCCATGGCCATGAGTTGCCGGCCCATAACATTTACCGTTCCGGTAGGTGTGGGTAATCCCAGCGTATCAAGTTTGGTGGCAAGACCTTCAACCTTTGGTGATTTCATTTCTAACTGAACGGCCTTAGCCAGTAGCTGATCTTCCGGCGACCATTGAGGCAATCCAACTTTTTTGATGTTTTCATACATGGCTTCGGCTAATGGTTTATTAAAATGACCGGGCCATGCTGAACCGAGAATTTCATACCTGAATTTGGTATCGGTCATTAACGCAGCGCCTTCGGCCATTTTTATACCAAGGTCAAAAAGTCGTTTGATATCCGGATAGGTGCGCTCGCGGAAATAATACCATACCGATGCTTTGGATGGAACCACGTTGGGCTGGTCGCCTCCATCGGAAATTACGTAATGCGAGCGTTGGGTTAATTCCAGATGTTCACGCCGGAAGTTCCACCCGATGTTCATCAGTTCAACGGCATCGAGCGCACTGCGCCCACGCCACGGTGCACCGGCTGCATGGGCCGCCGAACCTTCAAAAGTAAAGCGCACCGACACTAAACCATTGTTACCGGCATCGCCATACGAAACACCCAGATTGCTGCCCACGTGCGTGAAGATGCATGCATCTACATCTTTAAAATACCCGGCCCTGATATAGTATGCTTTTGTGCCCACCAGTTCTTCGGCAATGCCGGGCCACAACATCAACGTGCCGGGAATTTTATCGCGCTCCATAATTTTTTTCAGTGCCAGCGCTGCGAGGATATTGACGGCCTGCCCGGAATTATGCCCTTCACCATGACCGGGCGCACCCTCCACAAGCGGGTCGTGGTAAGCTACGCCGGGTTTTTGCGATGCCTTGGGAATGCAATCCACGTCCGAACCCAATGCGATAACCGGCTTACCCGATCCCCACGTGGCAATCCATGCGGTTGGCACGCCTGCAATGCCGCGCTGGATTTTGAAGCCCTGCTTTTCGAGCAAGGCAGTCAGATAATTCAGGGTTTCAAATTCCTGAAAACCCAGTTCGGCAAAGCTGAACAACATGTCGTTGATTTGCTGACCGAGAGGCGCAAGCTTGTCCACTTCAGCAACCACTTCGGCTTTAAGTTTTTCAATGCGCTGCGGGTCGGGTTGTGCATTTATTAGACCGATGAAAAACAAAGAGAAAATGCTTGTAAAAATCAGCCTCATAATTATTCGTTTAGTCTGAAATATAATTAAACCGGATAACTGGTAAATAACTTTTTATACGAATTGAATACTGTCTTTTTTTATTTGCATGGCTTTATTTTATTGTTTTGCCTGTATAAAACGATTAAGCAGCATTCTATGGAATTCGGCCGCGTGCCTTCTGAACAACTGGATACCATTGATTTTACGCTCCCACCCGACCGGCCGGAAACCGGAAATGTTTTGCGTCAGCAAAAAAATCATCACAATCATTTTCAGATTTACGTGGGCTGCGCCAAATGGGGCCGACCCGACTGGGTTGGTAAGATTTATCCGAAAGGCACTAAAGCCGGTGAGTTCCTGGAACATTACGCCCGAAAATTTAAATGCATCGAACTCAATGCAACATTTTACCGCATGCCCACCCGCAGGCAAACGAGCACGTGGAAAAGCAAAGTACCCGATGATTTTAAATTCTGTCCAAAATTTACTGATCAAATCACCCACCTCAGGCGGCTGAAA
Source organism: Cyclobacteriaceae bacterium (assembly GCA_025055435.1). GTDB lineage: Bacteria > Bacteroidota > Bacteroidia > Cytophagales > Cyclobacteriaceae > UBA2336. The sequence goes on along the minus strand of JANWWN010000022.1, from coordinate 19,479 downwards.
GATGTTCAACAACTAACCGACCGTTTTCTGGATGGCATTTCCGGATTTGGAAATAATCTCGGGCCGGTGTTTCTCATGCCGCATCCGGCCATGGGTCCCAACTCGGCCGAAACCATCATGGCTTTTGTGGAATCGCTCCCGCGCGATTTGGAATTATTTATTGAACTGCGCCACCCGCAATGGTTTGCAGACCCTAATTCCTTTGCGAAGCTCTCTTCTTTCCTGCAGCAAATGAATGTGGGTATGGTAATAACCGATGCTGCCGGACGAAGGGACTGCCTGCACATGCGCCTCACCACTCCTTACGCTTTCATACGGTTTGTGGGAAACAGCCTCCATGCATCCGACTACCAGCGTTGTATGGATTGGGTTCATCGGATAGCCAACTGGAAAGAAGCCGGTATCCGTTCTGTTTATTTTTTCATGCATCAGCATAATGAATTACACTCCCCCGAACTGTGCCGCTTTCTCATTCCCGAAATCAATAAAAAGCTGGGTACAGATATTCCTGTGCCTGAGTTTGTGGTTGGTAATAATTAGTCCATGGTTGATTAGTCCATGGTTGATTAGTCCATGGTTGATTAGTCCATAGTCTGATAGTCCATAGTCTGATGGTCCATCGTTAATTGATTTATCCTTTAAAGTCAATTGTCTTGTTTAAAACATGCGCATCCACCTAAGAACAACGATTTTTAGTAGTTTCGCCCCCGTCATCATTTATGCAACTGTACGAAAAGTATCCGGTTTATCTCACCAACTCGCTCACGCGGAATAAGGAGAAGTTTGAACCCATTACACCCGGGTATGTGGGTATTTATCTTTGCGGCCCAACCGTTTATGGTGATCCGCATCTGGGACACGCACGTTCAGCTATTTCATTCGATATTGTAAACCGCTATTTCAGGCATCTTGGTTATAAAGTCAGGTATGTGCGCAACATTACCGATGTGGGTCATTTGGAAAACGATGCCGATGAAGGCGAAGATAAAATCCTGAAAAAAGCCCGCCTGGAACAACTCGAGCCCATGCAAGTGGTACAACTGTACACCAACAGTTACCGCAGGGCCATGGAACAACTCAATGTACTTCCGCCCGACATTGAACCGACTGCTACCGGACACATCATTGAACAAATTGAACTGACAAAAAAAATTCTTGAGCAGGGTTTGGCATACGAAGTGAATGGTTCGGTGTATTTCGATTTAAAAAAATACTTAGCAACCGGTAAATATGGAGAGCTGTCCGGCAAGGTAGTTGAAGATTTGCTGGTAAATACCCGCGACACCGAGGGCATGGAAGAAAAGCGCTTCCCGCTGGATTTTGCGTTGTGGAAGAAAGCCCAGCCTCAGCACATCATGCGCTGGCCCTCGCCCTGGGGCGAAGGCTTTCCAGGCTGGCATATTGAGTGTACTGCCATGAGTGCAAAATACCTGGGTGTACCTTTCGATATCCACGGGGGCGGTATGGACCTGCAGTTTCCTCACCACGAATGCGAAATCGCGCAGGGCTTTGGTGCATTCGGTAAATCACCGGTAAAGTACTGGATGCATAACAATATGCTTACCATTAGCGGCCAGAAAATGGCCAAGTCGCTGGGTAACTTTATAAACCTGCAACAGTTTTTTACCGGTAATCACCCGCTGCTGGCACAGGCTTATTCACCCATGACCATCCGGTTTTTCATGTTGCAGGCACACTACCGCAGTACCCTCGACTTTTCGAACGAAGCACTTCAGGCAGCTGAAAAAGCCCTGAAAAGACTGACGAATAGCCTGACTACCCTGCAAAAGATGGAACATCCGGGAGCAAACCGTTCGACCGAACTGGATGCAACGCTTCACTCCTATGTCGAACAACTTTACCAGAATATGAGTGATGATTTCAACACGGCCAAAACCCTGGCGGTGTTATTCGATATGTCGGCACGGATAAATGAATTCAAATCCGACCGCACGCGGCTATATGAAACAAGTACTGAAGCCTTTCAGCAATTTAAAATAGCCTACGAAGTCTTTATACAGGACGTGCTTGGACTCAAGGAAGAAACCGGTCAGGATCATCAACTCCTGGAAGGAACCCTTCGCATACTTATTGAATTACGAAAGAAAGCCCGGGCCGAACGCAACTTTGCCTTATCGGATAAAATCCGGGACGACCTGAAGGCACTCGGCATTCAGTTAATGGACGGCAAGGATGGCGAAATAAACTGGACGCTTGAGTAAACCGCTGCATCACACTGCTTCAGCATGTCGCTTGTAAAAAAAATTTTTATTCTGCCCATCCGGTTTTATCAGTACAGCATTTCACCGCTGTTGGGTGCACACTGTCGCCATACGCCAAGCTGCTCGCAGTACACCATCGAAGCAATAAACGAATGGGGCGTGGTTAAAGGAATGTGGCTCGGACTTAAGCGCATAGCACGTTGCCATCCGTGGGGAACAAGCGGTTATGACCCCGTGCCCCGGCGCGATTCATAATTGAATTGGATTGTAGTATAACTGTATCTCCGATAAAACAGGATTAGCCTTCGACTCGGTAATCCGGATTCTGATTTTGTCCGTTACCACTTCATCCGTCTGTAGAATCCGCTTGTAACCCATCGTTGTACCTTGTGCAATGGTTTGGTAGTTGCCATTTACCCACGCATCCACCTCAAACGATTTTATTCGCTGCCCATATGCAATGCCCTCCTGTAAAACCAAAATATTAAAGCGCTCAGGCTTTTCCATCATCAGCTCAATAACCGGATACTTTTCGGAAGAAAACCAACAGGAACGGCTGTCGTTATCAACCAGATTGGAAGATGGATGATCGTAAGCTGTGGCAGGTGTTCTAACTAACTGGCCGGAAGCCAGATTAACTGCAAAAGCTTTATCCAGATATTGCCTAAACTCCATCAACCTTATAGAGTCCGCACGCGGAATCAGACCGTTTCGGTCAACCGGCACGTTCAACAACAGGTTAGCACCACGCCCGACAGAACCGAAATAAATTTCTGCCAGCTGTTTTAAAGACTTTACTTTATCATCCGTATCCGGACTGTAAAACCATCCCGGCCGTATGGAAACATCGCATTCAGCGGGCACCCAATGCGTACCGTCTTCATGCCCGGTGGTAAGTTCTTCAAACTTTGGATACCCCGGAAAAACCTTGTCCGCGTTTAAGGTGCACCAGTTCGTTTCGCCGGCAAAACCCTGCTCGTTCCCTACCCACCTGCAGCCCGGCCCTCCATCGCTGAAGATGATAGCATCAGGCTGATGCTTTTTGACTGTCGAAAAAAATAAAGGCCAGTTGTATTCCTGTTTCTTCCCGTTCGGCCCTTCACCGTTTGCACCGTCAAACCACTGTTCAAAAACCGGCCCGTAACCGGTAAGCACTTCTTCCAACATCTTAGCAAAAACGGTGTTGTACTCAGGTGTCCCATAGGTAGGATGATTGCGATCCCAGGGCGACAGGTAAACACCGAACTTTAGTCCATATTCACGGCAGGCATCAGAAAGTTCCTTCAATACATCACCCTTACCGTTTTTCCAAAGGCTCTCACGCACCGTATGCGTACTGTATTTACTGGGCCACAGGCAAAAGCCATCGTGGTGTTTTGCCGTGATGATGATTCCCTTCATGCCGGCCAGTCTGGCCGTAGCTGCCCATTGACGGCAATTCAGTTTGGCCGGATTAAAAACTTCGGGACGTTCGGTGCCTTCACCCCATTCCCGGTTGGTAAATGTGTTCGGGCCAAAATGAATAAACATATAATATTCCAATTCATGCCACCTCAGCTGGCTGTCAGATGGAATTGCCCCGTAAGGCTCAGGATTTTTTCGGGCTGAGCAACAGACTAATAAAAAAAGGAGAAACGCTGTGGTAAGCTTTTGCATAACGGAATATAAAGTCCTTTTTCAGGCATCGAATAAAATTCTACATTTAACCGTTCGAAAATAATCAGTATGCCTTTTCAAATTAAGGTTCATCCAAAAGTTTATGATGTATGCATCGTTGGCTCAGGAGCCGGCGGAGGAATGGCTGCCTATGTTTTAAGCCGGGCAGGGCTAAATGTAGTCGTTCTTGAAGCCGGCCCGTGGTACGACCCTGCACAAAACGTTACTCAGTTGAAATGGCCGTGGGAATCGCCACGACGTGGTGCCTCCACAGCATTCAGGCCTTTTGGTGATTTTGATGCCGCCTACGGCGGATGGGAGCTGGAGGGCGAACCTTACACCCATGTGCCGGGAACACAGTTCGACTGGTTCCGCTCGCGCATGTTAGGAGGACGTACCAACCACTGGGGAAGAATATCGTTGCGGTTCGGACCGAAAGATTTCAAGGGGAAAAGTCATGATGGCCTGGGTGAAGACTGGCCCATCGGCTATGAGGATGTTGCTCCGTACTACGATAAGGTGGATGAACTTATCGGTGTATTTGGAAGCAAGGAAGGACTGCCCAACGAACCCGATGGAAAATTTCTTCCTCCTCCCAAACCACGCTTACATGAACTGTTCATTAAAAAAGCCGCCACATCAATCGGCATTCCGGTCATTCCTTCCCGCTTGTCCATTCTTACCAAAAAAATAAACGATGAACGCGGTGCATGCTTTTATTGCGCACAATGCAACCGCGGATGCACAGTTTATGGCGACTTTTCTTCTTCATCCTGCCTGATTAAACCCGCTTTGAAAACAAAAAATATGGAAGTGTTCGTCAACGCCATGGTACGCGAAGTGTTGACGGACGAGAACGGCAGGGCAACTGGTGTTTCCTATGTAGAAACCCATTCGCTCCAGGAATATCAGGTAAAAGCAAAGGTTGTTGTGCTGGCAGCAAGCGCCTGCGAAACCGCCAGACTCCTGCTTAACTCCAAATCCACACGTCATCCAAATGGCCTGGCCAATTCGTCTAACCTGGTTGGTAAATACCTGCACGACTCCACCGGCTCGGCCCTTGGCGGCGTGCTTCCCGCTTTGTTCGGACGAAAACGATACAACGAAGACGGTGTTGGAGGCATGCATGTTTACACGCCATGGTGGCTGGATAATAAAAAGCTCGATTTCCCCCGCGGTTATCACATCGAATACTGGGGCGGTATGGGCATGCCCGGATACGGCTTCGGCTTTGGAATTCAGGGCCTGAATGGCAGGTTCCCCGACCGAAACGGTAATATTAAGAAGGGAGGCGGCTATGGCGCTGCACTCAAAGATGATTACCGTTATTACTGGGGCGCCTCCGTTGGCATGGCCGGCCGCGGAGAAGCCATCGCCTTGGAAAGCAACTACTGCGAAATTGATCCTAATGGCACAGTTGATAAGTACGGAATTCCGGTTTTACGCTTTCACTATAAATGGAGCGATTTCGAAATCAAGCAGGCTAAGCACATGCAGGAAACGTTTCAGGAAATCATGCACAAAATGGGAGCTGTAATAACGTGGGGGCTTGCCGGCCCGGAAAAAAATTACGGACTGGAAACTCCGGGAAGAATCATTCATGAAGTAGGAACCACCCGCATGGGCAACGACCCTAAAAAATCGGTGGTCAATAAATTCAACCAGGCACACGACTGCAAAAATCTTTTCGTGGTAGATGGTGGTCCTTTTGTTTCGCAAGCCGATAAAAATCCCACATGGACTATACTGGCTCTTTCCTGGAGAGCATCAGATTATATAATCGAACAGTTTAAACAACAGAACTTTTAACCCATGAAAAGAAGAGACTCCATCAAAGCCATCGCCATATCCGCACTATCAACCGGCGTATTGCTACAACAAGGCTGTAATGAAAACAAGACCGAACAAAAAGCACCTGAGTTTTCCATAGACCGTCATCCTTTTGAAAAGGAGCGCGACTTAAAACTCATGTCGCAACGCTATTTCACCGATGACGAAATGGCGACCATTAAAGTGCTGATTGATATCATCATACCCCGCGATGAAGTAAGTGGCAGCGCAACCGAAGCAGGCGTTCATGAATTCATAGAATTCATTGTTAAAGACATTCCGCGCCATCAGCTTCCTTTGCGCGGAGGATTGCACTGGCTGGATAACCAGTGCCTGAAACGCTTTGGAAAAATTTTCCGCGAATGCGCTCCGGAACAACAAATTGAAATGGTGGAAGAGATTGCCTATCCGGCCGATGCCAAACCGGAAATGAAGCAAGGCGTAACCTTCTTTAACCTGTTGCGCGACCTTACCGCTACGGGCTTCTTTACCAGCGAAATGGGATTAAAAGATTTGGGTTATATGGGTAACCGCCCAAACCAGTGGAATGGTGTGCCTGATGAGGTGCTGCAGCAATACGGCCTATCCTATTCCGAGCGCGAGTTGAACGAAACGGTTAAATTTGAAAATTCCTGATCGTTATGGTATCCCGCAGAAAATTCATTCAACAGGCCGGCGCTGCCGCAGCCTTTACCATCGTACCACGCTTTGTATTAGGTAAAGGGTTCATACCACCCAGCGATACCTTATACATTGGCGGAATCGGAGTAGGCGGCAAAGGAACTTCCGACCTTACCGAATTTGCCAAAAGTCCTAACGTGCGGATTGTTGCGCTGTGCGATGTAGATGATAAAATGGCCGCTGAGTCGAGAAAAAATTTTCCAAAGGCAACCTACTATAAAGACTTCCGCATCATGCTTGATAAAGAAGCAAAAAATATTGATGCGGTTGATGTGTGCACCCCCGACCATACCCATGCCGTAGCCGCACTGGCTGCCATGCAGCGCGGAAAACACGTGTACGTACAAAAACCGCTAACGTGGAGTATATACGAAGCGCGTGTATTAACAGAAGCTGCCCGCAAATACAAAGTGGTAACCCAGATGGGTAACCAGGGTGGCTCGTTTGATGGCGTTCGAAAAGGAAAAGAAATATACGATGCCGGCCTGATAGGCGATGTTACTCACGTTTACGCGTGGACTAACCGCCCGGTTTGGCCGCAGGGCATCCCTGCACCTTCGGGTAAACACGAAGTTCCGAAAGAACTTAATTGGGATTTGTGGTTAGGCCCGGCCGCACCGGTCGATTATAACCCGGCATACCATCCTTTTAACTGGCGCGGCTGGTGGAGCTTTGGCACCGGTGCACTGGGTGATATGGGATGCCACATCCTCGACCCCTTCTTCCGCATACTCCCTGTTGACTATCCTTCGGAAGTGGAATGCAGTACCTCGGCAGTATGGACGGGCTTTTTCCAGGAAGGCTATTTTCCGGAAAGCTGCCCGCCGGCATCCATCGTCCACCTCAAATTTCCGGGTAAAAACGGCAAGCCCGATATTAAACTAACCTGGATGGATGGAGGGTTGCTACCCGAACGCCCGGAAGAGCTTTTACCCGATGAGGCATTTGGTGACTGGGACGGCGGTTTGCTGATGATTGGCACCAAAGGAAAAATGTTATTTGAAGGTTACGGAAAAAATCCGCGTTTGCTCCCCACTGCAAAAATGAAAGACCTTAACATAAAGGAAACACTACCGCGCGTACCCGAAGGGCATTACCTGCAATGGGTCAATGCATGCATGAAAGGCTACGGAAAAGCCGAGCTCAGCTCTCCTTTTGATTATGCCGGGCCCATGACCGAAGCCATTTTAATGGGCAATCTGGCCATTCGCAGTTACAACCTCCGTATTAAGAACAACAACGGACAAAACACCTATCCCGGTCGGAAAAAATTATTATGGGATTGGAAAAACATGAAGATCACCAACTTCGATGAAGCCAACGCCTTTGTAAAACGTGAATACCGCAACGGCTGGAGCCTGCAACTTTAGCAAAAAACCAACGATATTGCGGGCTGACGCAGACCGTAAATGTTGAAAATAGATACGCATACGCACATTATCCCGAAAAAGCTGCCCAACTGGACCGAAAAATTCGGGTATGGCGATTTCATCTATTTACAACATCACAAAAAAGGTCATGCCAAAATGATGCGCGGAAATCAGTTCTTCCGCGAGATTAAGGAAAACGCCTGGAACCCGAAGCTGCGGATTGAAGAATATGCACAACACAACACACAGGTACAGGTTGTTTGCACCATTCCGGTGATGTTTTCGTATTGGGCTAAACCGCTGGACGGACTGGATGTGGCGCGATTTCTGAATGACCACATTGCCGAGCTGGTTGAAAAATATCCGAAACACTATGTGGGCCTTGGCACATTACCCATGCAGGACACCGAACTGGCCGTGCAGGAGCTGGAACGATGTAAACAAATTGGTCTGACGGGCATCCAGATCGGTAGCAACATCAACGATCTGAATTTAAATGAAGAGAGGTTCTTCCCCGTTTTCGAGGCATGTGAAAAACTAAGCATGGCCATAATGGTTCATCCATGGAACATGATGGGCCAAAAAAACATGCAACGCTACTGGCTACCGTGGCTGGTTGGCATGCCGGCAGAAACTTCGCGTGCCATCTGTTCCATGATTTTCGGCGGGGTTTTTGAACGACTACCCAAACTGCGCGTAAACTTTGCCCATGCAGGCGGCTCATTCCTGGCCACAATTGGAAGGATTGAGCATGGCTTTATTTGCCGGCCCGATTTGGTTGCCATTGATAATCCGGTTAACCCACGTAATTATCTTGGAAAATTTTGGGTGGACTGCATCACGCACGACCTGCTCATGCTGGAGTATGTCTTGAAACTTCAGGGCTCCAGGCGAATTGCTTTGGGCTCCGACTATCCTTTTCCATTAGGCGATTTGGAAATTGGAAAGTTCATCGAAGAATCCAATCTTGCTGATCAGGTAAAGGAAGATATTTTTTGTAACGCCCCGCTGGAATGGCTCGGATTGGATAAAGAAAAGTTCATAGATGAATAAGTGGTAATGAAGCAGCTCATTTTCATAACCTTCATACTTGCATTTCCGTCTCTGCTTTCAGCTCAAAGTTCCGAAGAATACCGCCTCCTCATGGAACAACGCAGGCGGGCTGAACTGATGCGCACACTCGATTCGGCTGTTGCCCTGATGGAAGATGGAAAACATGAAGCTGCCGAAGCCCGAATGCTTTATGTGCTGAACAACATTCGCAGCGTGCCCTCCGACCTCACTTTCTATTTCGGTAAAAACTCCTTCTATCTTAAAAAGTACAAACAATCCGTTGACTGGCTCAGCAAATATCTTCAATTAAAAGGCACCTCCGGACAGTTCTATAGCGAAGCCCTCGATCTGTTGCGCAAGGCTGAAAATGAAGTACGTAACGAACAGAAAAAGGAAGTTGAAAAGGCAAAACAAATTCTTTCCACCAGCTATGAAATCGACTGCGGACCTTCAGGCAAAGTGATGTGTCCGATATGTAAAGGTACTACCGTATTGGTTAAACGTGGCTCCTTTGGTAACCACTACAGCACCTGCCCGTATTGCGACAAGCACGGCTTTCTTACCTGCGATGAATACAATAAACTCATCCGCGGTGAACTCAATCCCCGCGAGCAGTAGCAATCATTGTTAATTGTTCACTTCCAACCATCGACTATCAAACCATCGACTATCAAACCATGGACCATCAAACCATGGACCATCCAACCATGGACTATCCAACCATGAACCATCAAACCCAAACCAATTAAATCCTTACCTTTGCGTTCGAATCAGGTTTTCCTGCAAAAAACGCTGATATGCCATTGTATAACCGTATTGAAGGTCGGTTGCTCAAGGAGCAATTGCGCCAGGTGCCCTTTCTTCCGCGCACTACAATTTCATTTTACAAGTATCATAGAATTGATGACCCTGCTGCCTTCCGAAACGAATTGTATCGCAAATTCTATGATTTAGGTGTACTGGGAAGAATCTACATAGCCCACGAAGGAATTAACGCACAGGTATCGGTACCGCAAAATAACCTGGAGCCGTTCCGCGAAACCTTGTATAAGTACCCTTTTCTGAATGGTATCCGTTTAAACCGTGCCATCGAAGACAACGGGAAATCCTTCTTCAAACTCACCATCAAGGTGAGAAAAAAAATCGTAGCCGACGGGTTGGATGATCAAACATTTAACCCGGCAGATACCGGCGTAAAGGTTGATGCAGCCACGTTTAACCGCTTAGCCGATGACCCGAATACCATCATCATTGACATGCGCAACCATTACGAAAGCGAGGTAGGACATTTTAAAAATGCATTATGCCCTGATGTAGATACGTTCCGCGAAGAATTACAGATAGCCGAAGACTTATTGCGCGAACATAAAGATAAGAATCTGCTGATGTACTGCACAGGCGGAATACGCTGCGAAAAAGCCAGCGCCTGGTTAAAGTACAAAGGATTTAAAAACGTTTTTCAGCTGGACGGAGGAATCATTGAATATGCCCGACAGGTAAAGGAACAGGGACTGGAAAATAAATTTATTGGAAAGAATTTTGTTTTTGACGAACGCCTAGGTGAACGGATAACCCCTGACATCATCAGCCATTGCCATCAGTGCGGAGCGCCCTGTGATGATCACACCAACTGTAAAAATGACGGATGTCATCTGTTGTTCATCCAATGTAAAAGCTGTGCTGAAAAGTATAAGGGATGTTGTTCGCAAACCTGCATGGAAATCATCGCCTTGCCCAGGGAAGTTCAGAAAGAACTGCGCCGGGGAAAAGCACAGGGCCGAAAGGTTTTCAAAAAAGGACGCGCACAACACCTAATAACCATGCACGAAAACCTGACCGCATGATTATCCGAATCGGCATCATTAATGTATCCGACCGGGCCAGTCGTGGCGAGTACGAAGACCTGCCGGGAAAAGAAATAGAAGCCACGCTGAATGCATTTTTGAAAAGCCCCTGGGAAAAAGAATACGCCATCATACCCGATGAGCAGGAACTTATTGAACGCACCCTGATCGAGATGGCCGATATCCGAAATTGCTGCCTCATCATAACCAGCGGAGGCACAGGCCCGGCACGGCGCGATGTAACGCCTGAAGCTACCGAAGCCGTGTGCGATAAGCTGTTGCCCGGCTTTGGCGAACTGATGCGCACGGAAAGCCTGAAATATGTGCCTACCGCCATCCTCTCGCGCCAAACGGCCGGAATTCGCGGAAAAACCTTAATTTTGAACCTGCCAGGCAAACCCAGTGCGATACGCCAGTGCCTGAATGCTGTTTTTCCGGCGATTCCTTATTGCATTGATCTGCTGGAGGGGCCATTTATCGAGTGCAATGAATCGGTGATTAAAGCCTTCAGGCCCAAAGCCGTATAATTGCGGGTTTTATGAAGATTAAGTATTACTACGATACCGAAACGTGTAAATACGAACGGGTGCGCACCCGCACCAGCGATGTTATTCTGAATGCGCTGGGCATCTTCTTCTTAACCCTGGCCATGGCAGTTGGCATCCACCTGTTGTTTTCAAAATATTTCGAGTCGCCTAAAGAGCTGTTTCTTAGAAACGAGATCCGCGAAATGGAATACTATTACGCCAACCTGAAAAAACAGGTTGACGAAATGGAAAAAACCCTTGCTGCACTGGAACACCGCGATGACAACATTTATCGTGTAGTGCTGGGTGCCGAACCGATCGATAAATCAATCCGGAATGCCGGTGTTGGTGGTTCAGAACGATACAGTGATATCCTCGATAAAAATATCAGTCATAAGGACATTATTCTGGAACTACATAAACGCATCGACCTGCTTCGCAGAAAAATCTATATCGAATCCAAATCACAGGATGAGGTAGTTGAGCTTGCTGAAAACAAAGAAAAACTTTTTGCAGCCACTCCGGCCATTCAGCCTATTGCCAATAAGCAGCTCATCGCCTTAGCTTCTGGTTTTGGTATGCGCATACATCCGGTTTATAAGGTTAAAAAGATGCATACCGGAATTGACTTTGCCGCACCAATCGGAACTCCCGTTTATGCCACTGCCGATGGCGTGGTTGAAGAAGTGACCATCCAGTTCAGCGGCTACGGTAAAATGATAACCATAAACCACGGATTTGGATATGAAACACGCTACGCTCACCTGCACGACTTTGCAGTCCGAAAAGGACAAAAAGTTAAGCGCGGTGATCTGATTGGCTATGTAGGCAATACCGGCTTGTCAACCGCACCGCATTTGCATTATGAAGTACTGTTGCATGGTGTGTTTATTAATCCTGTACACTACTTCTATAACGACCTTACTCCTGCCGAATACGAAAAGATAATCGAACTGGCCTCCATCGAAAATCAGTCGCTGGGTATGTAACTATTCGTGAAAGGGTATGTAATACCTAAGTTACTCAGGCAGAAGAAACAAAAACGCAAAATCGTACGAAATTGCCTGTATAGGCGTGCCTGAATTTTTCCTTCATTTCATGAAACAGAAATGATGCTGCATTTCTGACAATCAAAATTTGTATGTTGCACAACTGCATACAACGATGTGCGATATCCTGTACATACCTCCCTCCGGCAGCTACTCAGGTAATTTGCTTTTTGCGAAAAACTCCGATCGTGAGCCTGACGAAGCGCAGGCAATAGAATACATTCCTCGTCAGTTCCATTCTGAAACAACCGTAACATGTACGTACATCACCATTCCGCAGGTCAGGGAAACCTTTGCATGCCTCATTTCGCGACCTTTCCACATGTGGGGTGCAGAAATGGGAGTAAATGAGCATGGTGTGGTTATCGGTAACGAAGCTGTATTTACACGGGTTAAGTTCAAAAAAGATAACTCCGGTTTAACCGGAATGGATATGTTGCGTCTTGCACTGGAGCGGAGTACCTCGGCACAGCAGGCTTTACAATGTATTGTCAGCTTACTGGAAGAATTCGGACAGGACGCCTGCGGCAGTTACCGAAACAAAAATTTTTTTTACCACAACAGTTTTCTGATTGCGGATTCAAAAGAAGCATTTGTTCTGGAAACAGCAGGAAAACAATGGGCTGCAGAGAATGTAAACTCCGTGAGAAGTCTCTCCAACTGCCTTAGTATCCATCAGCCACATTGCTTAAGCACCGATGCCATTAACTTGGCCGTAAGAAATAAGTGGTATAAACCCGGTCAGAACTTCAGCTTCGCCAGGGCCTACTCCGATTGGATTTTCACCAGGCTGGGCAGAGGCGCCAGGCGCGCAGCCACCACTTGCTCCCTTGCAAAACAGACTCAACAACCGATACAGCTTACCAACTGCTTCAAAATTCTTCAGTCGCACAACCTGCCCGATCATGCGTTCAAACCATCGCGTGCAAACACCGCATCGGTATGTATGCATGCTACCGGATTGTTTAATCCCAGCGAAACAACCGGCAGCATGGTGGCTGAAATACGAACAAATAAACCACATACCGTGTGGTTAACCGGTACGTCTCATCCCTGCCTCTCAGTTTACATTCCTTTCTTCCTTACCGATAAACCACTGAAGTATTTCAAACCACCCTCAGCAAAGCCGGACGATTCACTGTGGTGGATAGCCCATAGACTGCACGCCTGGATAATGAAAAAATACAAGTCAGGGAAATTGCTAATTGATGAGGAACGCCAGGCATTACAAAATGAATTTATCGAAAAGGAGGCCCGACTAATAGTAGATAACCGAACAGAAAAAGAATTGGCAGACTTAAGCAGTATGTGCCTCGGTAAAGTGTTCGATGCTTATTCGCGATGGTGCCGGTTAGCCGGAATTTGATTTTGACCGAAAATAAGCTGAAATTTACTTCACCCATCCCGGATGAGCTTCCGATTGATTTTACTGCTCAGCATTTGCATTTGTTACTGTAAGCTATTGGCCCAGGGATGCAGCGATGCAGGCTTCTGCACCATGGGAGCTATGAAACCTGACCAGCCTTTTAATAAAAAAGTGCCGCTCAAACTGCGCTCAATGGAAATCAGTTTCTATCGCGGAACAACCACACTTTCTCCCGTTGTATATGTTGCAACTGCCGATATGAGTTTTAATGTATTTGATAACAAAACTTTTTTACAGTTCAAATTGCCTTATCAGGCTGTTACCGGAAATTTTGGCAACACCAACGGATTAAGTGACATCTCCCTGTGTCTCACGCGGAATATCCGGTCAACACCGGAATACGACATAAGTGTATCACTAGGAACCAAAATACCAACAAACGATGCAAATCTTAAAGACGATACATTCGGACTGTCGCTCCCGATGTATTATCAAATCAGTCTCGGAACGTTCGATGCCATAGCCGGAATATCTTTTATTAACCGAAAGTGGCTGTTGGCAACCGGAATACAACATCCGTTCAACAGAAACGGTAATGAATTCAGATGGAGTGAGTGGGAGCCCGTTTACAATAATGGCGAAGGTGTTGACTATGTACGGGCTTATGATAAAGCATACAAGCTTAAGCGTGGCACCGATGTAATGCTTCGCATAGAGCGCAACTTCAGGTTCTCCCGTTTTAATTTCAGTGCAGGGTTACTCCCGATTTTCCGCATAACACGCGATGAAATTGAAAACCCACCGGCCAGCGGTCAACGTGAAAAATTAAAAGGCACCACCGGAATGGCTCTATCCGGAATAATTACAGCCGGGTACAGCTTCAACGTAAAAACAGGCGTACGGCTCCTCATGGGTCGTAAAATTACCCAGCGTGATGTGAATCCCGACGGACTTACACGCAACGCCGTAACCACAATCAGTTATTACTATCGGTTCTGATGAGAGCAAGTCCGTTAATTTTTTTTATTTTCTGGAGCACATTTGCACAACAGGATATTAACACCCTAAACCAACTGCGGTCGCTGTTGCACGATGCCCGGTATCACGACATCGTAAAACTTACGGAGAGCATTCCATCACAATCGCGCTATCGTAACCCGATGGTCAACTGCCGTGCCGAGGCTTTGATCTTATTGCAACAAACAGGCGCAGCTGAAAAACTTCTTCAGGAGGAATTGCAAAATAAGCTTACGGATAATGAAAAAGGATCAACCCTGGCCACGTTGGGCTTTCTCTATCTAAATCAGGGACGAACCGACAAAGCACAGGAATACCTACAACAGGCAACGGCCTTGCACAACAACGCACCTGCACTGGAACGTGCCCGCACACTTGCATTTTTGGGTCAGCTCTATAGTTCGTCAGGAAAATACGCGCAGGCCGAAGAACAGCTTCAGATGGCCCTGCAACTCCGAGAATCAGTTCTTCCCGAAAACCACGAGCTCATTGCTGCTTCTTATAACGACCTTGGCCTGGCTTCAACAGCCACCGACCCCGACCGCGCCCTGGAGTATTTTGATAAAGCCATCGCCATCTATGAAAATTTGCACGGAAAGGAGCATCCAAAAATTGCCATTACCTTAACCAACTCAGGCATCGTGTACCGAACCACTAAACTATATGGCGATGCCACGGCCTCATTCGAGGAAGCACTGAAAATATGGAATAAGGTGTATAATGAACCCCATCCCTCCAAGGCATTTGTTATTTCCAACCTGGGTGAAACCTCGGCTGCTATCGGTGATTTAAATGCGGCCCTAACCTACTTTAATCAGGCCCTGGAGATGTACAAAAAAGTGTATGGTACTAAACACCCTGATATAGCTCGCATCTATATTCTGATCGGACAAATAAAGTTATCCCAATCTGAGTTTGATGAGGCGCTATCGGTCCTTCAGCAGGCCATTATCGCGAATACATCGGGTTTCGATAATGAAAATCCGGAGATTAATCCTCAAAACAAAAATTACTACAATGCTTTTCAGCTGCTCTATGCACAGATGCGAAAGGCGCAGGCTTTTGAAGCCCGCTACTATGGAAAAACATTACGTCAGCGTGATTTGGAAATTGCTTTGAACCAGTTACTGCAATGCGATTCACTAATTGACCGGCTGCGCCAGCAAACATCACTGGAATCGGATAAGCTTACACTGGGCAGCATTGCAAACGAAGTATATGCCGATGGCGCACGAATTGGTTATGAATTAAGTGAAGTTGCTTTTGGCAGAAGAAAACGGTTCAGGGAATTAAGTTTCTACTTTGCCGAAAAAAGTAAATCAGCCGTTTTACTGGATGCCATTTCTGACGCCAATGCCAAATCGTTTGCCGGCTTACCGGTAGAGTTACTCGAAGAGGAAAAAAATCTGAAAAGTGCACTAACGCTGGTCTATCAGAAACTGGCCCAGAAACCATCGGAAGAAGAAGAGAAATATTTGCGCGAAACAGCTTTCGATTTAAACCGAACCTATAACGAGTTCATACAGAATCTGGAAAAGCAGTACCCGGACTATTTTAACCTCAAGTTTAACACAGCTGCTCCATCCATCGGTCAGTTACAACAGCGACTCACTTCCGAAACCGCGGTTGTCAGCTATTTTATTGATGACCACAACAACCGCAGACAATTGTATGTGTACGTCATTACACCAAAACGATTCTCTATCGTAAGCCGGGCACTGCCTGCCGACTTCGATAAACTGATCACCGCTTACCGCAACAGCATGTATTTCCTCGACAGGGAGCAGTTCATCGAAATCAGTCGGCAGTTGTACCGTATTTTACTTCCCCGACTTTCGCCACAAATCAATTCCTTGGTGATCCTCCCTGCAGGACGCCTTAGCATTATTCCTTTTGAGGCCCTGCTTACCCGTGGGGTCACTAAACAGGATATTAACTATTCAGAACTTCCTTACCTGAATAACCGCGTTGCCATCCGCTATGAATTTTCGGCTGGTTTAATCCTGCAGAAAAGAAACACATCCACACGCATCCAATCTGCAGTACTTTGTGCGCCAGTTAATTTTCCCGGAATGCCCGAACTGCCCGTACTCCCGGGTACCTTGAATGAAATAAAAAAAATTCAGGAGCTCTTTAGCACAAACCGGGTGAATACCCAGCTGTTTACCGAAAGCCAGGCCAACGAAAACGAATTTAAAAATCAACCGTTGCAATCATACAACATCATACACCTGGCTACGCATGGTGTAGTAAATGAGGAAAACCCGGAATTGTCCTGCATATACCTTTATCCTCATTCGGGGGTGGAAGACGGAAGCCTGTACACCGGCGAAATCTACAATCTGCATTTCAATGCACAGCTTGTAACTCTTTCGGCCTGTCAGACAGGTCTTGGAAAGATAACCCGCGGTGAAGGTGTGATTGGATTATCGCGCGCGTTGGTTTATGCCGGTGCAAACAACCTGCTGGTATCGTTCTGGAGCGTAGCCGATGAGTCAACTGCATGGTTTATGACCCGTTTTTATCAGCATGCGCTTACGGGCACATCAGCCCAATTCGCGCGCGCCCTGCAACTAACCCGAAAGGAAATGATCCAGACGGCCTACGCAGCGCCTTTTTATTGGGCTCCCTTTGTTTTGATTGGATTTTAATAAGATAAGTAATTGACCTTCAAATCATTAGCCCGCCCATCCAGTAGTGGATGGAAAACCACCACTACTGACGGGTTCGGGTTAATACACGTGAAACGCTATGGCAAAGCTGAATCACCGTGCATGTGAGAACCCTAAAGTACGTCCTTAGGTTTCAATTTTCCTAAAGATTTCCACAAACTTTGTTTAACCCTTAAAAAAGCCCTTTTTTGCCGCAAAATCCAATGTTTGAGGACAACTATCGGCAGCGCGGACTGCGCAATAAGCTTGTCAGGCTACTGCGACAAAAAGGCATAACCGATGAACGGGTATTGTCAGCCATCGGAAAGGTGCCCCGGCACGTGTTTTTTGAAAATGCCTTTCTCGAACACGCCTATCAGGATAAAGCCTTCCCTATCGGCGAAGGGCAAACCATATCGCAGCCGTACACAGTGGCCTTTCAAACCGAAAAGCTGAACGTTCAGCCCGGTAACAAGGTGCTCGAAATCGGAACAGGCTCAGGCTATCAGGCCTGCATTCTTCTTGAACTTGGAGCGGTGGTTCATACCATTGAGTACAATCGTAAGCTATACGAAAAAGCCAAACAAATGCTGCCGAAAATGGGCTATCGCCCGCACTTCCATTATGGCGATGGGTCAAAAGGTTTACCGGCATTTGCACCTTTCGACAGAATCCTGGTTACTGCCGGAGCCCCCGTTGTTCCCGACGCACTCACCGAACAACTGGCGGATCATGGAATTTTAGTTATACCGGTGGGTGACCGGGAAAAACAGGTCATGGTGCGCATTACAAAAAAAGGCGATGAACTCATTCGTGAAGACTTCGATTACTTTAGCTTTGTGCCGCTGTTGGGCGAGAAGGGATGGAAAAAATGATTGAACTACTTTGAAGCCGTTATGCCCAGAAAGAAAAAATTCCCTCGCGAATCGTTTGTCAGCATGACCGAGCTGGTGCTGCCCAATGATACCAACACCCTGAATAACCTGATGGGCGGCCGGTTGATGCATTGGATGGATATCGTTTCGGCTATTGCCGCCCAGAAGCATTCCAACCGGACCGTAGTAACTGCATCTGTTGACAACATTTCGTTCAAGCATCCCATTCAGCTGGGTAACGTGGTAACGCTGCGCGCGCGTGTTACCCGCGCCTTTAATTCATCCATGGAAGTACGCATCGATGTGGAAGCTGAAGACATCCCTTCCGGAAAAAAAATCGAAAGCAACAGCGCCTATTTCACTTTCGTAGCTGTTGACCAGAGCGGGCGGCCCATTGATGTTCCGGAAATTGAACCGGAAACCGATGAAGACCGCGAATATTACAATGGTGCCTTGCGCAGACGACAACTGCGCCTGATTCTGGCCGGTAGAATGAAACCACAGGATGCGCATGAGCTTAAAGCCATATTCAATATCGAATGAAACTGAATCCCCTAGCGCTGCCTTTTATTTTTGATGTCCCGGCATACCGCATCCGGAAGCGGCTGGCTATACTGATCAATCAACCCTGGGCCGAACTTACTGAAGAGGCCCGTACAACCTTGCACAAGCTTATTCAGGCTGTCAACCTTCCTGTGCATCATGTTGCTGTTATTGAACGCACACACCTGCAAGAGGAAGAAGTGAAATACCTGAATGCAGATTTCATTATTGCTTTCGGTGTTACGGTTGATAACCGGATGGAACCCTATCGCCTGTTTCAGTTTCATTATAGCCGGGTAGTGCTGGCTGACAATCTGCAGGTATTTAGTATCGATAAGAACCTGAAACAAAAACTTTGGGATATACTTCGGTCCAACTTCAGGCCAGCATAAGGCTTTTTTGCCTGTTTTACCGGTTCTTCTATCTTTGCGCTGCTTTTTCCGGTTAGATGAAAAAATCAACCGGAATTTGATTGCGGGACCTTAACCCTGCGTGATGCTTTCACACAAATTTTAATGTTTAACCAATGACAAATCTGTATTACTATCTTCCTCTTTTCGGAGTCCTTGGATTAGTGTTTGTAATCTGGAAAAGCGCATGGATCAACCGTCAGGATGCCGGCTCGGATAAAATGAAAAAAATTGCCGGTCATATTGCCGAAGGCGCCATGGCTTTCCTTAAAGCGGAGTATAAAATTCTGGCCATCTTCGTGATCTGCGTTGCCATACTTCTTGCAGTTACGGCCAATGCCGAAACATCCTCTCCGTTGGTCGCCGTGTCGTTTATCTTCGGTGC
>JANWWN010000021.1 GCA_025055435.1 Cyclobacteriaceae bacterium | reverse complement strand
ACCGCAGGCTCAGGCCCGGCTTCAGCATTTTACTAACTGATTATTCCCGCCCTTTTTACCGCGATTACCTGATGCCTTCCGGCAGATTGCGTGAAAGTCGTAAGGGTGCGTCGCGTGCACACGTGGTGGTAGTTACCAAATGTCCGGATAATCTGGATGAAAAAAACATGAACCATATCAGAGAGCTTGTTCAGCAGTACACCCGGGCACCGGTTTATTTTACGTCGTTGCAGTACGATGAGCCACACCCGTTACATGCAACGAAAAGCTGCCTTAACAATAAAGTTGTGTTGGTAACAGGTGTTGCAAGGCCGGAGCCGCTCGAGCAATGGGTGCGTAACCGGTTTTCGCTACTGCGTCATTTCCGATATCGGGACCATCATCATTATTCGGTTGACGATTTACTCAGGATAAAAAAATTCACAGAGCAGTTTGCGGAGCCGGTTAGTGTTATTACAACGGAAAAAGATGCCGTAAAGCTTACTGCACTTCCCGGTTATGAAGCATTGTCCCTATTTGCTGTGCCGGTTACTGTTCGCTTTCTTAATAATGGTAAGGAATTTGATAATCTTGTGCTGAATTATGCACTGGGCCGTGCTTCGTAAAACATTTATTTTTCTGGTGGCGTTGCTGGTGCCGTATTTAATGCGGGCACAGGAACCGGAGCGACTGACGCGGAGAGGCTCGCGCATCATCGATGATACCACGCGGCAGGTTTACGGACCTCAGACATCAAGGGTATTTGGATTTACCGATTTGTTTTATGAACGCTGGGAAACCCGTCCGGTTGATACGGTTATTCGCGACTTCCACCGCATGGGGCCTGTTGAGCGAAGTCTGTACACTTTACAGGATCTGGGCAATATCGGTACAGCGGTACGCCCTGTTTATCCTCAGGTAACCGACCGCATCGGTGTTCATCCCGGCTTTGATGCCTACGATGTGTATTGGAAGGAAACCATACCGAATTACTTTAACACACGCTCGCCATATTCGAATATGCACGTCATCCTGGGTGGCCGAGGAAGGTCGCTGACATCGGTTACGTACAGCCGCAACATTAACCCGCGCCTGAACTTTGGCTTCGATTACCACGGATTATTCATCGATAAACAAGTACAGCGCCAGGGCAAAGGCGACCGCAATGTAAAGAACAATACTTATGACATCTTCATGAGCTATCATAGTAAAGACAGCTCTTACGCCTTACTTGCCGACTTTCGCAGAATGTATCACCGTGTATTTGAATATGGCGGAGTTCGTTTACCGGGTGATTACATCATATCCGACATGTTTGCGCTCAATGCCCAGCCCTGGCTTGCCAATGCCGAAAGCAATGATTTTCGCATTAACTACCACCTCTACCATCAATACCGTGTAGGTCGGGGGTTGCAGGTTTATCACCGCCTGGAGAGCTACCGGCAGCGCAACCGTTATATCGATAATAACCCGGGAAATCCGTTTTACGATACGGTATTCATCAGCACCCAAAACACATTTGACCAGGTGAAGTTCAGG
Source organism: Cyclobacteriaceae bacterium (assembly GCA_025055435.1). Classification (GTDB taxonomy): domain Bacteria; phylum Bacteroidota; class Bacteroidia; order Cytophagales; family Cyclobacteriaceae; genus UBA2336. Next base: position 48,399 of record JANWWN010000021.1, on the reverse strand, counting down.
GCGTTGCGCAACGAAGCCGGCATTAAGGGAAGGGCGGGAGTGTTTTTCTACAACGGTTTTTTTGCGCTGCGTTCTTTTGCGGTTGATTACCTTCATCTGAACGAGCAGTTTCTGGATTTTCCTGAAACTTCGGGAACGGAATTCTATACCGGTGGAGAAGTAATATTGCCGCTTCCGAAACTCGGAACGCTTTCAGGAAAACTGAACTGGATGTTCGATAACCGCTACTATTTCATTGCAAACCTGAATATGCACTGGCTCGTGGCGAGCCTTTCGCGCTCGGTGTACACACCCGGTTTCGTGCAACAGGCTTACCTGGGTAATCACAATACATGGCTGAATAACTTTTCCGAAACCGAGGCCAGCGAGCTGAAGGGCAATCTGATAATTCAAACAAAAAGATTCAGCCTGTATCCGGGTTTGTCGCTGAACACCTATCGCAATCTCATTTTTTTTCGCGATGGGTTTATGGGTAGTCAGCGGATGCTGCCTGTACAAACCGATGGTTATCAGACAGTGGTTTTGCCACAACTACGGATTTCGGTTGAGCCGGTGAAAAACCTTTTTCTTCGTGGAGAATGGACATACAGCAGAATCTTAGAAAATGCAGGAGATGCCCTGCAGCTGCCTTCCTGGTATGCGCAGGCTCAGCTTAGTTACGCCAACATCTGGTTCAATGGTAACTTCGATTTTCAGGTTGGCATGGAGGTGAACTACAAACGCCCGTATTTGGCGTATGCTTATGCTCCTTCGGTGCAGCAATTCTACCTCCAAACACAGTTTACCACACCCGATTTTCCATTGTTGGATGTTTTTTTAAACGCGAAGATTTTGCGCGGAAGAATATTTTTGCGCTACCATAATCTGCTGAAGATTTTTTTCGATACCGGACCGGTGCCAACACCGTTTTATCCGGGCGTGCGCAATACGGTGGATTTTGGTTTTGACTGGTCGTTTTACGATTGACATGAAAGCGAAAGAAAAATTTACCCTTGGCCTGGAGTTGCCTACCGACCCACGCTGGGTTGATATTGCCGGAAAAAATATCGGAGATATTCTGGTTGACCATGCATACTGCGAACAAAAAGCTGCTTCCTCCTGTATTTCGCTTATCGTTCAATATCCGGAAAAACAGGAGCTGGTCGAAATGTTGACCCCGGTAGTGGCCGAAGAGTGGAGCCACTTTGAGCGCGTTATGAATGAACTGAAAAAGCGCAACCTTCCGTTTGGTAAGCAACGTAAGGATGAATATGTTGAGAAGCTCAGCCAGGTAATAAAAAAAGGAGGCAGCCGCGATGAACAGCTGGTGGAGAAACTGCTTATGAATGCCCTGATTGAGGCGCGAAGCTGTGAGCGTTTTAAAATGCTATGGAAAAATATTCCGGATAAAGATTTATCCGACTTCTACCATGACCTGATGGTGAGCGAAGCGGGGCATTACAAAAATTTTTTATCACTGGCCAAAAAATATATGCCGGAAGATTATGTAATGAAACGCTGGCGCGAGCTGCTCGAAGCCGAGGCAGAAATTGTACGCAACCTGGAAGTACGACCCGACCGGATGCATTAACGCCGGACAACGAATCGGGTTACCGTGCCGGAATTGCTGCTACGCAGAATATACACCCCTGGAGAAAGCTGGGTTACCGAAATTTCTTCAGTATGTGATCCTGCAGGACGCATCACGGGAGTTGTTACCAGCTGTGTTCGCCCCTGAACATCTGTAATCTGCCATGACACCTTTGCTGGCTTCTTTAGTTCATAGCCGATTGTAATTTTATCGCTGGCCGGATTAGGAAAAAGGTTCACAGTACCCGAAACATCGTTTTGTGGCTCAATACCGGTGGGTGCCTGTTGAATGGCCACCATATCAATAGCCCAGCCCCAGGCATTAATGGTTGCATTGGTCTTCATGCGAAAACGAATAAGGATTTCATCACCCGGATTAAAGAAATCCAGCAGGTTTATTTCATGATTAACAAACATGGATTTTGCCGCAGGCTGGCCATTGCTAAAAGCATTTAGCCATGCTGCGTTTTTTCGGGCATCGTAACGTGGCAATAGTTCGATCCAGTCCAGTCCGTTTTGCGTGGCTTCCACTGTCACGTAATCGTTCACAGGTTCAACGATGGCAATGTCTCGGTAATAAAGCAACGCATTCGATGCAGCAACCCGAACCGGATGCCGAATGATGAAGGTGTATTCGAAATCATTAATGTAGTTGTGATGCGTTTGCAGATTTTTTCGTTCGCTTGCAGGACTTGCGGGCAACTGCTGTAGAAATAATCCGTTGAGGGCATGTTCCTGGGTGGAAGCAAAGTAGGTTACATACGTATCTTTTGTCGCGAGCACGTCCAGATGCATTACCGGGTAAACAGCCGAGCGTATAGGAGCTGTGCCTTTAAAGCCAACCAGCTGAATGGATTTTTCACCTGGCAGCAGGCCCGAAATGCTTACCGATACATCCGAAGGGGTTGTGTTTCGAAGAGCGCCAAGACGGGTATTGCCGGCGAAAAGCTGAACTGAATCGAAGGCTTCCTCCAACCGGATTCTCAGGCTGAGTTTTTCTTCTACCGATGTGCCTGCCGCGATTAGTTCGGGGCGTTTGTATGGCATTTGGGACTGCGCCAGCCTGGCTGTCCAGATTCCCCGGCCGTGGGTGGCGATGACCACCTGGTCATCCTGTCCTTTCATATCCCAAACCGATACTGCAGGGAAATCGGTGCGGAGCGCCCACGTTTGTCCGTTATCCCGCGACTCGATGATGCCGATTTCCGAACCAACCCATATTACATTCGGATCATCGGGTCTTACATACAAACAGTACACGGCTACATCGGGAAAGCCGGTGGTGCTTTCGCTGCCGGTTCCAAACCCGGAGATATCCTCCCATGTCTGTCCCAGGTCACGGGTGCGCAAAACCTTGGGTCCATCAGCAAATGAAAACAGGGCGTATGCGGTATTCGGCTCGAAGGGATGTGAGGCAAGCCGGCTGATGGTACCCATAGGTACTAAGGTGAAATTGTTGACCCTGGTAAAGGTAAGTCCGCCGTTGGTGGAAACGTACAGATTACGTGTGTCTGACATACCGCTGCCGGCCCATACAATATTGGCGTTGGCCTGCGATACCTCTACATCCAGAAATGTGCTGGTGCCCCACTTTTCGGTGATGGGCGTAAGTGTCCAGCTTTCTCCAAAATTCGTTGAGCGAAATACACCGGCTGAGGATACAGTATAAATTACGTCGGGGTTGTATTTGCTGTGGGCCAGCTTGGAAATAAAAGGGGCCTGACCTGAAAGGCCGGTTGTAGCGGCCGACCAGGTTTGTCCGCCATTGACCGACCGCATAAATCCGTTAAACTGCGAGCCGCCAATCAGTTTATTGGGATCCGTAGGATGCCACAACACTTCGAAGCCGTCGCCTCCGATACAAAAGACATAATCAGTAGCAGCACTTGCCGATACGTTGGCAGGCGAACGCCACGTTCCGTTGTCCTGCGTACCGCCAAAGTATTCATCTTTACCCGGCCTTTTATCCGCTCCGTAGAACTGGGTAGTGTTGAATGTTCTGCCCACCATGGTCCAGTTACCCTGACTAATGCCCGGTGAAGCGGAAGTGTTGGATATGAATACCCCGCCATCGTTGGCTACGAGCATCCGGTAATTTGACGCGGAAGCAGGTATCATGATGATATTGTGCTGGTCGGGGTGCATGTCCACACCCGTCTGCAGAAAGCGGTTCTTCCCGTCAAACTGACCATATACATCGGCAGCGGTTACAGTGGATGCATTGAGCTTGGGTACGGCTGTGTAAAGGAAGCGTAGTTGTGACTCGATGACGTCAGCCGGCCAGTTTTTGCCATCGGCCAGCCGCGGCCAGAAATTATACATCATGCTAAAGGTATGTCCTCCGTTGGTGGCAATTGATGGATGGGGAGCCGCGGCATTGTAGTTAACGTTGTGAACATAGACATATTCGCGACTCTGTTCAGTTGCCGGGCCGGATGTGTTAAACGGAAGTAGGTTAAACTGCCCGTTGCGGTCCTGATCGCGGAACGAAACCATGAGCTGGCGGTTGCTGTTAATATCCCATACTTCAAAAGGGACATTCACATAGTCGGTAAAACTGTAATTGGCATCAGGTACACCCGAAGTAGCTCCTTCGGGTACCAGGAAGCGATGTGCCTTTTGCGTTTTGCCCGGCCCGAATCGTATTTCAACCGATGTACCGCTTGCTGATGTGCCTACCTGAAAATTACCGTGCGATGCACCGTTAAAATTCACCAGTGTCATAAAGTTTCCCGTGCCGAGTTCCTGAAGGCTGTAACTACCCACTAAGGTGGTGCCGCCGGTTATCTGAACCCTGAACAGGCTAACGCCACCGATATACACGATGTTTGGGTTAAACGGATCGCAGGCCAGCGTGTTGTCGTACCAGCCTTGACCACCCAGAAAATTGACTCCGCTGTTGTTGAATGTTACATCTACCAGCGACCAGCTTTCGGCTCCGTTGTCTGACATGTACAAATCAGATCCGGTGGTGGATAATGAGCCTTCGGCAGATGCATAGATGCGTGACGGATTGGATGGGGCGATGGCGATTTCAACGCGGCCGGTAACATTCATACCTGTATTGGAAACACTCCATGTTAAACCTGCATCGGTTGATTTTAACACACCTACTCTGTTTTGTGCCGCATACTGAATATTAAAATTGCCGGGAGTTGCCCGCAAATCCTGAATGAACGTGCGATTGCTGGTCTGATTCCACGTCAACCCGCCGTCCACGGATCGGAAGATACCTCGGTTGGTTGCTGCTAACACAAGGTTTGCGTCAGTAGGACTAACGATAATGCGGTTGATATCGCCAAAGCCGGAAGTAGCGGGTAAGTAAACCCAGGTTTGGCCGCGGTCGGTGGATTTGAACATGCCGTTACCGCTTACACCGTCAACATTGCCAAATCCTTCACCGGTGCCCAGGTATATCACGTTGTTGTTGGATTCGGCCATTGCCAACACGGTTGTGGCCAGGTTGGGCAGGTCGGGAGTAATCAGTGTCCAGGTGTTACCGCCGTTTGTGGTTTTCCACACACCTCCGGCAACTGAGCCGGCGTACCAGGTGTTCCTTGACGGGTCGGCCGGGTCAACAATGAGGCCGCGGGTTCGTCCGGGCACATTGGCCGGGCCGCGTTCGCGCCATTCCAGCACATCGTTAGACTGGGAACGGGCTGTAGCATACTTTCTCGCTGCTTCGATTCTGGCCTTGCGCAATTCGCGAACCAGAAAACCCGGCTGATAGTCCGGGTGCTCCCGGCCTTCACGGGTGCGTATGCCTGCATGATACCGCCTGAACTCTTCCGGACCACTAAATTTTTCTTCATTTGCTTCCGGAAATGTGTCGGCATTATTTTTTTGTACAGCAAGGTTGCTGTATAAAATGATGCTACAATAGAGGATGGTGAGCCCGATAAGTTGCCAGTGCTTCATGGTTTACGGTTCGCGTTACGTACGGAAATAATTTTCCTGTACAAATCTAAATTTTCATCCGAACGTATCATTCCGGGCGCATCGAAAATTTCAATTTCATCATTATTCAGCCATTTTATATAACCGGGCCGGAACGATCCCTGCAGAATCATTTTTTTGTTACTGCATTTCAGGATTATCCAGTGTATTTGACCTGAGGCATTTGTTGAATTTTTTTCTTTAATCAAAACAAAACTGCGTGCATCGTTAAACAAAAGTTCATAGTCCGAAAAATGCTTTCGTGCAATTTCTTCGATGTGCTGTTGCGACCGACAGCTTCCGATAAGAAACACCGGAATGAGCAAGCCAAATAACCGCACGGAAATCAGGTTTTCTGCTTTTTCTTTCTGGCTGCCGGAAACAGGACGTTGTTCAGGATGAGGCGATAACCCGGTGAGTTGGGGTGCTGGTTTAAATCGGTATGCTCTTCGCCAACTGTGTGTTGATAATCTTCCGGATCGTGGCCACCGTAAAATGTCCAGAAGCCTTTGCCCAGTACACCATGGATGTATTTAGCTTCCTTGATTTCACGGTTTTCGGCCATGATAACGACATCCGATTTGATGAGATTTTTTTTAAAGCCGGTGGTTTGTCCGAAAAACCCTTTAATGATTTTCGTATGATTCTGCGTGAGCATGGTGGGAATGGGATCCCATTTGGCAGAAAATTCAAATAAGGTAAAGTAGTCATTATCCATGCGAAGGCCGCGTTCACCGGGCTGATTATCGATGTTGGAGAATTCATACTGATAAGGGTCGCGTACCAGCCTGAAGCCGGTGAAGGCAAGCGTGTTGTCATAATTCAGTTTTTCCTGTGCCTGCGGGTCGGCCGGGTCGCCATCGTACATGCGCTCGCAGATGTCAACGCCATCGGCTGCCAGTGCAATATCAAAACTGTCGGTAGCCGAGCACATGGCAAACATGAAGCCTCCACCGGCCACAAACTCTTTAATTTTTTTGGCTACGGCCAGTTTGAGCAACGACACTTTATAAAAGCCCAACCGGCGTGCGGTTTCCTCGGCTTCCTGTTGCTGACGAATATACCATGGGGCATGCGAGTAGGAAGCGTAAAACTTTCCGTATTGTCCGGTAAAATCTTCGTGATGCAGATGCAGCCAGTCGTATTTCACCAAGGCACCACTCATTACTTCATCGTCATAAATCAGATCATACGGAATTTCAGCATAGGTAAGTGCCAGGGTTACGGCGTCATCCCATGGTTTGGCTGTCTTTGGCGAATAAACCGCGATGCGCGGATATTTTTCCAGTTTCATCACATCGGCATTCAGCGCCGGACTGGCCAATTCGGCAAGCAGGGTGTTAGCCTGGGCATCGGATATGATTTCAAATTTTACCCCGCGAACCATACATTCATTTTGTATAGCCGGGTGGTATTTGCACATGAAACTTCCGCCCCGGTAATTCAGCAGCCAGTCCACTTCGGTTTCAGTCCGTAAAATCCAATAGGCAATGCCGTATGCCTTCAGGTGATTGGTTTGGACATTGTCCATGGGTATGAAAATATAATTAGCCTTTAGTGTGGCGGGCAGAAAAAGCAGGCAGCTAAGAAACAGGTTTCGCATTGGTGCTGATTATTTTCAAATTTACGCTTAATTGATAACAAAATTTTACGGCAAAGTGTAACAATTCTGTATTGTTTTCAACGAATTGGGCCGGATAGAAGTTCGGAATGAATTTAATCGAGAACATTCGGGAGGGGCTTCGCTCGGTGCAGGCCAATATGCTGCGATCGGTAATTACTGCGCTGATTGTGGCGATTGGCATTACTTCGCTGGTGGGTGCATTAACAGCTGTTGACGGCATCGAAATGTCGGTAACGGAGAGCCTTACTTCGCTGGGAGCCAACTCATTCGATATTGAATCGAAAAGCAACCGTGGTTCCAGTCAGGAAGGTCGGGCGGAAAAAACTTACCCGCGGATAACGCTTAGGGAGGCATTGCAATTTGCTCGTGAGTTTTCGCAAAAAGGGAGTGTAAGCATCTCGGCAACGCTCACCATGGTTGCCGAAATTTCCAGAAATTCCAAAAAGACCAATCCCAATGTTACGGTAACCGGAGCCAATACAGATTATGCATTGATTAAAGGTTTAGAGTTTGCTCATGGTCGTAACATGTCGGATATGGAATTTGAGAGTGGTGCGCAAGTGGCCATTTTGGGTTACAAAATCTGGAAAAACCTTTACGAAGAAAATGAACCGGTGAGCGGCAGCGAAGTCACCATTTTGGGTTCGCGTTTTCGGGTGATTGGTGCCCTGGCCGAAAAAGGAGGTTTTGGTGATCCGAGTTTCAACTTTGACAACATGATTATTATTCCGATTAAGAAAGCAAATCAGATGGCGAAGGGCAAAAGCCTGTGGTACCGGATTACCGTAGCAACACCCGACCCTGAAAAAGTGGATGAAGCCATGAGCGAAGCAGCGGCCCTGATGCGCAGAATACGAGGTGACCGGCCGGGGCGGGAGGACTCTTTTGAAATAGACAACAACGTGTCTTTGCTGGAAAGTACCACCAAAATCGCAGGTTATATTCGTATCGCAGGTTTTGGAATAGGATTTTTAACCCTGCTCGGATCATCTATTGCGCTAATGAACATTATGCTCGTATCCGTTACGGAACGCACCCGCGAAATTGGCATACGAAAAGCCCTGGGGGCCACACCGCTACGTATTCGTCAGCAGTTTGTTATTGAAGCCATTGTGGTGTGTCTGCTCGGAGGATTGTTGGGAATTGTACTGGGTGTTTTGGTGGGCAATGCAGGTGCCAAGTTTTTGGGCATGAAAAGCTACCTCATTCCCTGGTTCTGGATTTTTTTTGGCATTGTGGTGTGTATTCTGGTAGGTCTTATTTCGGGTTATTATCCTGCGCACAAGGCATCACGGTTAGACCCCATCGAGTCGCTGCGCTTTGAATAAATAAATTTTCCTGCTCTTCTTATCTTCGCACCGCCAAATGGGTTGATGGTTGGCGGTTGTTGATTGCTTAATTATAAAGTAATTGATTAGCTTCCGCGGATAATAATCAACTGATTAACTGAAAAAACCATTACCTGGAAGGAGAGATGCCAGAGCGGCCGAATGGGGCGGTCTCGAAAACCGTTGTACGGGCAACCGTACCGAGGGTTCGAATCCCTCTCTCTCCGCACTTTTTACAAACTGATAGGGTATAGTTAAATTTTTTTCAGGTGCACGCAGTTACAGAGCTTTTCCGGCAAACCTTTAATGAAGAACCACTTCTTGTACAATCGCCGGGACGCATCAATCTGTTGGGTGAACACACCGATTACAATGAAGGCTTCGTTTTACCCGCAGCCATTGATAAGTTTGCCTATGTGGCCATTCAGAAAAGACCGGATGACCGCGTGGTGTTGATCGCCTCGGATTTAAATGAGAAATTTGAGACAACGCTCAGGGACATTCAGCCGGTTAAGTCCGGCTGGTGCAACTATATTTTGGGCGTAGCTTATCAGTTTATATCCGGAGGTTATCAGCTTGGCGGTTTCAATCTCATTCTTTCAAGTAACATACCTGTTGGTGCCGGCCTTTCTTCATCAGCAGCTGTTTCGTGTGCTTCCGCGTATGCCATGAATACTTTATTTCACTGCGGTGTTGACCGGCTTACCTTAGCGCGTTTTGCCCAGGCAGCCGAACACACCTTTGCCGGGGTACAATGCGGCATTATGGATCAGTTTGCCAGTTTGTTTGGCAAAGCAAATCATGTGATTCGGCTGGATTGTCGCTCAATGGATTACGAATACGTGCCGCTTCTATCCAGCGGTTACGAATGGATACTTGTTGATTCGGGTGTTAAACACTCGCTTGCCGCATCGGAATACAATCAGCGAAGAAGTGAGTGTATGAAGGGGGTGGACCGGATTGCGCAAAAATATCCTTACGTGAAAAGCCTTCGCGATGCGTCCCTCCAACAGGTTAACGAGTGTCTGGCTGAAGATGAGATTTTAAACCGGCGTTGCCGTTATGTGGTGGAAGAAAATGTGCGCGTAACGGAAGCCTGTCAGGACTTGCTTAAAGGCGATATGCTTTCTTTTGGAAAGAAAATGATACAAACCCATCGCGGCTTGCAACATCTGTACGAAGTGAGCTGCGCGGAACTTGACTTTCTGGTGGACACGGCCATCAACCTGCATGGTGTTGCCGGCTCGCGAATGATGGGCGGAGGCTTTGGCGGATGCACGTTGAACCTGGTGGAGGCGGGCCTTGCTGAGCAGTTTATTCATCAAATTTCAGAAGCTTACAGCCGATTTGCTAAAAAAGAGCCTGCCATTTATCGCGTAAAAATTACGGATGGCGCAAAACAGTTGGTTTCGTAACCATTTGTTACTATTGTTTGGCTTGTAGATTGGCATTAAAACTGCATCTTTAAATGAAATCTTCTTTTACTGTCATGCAGGTTTTACTGATGCTGATAGGATTGGTGCTGACCGTTCAGACCCATGCACAAAAAAAGAACGACTCACCTTATTTTAAAGTAACCGATATCCGGTACTCCGATAAAAGCAAAAATTCCAACCATACCTCATTGGATATTTACATGCCGCGTAAGGGAAGCAACTCTCCCGTGGTGGTGTGGATTCATGGCGGTGTCTGGTCGTTTGGCGATAAAAGCGATGTGGAAAATAAGCCTGAGTTTTTCACGTCCAACGGCTATGTATTTGTTTCGGTCAATCACCGGTTGTCACCGGAGGCCCGCTTTCCTGATCATGCACGCGATGTAGCCGACGCGCTAGCCTGGATTGTAAAAAACATTGTCCATTACAGTGGCGATGCCTCAAAGATTTTTTTGGTTGGCTATGCATCAGGGGCGCACCTTGCTGCTTTCGTAACCATTAACGAAAACCTGCTGAGGGAAGCCGGTGTTCCGCCCAAATCCTTGCGCGGTGTGGTGTTACTTGATGGTATCGGGCTGGATATTCCCGTTGTGATGACCGATGCCACCAATAAGGTGCGCGATTGGTGTATATCTACATTTGGTGATTCGGAACAGGACTGGATTGACGCTTCTCCGGTATCTTATGTCAGGTCAGGAATTTCACTACCGCCATATCTGATACTCTATTCCGGTACCAAAAGTCCTGTGGAAAAAGAGGCGCTGTCCATTTCTCGTAAGCTAACTGATGCCGGATTAAAGAACAAAGTGATTAACTATCCGAAAAAAAATAATCTTTCCCTGAATAAGGAGTTGGGCCGTGAAGGTGATGTGGTAGGACAGGATATTCTTTATTTCTTCTACGAGAATCTCAGAAACTGATTACAGCAGCGGCTCAATATACTTCAACACGGTTTGTGCCACAATCTGATGACCTGCTTTGTTGGGGTGGATGCCATCTTCCAGATTAAGATGAGCGTGTCCGGCAACGCCATCCAGCAAAAATGGAATAAGCACTGCATGGTTTTGTTGGGCAAGTTCCTTAAACAGTTGTTGAAATTTCGTGCTGTAATCAGGACCCATGTTAGGCGGTACCATCATGCCGGCAATCACAATTTTTACTTTTGGATTTTTTGCACGCACCTTATTGATGATGCCCTGCAGATTGCTTCGTGTTTGTTCCAGCGGCAAGCCGCGCAAGCCATCGTTTGCACCCAGTTCCAGCACAAAAATGTCAACTTTCTCACGAAGCATCCAGTCAATACGGGCAAGTCCGCCAGCCGAAGTTTCGCCACTCAGTCCGCCATTTATTACCCTAACCGTCTTGCCTTTCTTCTTCAGCAATTCACCGGTAATGGTCGGGAAGGCTTCATCCGGCGTAAGCCCGTATCCGGCCGTCAGGCTGTTGCCAAAAAACAAAATGGTTTTTTGTGCTACAACCTGAGTTGCCAAAAGCAGCAAGGCAGATATTGTAAACCATGTGTAAATCATGTTGGAATGTAGAAAAGTGCGAAACAATTTTACCATATTCCGGCTTTATTCATGCATAACCTTATAGCGTCATGCCAGAAAACGTTCTCGAGCTCCGTCAGGTTACCAAAACCTTCCATTCGGGTGCCGATACATTAACTGTTCTTCATGATATAACTTTTTCAGTTGAATCAGGTGATACGCTGTCACTGGTCGGTCCCTCCGGAAGCGGTAAAACCACGCTGCTGGGTTTGTGTGCCGGGCTGGACCTCCCGACAACGGGTACTATTGAACTGGCCGGCCATATACTGAACAGACTATCGGAGGATAAACGCGCCTTTCTGCGCAATAAGTATGTGGGTTTTGTTTTTCAGAATTTTCAGTTACTGGGTTCGCTCACGGCACTTGAAAACGTTATGATACCGTTGGAGTTACGCAGGGAAGCAAACGCGGAAGTGCGGGCTAAAGAGTTGCTTGAGCGCGTGGGTTTGGGCAACCGGCTGCACCATTATCCGGCACAGCTTTCGGGCGGAGAACAACAGCGTGTGGCAGTAGCAAGGGCGTTCATTACAAGGCCGGCTGTTCTTTTTGCCGATGAACCCACCGGCAACCTGGATGAAGAAAATGCGGCCCGCTTAACTGATTTGTTGTTCAGCCTGAATCGTGAACAGGGAACTACTCTGATACTGGTAACCCATAATGCCGAGCTGGCTGCTAAAACAGGAAGAACAATACAACTGCGCGGAGGAAAAATTTTAACCGACAGCAAAGTAGCATCAGTAAAAACACCATGAAACAAACATTGAGGCAACCGCCGGGTTTACTCTGGATTGGCCGCACAGCGTGGCGTGATGCACGGCATCAGAAAAGACGGCTCATACTCATGTTGTCTGCACTGGTTTCCGGTGTAGCTGCCATGGTGTTATTGGATTTGCTGAATACGGGATTACAGCGACAGATTAACGACAATGCGCGTGAACTGCTGGGTGCCGATATGGTGGTAAATGCTTCGCGCTTACCCGAGCCGGAGTTGCAAAAAATTTTCGACAGCCTCCCTAATCCCAAAGCACAGGAAGCCGACATGGCTTCCATGGTTATGTTTATGCGCGATAAATCGGTGCGGCTTATCCGTCTGGTAGCGTATAGTGAGGCATTTCCTTTTTACGGTGAACTGGAAACTATTCCGGAAAATGCCCGCGCAACCTTACTGGAAAAAGGTAATGCGCTTATTGATGAATCGCTGGCCACCCAGTTCAAGGTAAACCCGGGCGACACTATCAAACTTGGGCAGGCTCTTTTCCGCATAACCGGTGTGGTTAAAAAGCTGCCCGGAGGAGGCGGAGTAATGTCAACGCTTACTCCTTCCGTTTATATATCATTCGCTGATCTGGAGGCCACGCGTCTTATTCAGTTTGGCAGTCGCGTGGATTATCGCATTTATTTCAAAGCCGAAAATGACAAGGAGGCCGAGCGGCTTAAATCTTTTCTGCAACCTGTTGTACGCAAGTACGGGCACGGCTTTGATGATGTGGCCGAGCGAAAGCGTGAACTGGGTCGTGCATTCGAATCGGTTTATCGTTTTTTTTCTCTACTGGCATTTGTGGCCCTGGTACTTGGCGGGGTAGGCATAGCTGCATCAGCGCATGTTTACGCAACAGAAAAACGTCAGGATGTAGCCATACTTCGTTGCATGGGTGTATCGGGTCAGGCGGCTTTTTTTATCTACTTTCTTCAGTTCCTTGTGCTGGGACTATTAGGAAGTGTGGCAGGTGTGGTTATTGGTACCGGCCTCTATCAACTAACACCCGTTTTACTGAATGATTTATTACCCGTTGAATTGAAATTGACAATATCCTGGAATTCCGTAGCCAGAGGGTTATTGCTGGGTTTAATGCTTGCGGCTGTTTTTGCAGCCTGGCCATTAATGGCGGTGCGCTTTGTGCCTCCGCTTGCTGCACTGCGACCCGATTTTATTCCGGCAAGGGTGCGTTCAAAGGCAAGGCTTTTGGTTCGTGCAGCAGTTTTTCTTTTTCCGTTTGTGCTGGCGTGGAGCCAAACCCGTAATGTTATTACTGCGCTCGCCTTCACGGCTGGATTGGGTGTTGCTTTGCTTTTTCTGGCTCTTACAGCGCAGCTGCTTTTGTTTGCTCTGCGAAAATATTTTCCACACCGGGTACCGTTCATGTGGCGTCATGCCCTTGCGGGATTGTACCGGCCTAATAATCAGACTCGTTTATTAACGGTTACACTCGGCATCAGTGCCTTTTTGCTGTGTACGCTGAACGTTACGGAGGAAAGCCTGTTAAGTCAGGCGGAGTTTACCGGAAATTCCAACCAGTCGAATACCGTGTTGTTCGACATACAACCGAATCAAAGGGAAGGCGTGGTTAAGCTGCTTGCTGCAAATAATCTGCCGGTTCACCAACTGGTGCCCATAGTTACCTGCCGCATCAGGGAGCTGAAGGGCCGACCGGTTGGCGACTGGCAGAAAGATACCGTTAACCGCATTCCGAACTGGGCGCTGATGCGCGAATACCGTGTTACTTACCGCGACTCTCTTCATATTTCAGAAACGCTCGTCAATGGTGAATTACAACGGTATAAAAGCGGTATGAAAGATTCGGTATGGGTAACCATTTCAGAGGGTATGCATGAAACGCTGCGGCTTGGTTTAAATGATTCGCTGGTTATGGATGTTCAGGGAGTTCCGTTTAAAGTTCGCATAAGTGGTATCCGTAAGGTGGAGTGGCAGAAAGATCCGCCTAATTTTATTTTCGTTTTTCCGAACGGTGTGCTCGAAAGAGCACCTCAGATTTTTGTCGCTGCAACACGCATTAACGATGCTCAGGCAGCGGGAAGTTTTCAACAGCAACTTATGGAGTTATATCCGAATGTTTCCTTTATCGATTTGAGGCTGGTGCTCAGTACAATCAATGAACTGTTCGACCAGGTAGGTGGTATAATCCGGATACTGGCATTATTCAGCCTGGTTGCCGGATTGATTGTGTTATCGGGTATGATACTTTCGACCCGCTTTGTGCGGCAGCGCGAAAATGCCTTGTTGCGCACATTGGGTTCATCTTCGCATTTCATTACCGGAGTTACATTGATTGAGTATGGCTACCTTGGATTGCTTTCGGTGCTGGCCGGTGCTATACTTTCGGTGGGCGGAGGCTATGCGCTTGCCGTGTTTTTCTTCGATTTTCAGTTTGCTTTCCGGCCTGGCGAACTGGTTACCGTAGCCTTGTCCATGGTATTGCTTACCGTGCTGGTGGGTTGGCTAAACTCACGTGCCGTGCTGAATACTCCGCCTTTGGAGGTGCTCAGAAAAGAAACCTGAGTTTCGCGTATATGGGTAAAAACTTATTGTTATTAACGATAGCAGGTATTGGCGTGATGTGGGAGGCCTCCGGCCAGGAGCGTTATCGGTTTATTGAAAATAAAGGGCAGTGGACGGATGAAATACGATATGCTGCCCGCGTACCCGGAGGAAATTTTTACGCAACCGATAACAGATTTAAGCTGATATTATTTGCTGATGATTCGGAGCACCAGCATGAGCCCACTGATGTGATGTGGGAAGAGTCATCCGGAAACAGGTTTTCAGCGGACGAAAACAGCGAAGCCCATGCTTTGTTTATTTCGTTTGAAGGAGGAAAAGCCGATAAGATCAGCGGTATAAATCCGGCACCTGAAGTGTATCACTTTTATCAGGGCAATAATCCGCAACTATGGAGAACCGGAGTGCCTGCTTATCGAAGTTTATATTACCATCAGCTTTATCCCGGTATCGATGCAGTCGTGGCATCGGAAAAAGATCACCTCAAATACGACTTTCGCGTTGCGCCCGGAGCCGATCCATCGGTTATCCGGATACACTACCAGGGTGCATTGAAACTGGAACTGTTAAATGGAAACATCATTATAACCACTTCGGTTGGCAAGCTCATTGAAAAAAAACCATACGCCTTTCAGGAAGTTGCCGGAAAGAAAGTTGAAATACCTTGTTATTACCGGGTGGAGGGTGATGAAGTTACCTTTACTTTTCCGCAAGGGTACGATACTTGTTACGAACTGATAATTGACCCGCTGCTGATATTTTCCACATTCTCCGGATCAACAGCCGATAACTGGGGCAGTACAGCCACGCCTGGGGAGCGGGGAACATTGTACTCATCGGGTATTGTGCGGTATGCCCTGGGAGGAGAGTTTCCTGCTACGGCCGGTGCATTTCAAACAACCTATGGCGGAGGTTATGACGTTGCCTTGCTGAAATACGATTCCACCGGAACCCAATTGCTTTACGCGAGTTTCCTGGGCGGAGCAAGCAATGAAACTCCACATAGCCTGGTGAAGGATTATAACGATGATTTACTGGTGCTGGGCACAACCAGTTCGGCCAACTTTCCGGTAACATCCGGTGCATATCAGACAACTTTTAATGGGGGGCCATTTACTTTTTCGGATGTAATTGAGAGGTATCCGTTTGGTTCCGATCTGTTCATTGCACGCATCAGCGCCGATGGTACACAACTCAAGGCTTGCACTTTTTTGGGTGGAACTTCCAATGACGGGCTCAATGCATGGCCCGGCCCGCTCACCCGCAATGATGGCGATCAGATGCGGGGCGACATCATTACTGATTCGCTGGGTAACGTGTACATCAGTTCAGTAACGGCCTCACCTGATTTTCCGGTGGTAGCCGGATTAAACCGCTCCTTTGGCGGGCTCACTGATGCAGTAATTGTGAAAATGACAGCCAATTTGAATGATATCATGTGGTCATCTTTCCTGGGAGGCTCGGATTATGATGCCGCTTATTCCATAAAATTTGATTCACTGATGAATGTTGTTACAGGAGGGGGAACGAACAGTGTAAATTTTCCTGTAACAGATAATGCCTATCAGCGAATCTATGCCGGAAATACCGATGGGTGGGTGGCCAAGATTTCGGCCGGAGGTGAGTCGCTCATCCATGCCACTTATTCCGGCACCAATGCGTACGACCAGATTTATTTTATTGACCTGAATAATCGTGATGATGTATTTGTGTTTGGCCAGACCACTGGTAACATTCCCATCACACCCGGTGTTTATCACAATCCCAACAGCGGGCAGTTTATTCAACGATTCACCCCTGATCTTTCGGCTCTCATTTTTTCCACGCGGTTTGGGTCGGGTATTGGCATACCGAATATTTCGCCAACGGCCTTCATGGTCAGTGAGTGTAACAACTTATATGCAGCAGGTTGGGGAGGTTTAATTAATTCATTACTGGGTTATTGGCCATCTTCCAGCCGGACAACCGGTATGCCGGTAACACCCGATGCGTACCAACCGGTTACCCATGGTTCCGATTTTTATTTTATTGTACTTACAGAGGATGCTTCTGAGTTGTTGTATGCAACGTTTCTTGGCGGACCATTAACTTCCGTGCATGTTGATGGAGGAACCAGCCGCTTTGATAAATCCGGCATTGTTTACCATGCCGTATGTGCCGGCTGCTTTGGCGGTTACGATGATTTTCCTACCACGCCCGGAGCATGGTCAAATACCAACAACAGCCTGAACTGTAACAATGCCGCGTTTAAACTCGATTTGTCCACCCTTCGCGCGCGCCTGCGCACCAACACAGTTGATTTTTCCATGCCCGGCATTACCCAGCTATGCTACCCCGACACGCTGCGGGTGGAAAACCTAAGCACCGGCGGTGTGCTTTTTCAATGGGATATGGGTGACGGTACCCGGCTTACCCGGTATGATAAACAATCGGTTTTGCATCAGTATCAGGAAGAAGGTGTTTATACCATTCGGCTAAAGGCCATAGACCTCAATACCTGCCTGGCAGTCGATTCTACGCAAACCGTTGTGCGTATTTATAAAAACAATGCCTCTGTTCAGGATGATGATAACATGTGTACAGGCAGTTCCTATCAGCTTCAGGCCGATGGCGGAGCTGTTTATCAGTGGGTAAGTGCTGACAATACATTTCAATCCACTCTGCCGCAACCCGTTGTTACACCCGAAGACACCACGACGTATTATGTAACCATTATTGATTTTGATGGGTGTGTGCTTCGCGACACCGTAACCATCAATGTGATACCGGATATTGATTTACAGTTCCGATTTGAATTGATTGCCGATTGTTTTTCGCGGCCGTCCTTGCTGCTGCGCAATGAGACCGTGGCCAAACCGGACGAAAGTTTTTATTTTGATTTTGGTGACGGATTTACTTCCGGTTTACAGGAGGTGGTTCATCAGTATAATGACGATAATTACTATTCAATTCGCCTGGTGGGTGTAAAAGAAGGATGTGCCTATGAAAAGGGAGTCATTTTACCCATTTTCACCATTAAGGTACCTAATGCCTTTACACCGGAAGGTTCGCCCGGTTTCAATGACACGTTTAGTATCGAATTCGGGCAGGATGGTTTCTCACCTTATCAATTAGGTATTCCGGTAGCTATTAAAATCCTGAACCGATGGGGAGGCAAAGTATATGAATCGAACGACTATCGTAACGACTGGTCGGCACAGGGACTTGATGGCGGTATCTATTTCTATGAAATCCGATTAGGACTTTACAATACCTGTAAAGGTTGGGTTCATGTTATCAAGTAATCAGGGAGTTATTACTTCTATCGGATTAGGCGTAAAGGTGAGAATAAAAATAAGCAATGCAATCCAACCCAGTATCTTTCTTCCCTGACTTATAGGTTCTGCGAAATCCGTTTTGGGATGGGTGACACCAATTAGCCGCCCGAGGACGAATCCGAAGAGAAGCCACCCGTGATAGCCTTTTATTCCCGGAACCAACCAGGCCATTCCAACCTGGGCAGCGAATACTAACAATGTGTACATCAGTGTTGTTTGGGCGGGCATACCCAGACCAGTAAAGCTGAGATACAGAAAGAATCCGTAGCCGGCTACATACCACCACAATTCGTCATGAGGAAGGCCGGGATTAACCAGGCCCAGGCCTGCATAAAACATAAAGCCCATAAAAACTGCCGAGGCCACTACGCGGTGGATGCGATAACCAAATAATCCGTACAGCACATGTCCGCCATCGAGCTGGCCTACGGGTAGCAGATTCAGGCTGGTGAATACCATAGCAAGAAAGCCGGCAAACAGGTAAGGGTAGTGCATAATCTCATGCGGGTTCGGCATTCTTTCCGGGTCGGCCAACGCATTTTCCAGAATAAGGAACAACAGGTTTTTACCTATGGTAATGTCGATGATTCCTTCCTGACCGTAAACATAATCTGCGTAATCCGGTCCATATGCTTCGTATTCCGGATGAAGCTGAAAGATGTAATCAGCAGGCGGAAGGGTGAGGAATCCGTATATCAGCACGAGCAGGGCAATAATGAAACCGGCTAACGGGCCGGCAATTCCAATATCAAAATGCTCGCGAACAGATATATATCGTGTACGTAGTCGGATGATGGCACCCAGGGTACCGATAGAAAGCGGAAAGGGCGGCAGTGGTATATAGTAGGGAAGGGAAGAACTGACCCCGTTAACACGTGCGGTGATGTAATGTCCGAATTCATGAAAGGTGAGAAAGAGCAGGAAGGGTACGGAAAAGTTCAATCCCTCATAGAAATCATCCATGGAGTAGTCTTCCATCCACACATTTTTACCGGTAATCCATTCGGAGCCGGCCCACGTGGTGGTGAAAAAAGTAATCACCATCAGCAGCAGATGAATAAAGATTCTTACTTGCTCACGCATGTGGTAAAAATAAAAACAGGACCGTGAGGTCCTGCACCTAAGTGGGCCCAGCTGGGATCGAACCAGCGACCCCCTGATTATGAGTCAGGTGCTCTGACCGGCTGAGCTATGGGCCCGGCTGCGTTGTTGCGGGTGCAATGTTAACCATATCGGGCGGAAACCGCAACGAAAAACTCAGGGTCGCGCCAGCAATTTTAAAATGTGCAGCTTATCCGGTGCTTTGCAGCGAACCAGGTAAATACCGGGCACGGTAATCTGCGCGTTTACCTGGGTCAAATCATTTTCGGTATGGTAAGTAAATGGGACAACCTGTCCGCTAAGCGTTAAAATTTCAATCTCTTTAACCGGACCGCGGAGATAGAACGTTCCGTTAGAAGGATTGGGGAATAATTCAACCGTGCTGTTTTGTGGCTTTTCGGTATGGGTAATAACATCACCTTTGCCAAACTGCGGTCGCATCATCAGACTGCCGGTAACCAGATCGTTCATGACCCATGATCCTGTGGTGTTGACAAACATGCGGTTTCCGGTATCGTTGCTGCTGTCTAAACCAATGCGAATTAATCCGCCCGGCATTTGTTTCCATCCGATAAAAAAAGTGTCCTGTACCACAACAGCCGGATTGAGTTTAAAATAGGTAAATACATTCTGTCCGTTACGTCTTACCGGAACGGTTTGTTCAGCCAGCAGGGAGGATGGTTTACCGTTTTCAGCCGACCAAACCATGAAGGTGGCAATGTTGGGGCTGGATGCTGCCGTAAACGGATAATAAATAAATACTCCGGAAAGTGTATCGGGCTGTGCGTTGATGGTTTCAAAGCGATAGGCGGCCATATTTCCCGCTTGTGTCAGGCCGGCTGCATATTCGGCCGCTCCATCATCGTAAGCATAATAATCCGTTAATCGATAAGAAAAAGACAACGTGTCGTTTACCAGAAAATCAATGGGTTCATATCGTGAAAAATAATCCTGGTCGTTATCACCGCTGTTGATGCCTATTGTTGCCCGTATGAAGACGGAATCGGCTGTTGGATTGAAAGATGATACAGGCGGAAGTAAAGCAACCGAGTATGTTCTGCGTCCGCGGCTGGGAATGGAGGGAATGCCCGTTTCGTATTCCGTAAAGTTGTCGTAGGTAATGGTTTCGGTACCGGAACTGAAATTCGAAATCCGGAAATGTGTGGTATAGTTCAGCACCTGATTAAACGTGGTGTCTTTCAGGTTGAATACTTCAAAGGAGGGTAAAGTTAAGTTGGAGCCGGGGTTAGTCCGGAAATGTGCGTAAGGAACAGCGTAATATTTTCCAAGTAAAGAGGAGAACGGTCGCGTCATCGCCCGATCCGAAATGGAGGTATTTCCTTCCTCCTGGGGCGAGCGATAGTTGAGGTAAACATAGTCGATGTGCCACACATCGTAACGACCCGATCTTCTTCCAAATGCCCGGAATCTGAACTGAAAACCCGGGTGATAAAACCTGCTTTGGTTGATGCGGATAGCCGTATCGTAGAATACATTTGGTAATTGATTAGTATTATCAGAATATAAAGTCAGGATGGGCTCCCAAAGTCCGGTATTATTTTTAAACTCCAGCATCAGATAATCACTCGGGTCCGGTGTATCGGCAAAACCGCCCCACTGATAAAAAAAAGAAAGAAAGACTTTATTGCGCTGTGCGGGTGGCACAGCAGCCAGGTTGATTTTCCGGGATACCAGACTGTCGGTGAAGCCGGTCTCGAGTGGCGCAATGGTGTACGGTGTTCCGGTGGCGTCAAGTCCATCGAACGAGGCTACGTTGATGGTTGGCGGGTTAAGAGCCATGCCTGAATTCACAAGCACGGTGTTGTAACTGTCCCAGAGCGTATCGGTGACGTTGCTTTTCGAAAAATCATCCCAAAATGGCAGCTGCATGGGCGGGAGGCTGGCCGTACGCGCAGATAATGGTCGTTGTTGCAGGTTACGCTGAACAGGAACTACCTCTAATTGCCCGAAGGCAAATACAGGAATAAGTAAAACCGGCCAGAAAATTTTCACAGCAGCTGATCAGTTGTCATCCTTATCCGGATCATCGGGCACGCTTGTTCCTTTTTTGCCTACCCATAGTTCAACGACATCGCCCACCTTTATATTTTCATAAGCTGCGGGCTTTTGCTTTAACACCACCGGGTTACCGCGCAGGGTGTCGCCAACAATGTAAATTCTGCCCAGGTTGAGGTGCGAACCGAAGATGGGTACTTTCGCATCTTCCAGTGAAAGGCCAACAACATCGGGCATGGGCACGGTATCGCTGCCACCGTCTTCAACCACCAGGTCGATAGCCGAACCTTTGGGTATGCGGGTACCCGGTTCAATTTTTTTTCCCTGAAAACGCATTTCCCGGACTACGTTCAGAAAAGGGCCCCGAACCAACACCACTTTGCCGCGTTGAAGTTCGTTACCCCGCAACACGGCTTCGGCGTTGATGAGCGAGCCGTCTATTAGATCAGGAACGGGGACTGATGGCGGAGTTACACGATTGAGTGAGATATAGATGACCCGGTTTTCTTTAACGATGGAACCAGCCGGAGGAAACTGGCGCAAAACGGTAAGAGGCGGGTAGTCCTGAGAGTAAGCGCTGTCGTTTACTTCATATCGCAGGTTGCGCTGAACCAGGAATGTTTCCAACTCATTCACCGGCATGCCGGTAATATCAGGCACCGTAATGGTTTCGCCATGATTGGTGGCAGCCGGAAGATAGATGTAAAAGTAAATGACCATGATCAGCAACACAGTGCCGGTGGTGAGTAAAATGCTCAGCAACAGGCCCGCCGGTGTAGAAGCATATTTACGGTACGTTTGAGAAATATTTTTCAACACCTTCATGAAATCTTCATTTAATATGTAATAGCCGACTTGAAGTTTCGCTCCAGTTTGTTTTGTTCTGTGTGTCGTTCCAGGGCCAGAGCTATCAGGCGGGTAATGAGTTGCGTAAAGCTAACACCGCGTTCTTTCCACATCATCGGAAACATGCTGGCGTTGGTAAAGCCGGGAATGGTGTTGATTTCGTTGATGAAAACCTTTCCTGTTTTGGTAAGAAATAAATCCACCCGCGCATAATCGCGACAGTGCAGCGCTTCGAATGCTTTAATGGAAAGCTTCCGGATCATTTCGCGGGTGGATTTATCCAGTTCAGCAGGAACGGCAATGGTTACCGCATCCGGATCAACGTATTTGGCATCGAAAGTGTAAAACTCATAGTCCCCGCGAATAAGGATTTCGCCCGGCCAGGATGCTTCAGGCGGATAATTGCCAAGTATGGCACATTCTATTTCCCGGCCCGCAATGTATTTTTCGAAGATAACCTCCGTATCGTACCGGAAAGCTTCCTCAACGGCTGTCCTGAACTGTTTTTTGCCATTTACTTTGGTGATGCCCACCGATGAACCCAGGCTGGCCGGCTTAACCATGAAGGGAAGCCCGAGTTTACTTTCGATGGTTTCGAATTTCAGGTTTTTCTTCTGCCGGTAGTTTGCATAGAGAAATTTACCAACCGGAAGCCCGGCCTGCTGGAGCAGGCGCTTCGCAACAATTTTATTCATAGCCACTGCCGACCCCAGTACACCTGTTCCCACAAAAGGTATATCCATAGCGGTGAGCATGCCCTGAATGTTACCGTCCTCGCCATCTGTACCGTGCAATACCGGAAATATGACATCTACTTTAAAACGGTCTCCGCTGGCCAGCAACATAAAGCCCGGATTTTTGGGGTCCAGTATTAACCCTAACGCCTTACCCTGTTCAATATCTTTACTAACGGTTTGGGTTAAAAACCATTGACCCGAAGAACTGATTCCGATTGGAAGGGCTTCGAACTGGCTTGTGTCCAGGTTTTCAAATATGTTTTTTGCTGAGTTAACCGAAACGGCATGTTCGACCGATTTACCGCCATACAATATGGCAACTTTCTTTTTAACCGACATTCACACTGATTTACCGGTTTCAAAGATAATGATTTCCGATACACGGCTGTTTTACGGGCGCGTGAGAAAGAATTTTAAGGCATAGCGCCTGCCGCCGATGTGCGCGCGGAATATATATAGCCCTTCATTTGCTAAGCCTGTGGTTATTGAATACGTTTGATTCAATACATCAGGCAATGTGGTACCCGAAATTCTTCGACCAGCTGCATCCAG
Organism: Cyclobacteriaceae bacterium; assembly: GCA_025055435.1. GTDB lineage: Bacteria > Bacteroidota > Bacteroidia > Cytophagales > Cyclobacteriaceae > UBA2336. Next base: position 25,092 of record JANWWN010000021.1, on the reverse strand, counting down.
AATTTCAACAAACACATCGCTTCGTTCTTCCAGGTTAAAGGTAACTTTTGCTTCGCTCAGGGTTTCCCAATAAACCGCGAAAGGACCATCTTGTAAGAAAAGCGGATCGGGGTCATCGGAAAGGAAAAACTCAACGTTGTCAATGTAAATGTTATTGCCCTGATTATTGGTAAACACAAAAGCAATGCGCACATGTTCATAACCGGCGTAATCGCTAAGGTTAACATATCGTTTCAATTGCCATTGTGATTCGTTTTCGGGTTGCCACGACAGCGGAGATATGGCGTTCGCAAGTGCCAGTCCGGTGCGATCGAAGGGAGGCAGAACTTGCTGAAAGGTGTCGCCACAATCGGTTGATACCAGGATACGCAACCGGTCGTTGTCGCTGCCGTTCCAGGCGTACGAAAGGTCGAAAAACATGCTGGCTTTGGTTACACCTGAAAAATCCAGTGTGGGTGTAACCAGCCATGATTCGTTTGGACCATCAGGTGCCTGGAAGGCCCTGAACGATGCCGACAGGTTGAAGTTGGTGGTGTGGAGTTGCCATTCACTGCCGTTTGTCGGATTGATTACCGGCCAATTCAGTTCATTAAAACGTTCTCGCAGCGGTATCCGGTCGGTTGAAGTATCCAATAGAATGCGCTGTGAAAATTCACTGTTATTAGGGTTGCCATCGCTAAGTCCGTTTACCTCCAGTACTTTTGCAAACAGGGTATTAACTCCAGGCTGGAGCGTAAGTGTCCCGAACGAAAGTTCGGTAACCGAGCCGGGCAGAAGATTCAGTCCGGTAAAAATGGTGGTGAGCAAACTGCCGCTGTTTACCCGGTATTGTACTTTGAGGGTGGATATCGGATCACAGCTCAGGCTGCGCACTTTCATAATGAGTGTGGGCCGGTTATTGCAGGTCACGGGGCCGGGCATTGTTTTTTCAAGAAGGGCTACATCGGGCTGACTGCAGTTTGCAGGAAGAAGGCCCGGAGAAGTGAGCAGGCTGTTTCGCCTGGGTACTGCAGGATTATCCAAAATCAGTTGCATGCGCGCAACCTGACCCTGCGTAAACAGGTTCATGCAGGCATCATCGGTATAATCCAGGTAATTTTGAAACATTTTGTTAACAGTGGTGGTGCAGGTGGTGGTTGCCGGGTGTGTCGGACATCCGATGGTTTCATTTCTTTGTCGCGGCGTGTCGTCAACATAATCTGTTCCGCATAGCTGATCACCCCAGATGTGTCGTAGCCCGAAGAAGTGGCCCAGCTCGTGAGTTAATGTGCGTCCCTTATTGTAATCCGGATCAAGGTCGAAACTCCCGTAATCAATTGAGCCAAAAGCTTTGTAATCGATAACCACCCCATCGGTTGCGGCAATTCCGTCCTGATACTCCTCCAGGCCGGGCAAATTGGAAACGGGAAACTGTGCGTATCCGATGAATCCTCCAGATAAGTTTAACACCCAGATGTTGAGGTAATCTTCCGATGGCCAGTAACTCAGTGCTTTAAACTGGGTTTCCTGCGAAACGGCCCACGATGTTCTTCCGCCGTTCACGCGGACAATTCCGGAGGTTGGCAAACCGTACGGATCGCGTAAAGCCAGCACAAACTCAATATCCATACTTCCGGCCACGGCTGCAAATTCAGGCGGGGTGTTTACAGCATCGGCATTCAGCCGCTTAAAATCTTTATTAATTACCTCCAGTTGCGAAAGAATTTGCGCATCGGATATGTTGGTACCCGTACCGAGGGGTTCACCGTTGTGAATAACGTGAATAACAACCGGTATGCGGTATGGTCCGGATTCCCGGCGGGCCTGTTGCTGACGAAGCATATTCCTGCCCTGGCGGGCAAGCCATTGCTCAAACTGTTCGTCTGTTTGCCTGATTTTACCCAGCTTGCGCTGCATATGCATATATTCCACTGTTCCGCAACGTTGCTGGGTTTTACCCGGCAGGCACACAATAATCAATGGAATAAAAAGTAGCAGACGCAACATGCCACACACTTGACTGAATTAATCAAAGATAATCAGGGTAACCGTGAGGCGGAAACCGAGGGGTATAAAATTCACGAAAGGTTAACCACTTCGATGGCTTTTATTTCGGGAACGGCCTTTTTGATGGCTTCTTCTACGCCCGCCCTGAAGGTCATACTGCTCATGGGGCATGAGCTGCACGCGCCCAGAAATTCCAGTTGGAGAATATGATCATCGGTAATTTGCAAAACACGAACATTGCCACCATCGGCTTCCAGGTAAGGACGAATGCTGTCGAGCGAATCTTCTACGCGTTGTAAAAGTTTTTTATGCTTCATACCGTTTTCAGTTCAACGGGACGGGTGGGTTCAACTGCAGCGTTTCGTATAGCGATTTGCCTGGCTGTGTGTTCGGCAAGTTGCATGAACGCTTCCGCGGCTGGTCCGCCTTTCAGCACAATGGGTAAACCTGTATCACCGCTTTCGCGGATGCCCTGTACCAGCGGTATCTGACCCAGTAGCGGAACGTTATACTTTTCTGATAAGTTCTTACCACCATCTTTTCCGAAAATGAAGTATTTGTTTCCGGGCAATTCTTCCGGCGTAAACCAGGCCATATTTTCAACGATGCCCAGTACCGGTACGTTGATTTGCGGTTGTCGGAACATGGCTATGGCTTTGCGCGCATCGGCCAGGGCTACCTTTTGCGGCGTAGTTACAATCACAGCGCCGGTAACCGGAACCGTTTGTACCAGGGTAAGATGGATGTCACTTGTTCCGGGAGGCAAATCAATTAACAGGTAGTCCAGTTCACTCCAGCGTGTTTCGGTGAAGAACTGACGCAACGCCGAGCTGGCCATCGGACCACGCCAAACCACAGCGCTGTCGGGAGGGGCGAGAAATCCGATTGACATGAGTTTTACCCCGTAGTGTTCCAGTGGGACAATCATGTTGCGCCCGTTCACAACTTCCACACCGGGTTGCTCGGCTTCGCAGTTAAACATTACCGGGATGGAAGGGCCGAAGATATCGGCATCGATAAGGCCAACTTTGGCTCCGGTTTGTGCAAGCGCAACGGCAAGGTTGGTGGTTACGGTTGATTTACCAACGCCACCTTTGCCTGAGGCAACGGCCACAATATTTTTTACATCAGGCAACAAAGCAGTCTGGTGACGCGTGGTTGTTACCGAGGCATCAATACGAATGTTGATGTTTCGGTTTCCGGCCAGCGGAGTCACAGCTTCTTCACAATCCTGCCGGATTTTTTCTTTCAGCGGACAGGCCGGTGTGGTCAGCACCACAGTAAAGTCCAGATCGGTGTTGGAAATGCGGATGTCTTTTATCATGCCAAGGCTAACCAGGTCGCGGTGTAAGTCCGGATCCTGTACCTGTCGCAAAGCCTGTAGAATGTCGGTTTCGGTAAGTCGCATTTGAATTCAGGGGCGAATTTAGCCCTGCTTTACGGGTAAAACAAAGTTTTACAATCATGGTTTTCGCGCCGTATCTTTAAAGCCCGATTTCAATTTATGCCGGCCATATCCCGTCAAACCATTGAAGAAGTGCGCAGTCGCATGGATATTCTGGATGTGGTAAGCGATTTTGTTTCGCTTAAGCGCGCCGGCAATCAGTATAAAGCCTTAAGTCCGTTTACCAACGAAAAAACACCGTCCTTTTATGTAGTACCTTCGAAAGGGATATTTAAAGATTTCAGCAGCGGCAAGGGTGGCGATGCCATCACCTTTGTGATGGAACACGAAGGCATGAGTTACCCGGAGGCCATCCGCTACCTGGCAAAAAAATACGGCATTGAAATTAAAGAAGAGGCGGGCACGCTAACTGATGAAACAACACAGGAGCGTGAAAGCCTGTTCATCGTGATGAATTTTGCGAAGAATTATTTCCATGATTTGCTGTTCAGGCACGAAGAAGGTATAGCTGTTGGCTTGAGCTATTTCCGTGAACGCGGATTTACCGACACCACAATCGAGAAGTTTGAATTAGGCTATAGTCTGGATGCCTGGAATCATTTTGAGGAACATGCGTTGAAGAACGGATTCAGCCGGGAGATTCTGGAGAAAGCCGGCCTCATTGTTCCGCGCGAAGGCAAGTCCGGTTACGACCGATTCCGCGGAAGGGTGATTTTTCCGGTGCACAACCTTTCGGGAAAAGTTATCGCGTTTGGGGCCCGCATCCTTAAACAGGATGCAGATAAACAACAACCGAAATACATCAATTCGCCTGAAACGGAAATTTATAAGAAGAGTCAGGTGCTCTATGGTCTTTTTCAGGCGCGCAATGAAATTCGAAAACAGGATTTTTGCTACCTGGTAGAAGGTTACACCGATGTGTTGTCCTTGCATCAGGCGGGTATAGAAAACGTGGTGGCTTCTTCGGGCACCGCTTTAACCGAGGAACAGATACGCCTTATTCGCAGATTTACGAATAATATAACAGTACTGTTTGATGGCGATGAGGCCGGTGTAAGGGCAGCCCTTCGCGGCATCGACATGATATTGCGGGGTGACCTGAATGTGCGCGTGGTTTTACTGCCCGATGGTGAAGACCCCGACAGCTTTGCACGGAAAAACTCAACTACTGTTTTGCGGCAGTTTCTCTCCGAAAATTCGCAAGACTTCATCACGTTCAAAGTCAACCTTTATCGCGAAGAGGCACAGCGCGACCCGATAAAAAAAGCACAGGCCATACGGGAAATTGTAACGAGTATTGCCGTTATGCCCGATCCGGTAAAGCGCTCGGTCTATATCAAAGAAACCTGCCGTCATCTCGATGTTTCGGAAAATGTTTTGCTTACCGAACTGAATAAAATCTTAATTCAGGAGCGGAGAAAAAAACAGGAGCGTTTGGCCGAGCCGGAAGTTGAACCGGTTCCTTCCGTTGCAGTTTCGGATACGTTCATCGAACGCACGCAGGCCCTGGCTATACAGCAGCTTCAGGAGCGCGAAACCATCCGCCTGCTGGTTAACTATGCGGAAGCACAGTACGAAGATGAGTATGGAAAGCACCAGGTTAAGGAAAATATCCTTCAGGAAATAGAAGGCGTTACCTTTTCTAATCCGCTTTATCGCGAAATAATCGAATTGTACAGAAAAGCGGCCGAAACCGATGAAGCGATTGACAGTTATTACTTGCTGAATAACGGTTCGGAGGAAGTGAAAAAACTGGTAGCCGAACTTCTCACCGTGCGTTATTCCATCAGCACGCATTGGCGCGATAAATATCATATCTACATCCCGCACGAAAGCGAGGAGCTTAGTGGCGTTACCTTAAAAAATATACTTAGCCTGAAATTCTGGTTGCTTCAGGAGATGATCGAATCCAACATAACTGCATGGAAAAAAACCGAAACCGAAAAGCCACATGATTTAGTAGCCATTGATACCTACATGACAGTACATGATCAGCTTAAATTGGCCCAGCGCGAAATTGCCGATGCACTGGGTATAGTTGTGCAACGGTAGGAACAGGCCGGCTGGTAAATTTGTTGTAGCTTGCAAAGTTTTAAAAGAAAAATGAGCGCTCAGGAAAACATCAAACTCGACACCATTGAAGAGGCCATCGAGGAAATAAAAAACGGCAAGGTGATTATTGTGGTGGATGATGAAGATCGCGAAAATGAAGGCGACTTTATCTGTGCGGCCGAATGTGTAACACCGGAGATTGTGAACTTCATGGCCACGCATGGCCGGGGGCTGATTTGCGCATCCCTTATTGAAGACCGCTGCGATGAACTGAAACTCGACCTGATGGTGGGTCAAAACACGGCAGCCTTCGAAACGCCTTTTACCGTATCGGTTGACTTAATCGGGCATGGCTGTACAACAGGTATTTCGGCCCACGACCGTTTTAAAACCATACGGGCTTTGGTTGACCCCGAAACCAAACCCGAGGATTTAGGTCGCCCGGGACATATTTTCCCCTTGCGTGCCAAACGCGGTGGCGTACTACGCCGGGCCGGGCACACCGAAGCCGCCATCGATTTTGCCCGCCTTGCCGGCTTTAAGCCAGCTGGTGTACTGGTAGAAATTCTGAAGGAAGACGGAACCATGGCACGCCTGCCCGACCTCCGTAAAGTGGCCGACCGCTTCGGACTGAAACTGGTTTCCATTAAAGATTTGATTGAATACCGCATCCGTACCGAGTCGCTCATTGAACGCGATGTGGATGTGGATATGCCAACCCAGTACGGGCATTTTCGCCTGGTGGCCTACCGGCAAACCAGCACGCAGGAAACCCACCTGGCATTGGTAAAAGGCACCTGGTCGAAAGATGAGCCCGTGCTGGTGCGTGTTCATTCATCGTGTGTTACAGGCGATATCTTCGGTTCATGCCGATGCGACTGCGGGCAGCAGCTTCATACGGCCATGCAAATGGTTGAGCGCGAAGGAAAGGGTGTGGTGTTGTACATGAAGCAGGAAGGACGCGGCATCGGTTTGTTAAACAAGCTGCGCGCCTATAAACTTCAGGAAAGCGGTCTTGATACGGTTGATGCAAACCTCCAGTTAGGATTTGATATGGATGAGCGAGACTACGGAGTAGGGGCACAGATTCTCCGCGACCTGGGCATCACCAAAATCAGGTTAATGACCAACAACCCGAAGAAACGTGTTGGATTAATGGGATACGGGTTGGAAATCGTTGAAAATGTTCCCATCGAAATATCACCTAATCCACACAACGAAAAATACCTGAAAACCAAACGCGACCGGCTGGGTCATACCATTCTGAAAGATTCATGAGCCGGTTTATTTTATCCCTGTTAGTTCTGCTTTTCGGCGGGCACCTTTATGCCCAGCAATGGGCCTTTGAGTTGTGGCACGAAGGGCGTGTGGTTACTACGGATGGCGATACACTGAAAGGTTTGATTAAATACGACATCCAGACCGACATTATCCAGTTTAATTATCCGAACACCAAAAAGGTAGAAGCCTTTGCACCCCGCAAGGTTATGTTCTTTGAGATATTCGATGCAACCATCCGCCAGTACCGGATGTTCTTCTCGTTGCCTTATTCTCCTTCGGGCACATACGGTGCACTGGCTTTTTTCGAGTTGCTTACCGAAGGAAAACTAACGCTGCTGTGTCGCGAAGCGCTGGAATACCGAACATACAGTTCGCCTTATCTGTACGGTTCGTTCAGCCGGCTTGTGCTGGTGTACAAATATTTCTTTATGGATGATAAGGGAAATATTGTTGAGTATTCCGGAAAACGAGCCGACCTGATGAGCCGCTTTGGACGGTACGCTCCTGATGTGGAACGCTACATCCGGCAAAACCGGCTTCGGTTGGATGAACGCAACGATTTTATCCGGGTAATTGAATACTATAATTCTTTTTTTAAATCATGAAAGATAAGCGCCCGCTGATTCTGGTTTCCAATGATGATGGTATTACCTCGAAAGGAATTTTTACACTGGTAGAAGCCATGAAAACACTGGGCGAAGTGCTCGTGGTTGCTCCCGACAGTCCGCAATCGGGAATGGGACACGCCATAACAGTTGGCGAAACCCTTAGACTGGAGGAAAACCATATTTTCGATGGTGTGAAGGCCTATCAGTGTTCGGGAACACCTGCTGATTGCGTAAAGATTGCCCGGCACTTTGTATTAAAGGACAAGCGCCAGCCCGATATTGTGGTGAGCGGCATCAACCATGGCAGCAACACCTCTATCAGTGTGTTGTACTCAGGAACCATGTCGGCTGCCATTGAAGGCGCCATCGAAGGTACGCCTGCCATCGGATTCTCACTGTGCGATTATGCCCACGATGCCGACTTCTCGCATACCATTGAGCCGGTGATAGCCATTACAAAACAGGTGTTGGAAAAGGGATTGCCCAAAGGTGTGGCGTTGAACGTCAACTTTCCGCCCAAACGGAATGAACCGCTTAAAGGCATTCGTATTTGCCGGCAGGCCAATGCAAAATGGGTTGAAGAATTTGATGAGCGATACGACCCGAACGGACGCCGGTATTTTTGGATGGCCGGAAACTTTGTGAACTTTGATAAGGGTGAAGACAACGATGAGTGGGCTATTGCCAACAATTACGTGTCGGTCGTGCCCTGTCAGTTTGATTTAACGGCGCATTCCGCAATTCCCATCCTCAACGAGGACTGGGATATTTTAAGGTAGGCGAGAGGCGATGGCCGCGACTGGCCTGTACCCGCGAAGCTTTCAATCAAAAAACTTTTTGGATGCACTTGTTGATTACAACGGGTCAACGTTTAATATTACTTTAACGTTTCGGAAGTTTTTTTCCTGCGTAAGGCCTTGCGCCAGTCGTTCGAGCACCGACTTGACAGATGCCAGGTTGCCGGAGTTACGCGGAATTTTTATCAGCAGGTTCATCAGGTGTTGGTTTCTGACAAATGGAATGAGGGGTTCGCCCGGCCCTAATATGCGAAGGTCGGGTAACTCCTGCCGGATGACCTGGTTGAGATGATGGGCGGCCTGGTTCACCTTAACCTTGTCAGGGTGTTTCAACGTGATTTCAATAAGTCGTGTGAAAGGTGGATAGGCATAGGATTCTCGTTCGTTCAGTTCTTTTTCATAGAAGGCGTGGATGTTGTGGTTGAGGATGAACCGGAAGAGTTGCTCGCCGGGCCGGTTGGTTTGGATGATGACGCGGCCGGGCCGGCCCTTGCGGCCGGCCCGGCCGCTTACTTGCATCAGCAACTGAAATGCCCGCTCCTCCGCCCTGAAATCAGGGAAGTAAAGCAACCGGTCTGCGTAAAACACACCCACTACACTCACCCTTTCAAAATCCAGCCCCTTGGTAACCATCTGTGTGCCTACCAGAATATCCGTAACACCCGACTCAAACCGGCCGAGGATTTGCTCATAGGCATGTTTGCTGCGCGTTGTGTCCAGGTCCATGCGGTCAATCTCTGCATCCGGAAAATGTATCTTCAGTTCCTCCTCCAGCTTTTCCGTGCCGTAACCCAAAGCCCGCAACCGGCCCGATGAGCAATCGGGGCAGACAACAGGTGTTTGGGTGCGGTAACCGCAGTAATGACAAATCAGACTGTTCAACTTTTGATGATAGGTAAGGCTTACCGCACAGTTGTTGCATTTCGGAATATATCCGCAGTCCTCACAGGAGAGCATGGGCGAGTAGCCCCTTCTGTTTTGGAAAACGATAACCTGTTCCTTGCGGCCTAAGGCCTCGGAAATCGCGTTAATGAGTGTCGCTGAGAACATGCCTTTCAGGCGTTTCAATTTGCGCTCCAGCTTCAGGTCAACCAATACCACTTCGGGCAACTGTGCCTCACCGTAACGACTGGTTAACTCCACATACCCGTAGGTATTGTTTTTTGCCAGGTGATACGTTTCGGCTGAAGGCGTAGCCGAACCCAGCAATACATGAGCCTGGTGGATGCGTCCGAGCATCAGCGCAGTATCGCGTGCATGGTAGCGCGGTGCGGGCTCCTGTTGTTTGTAGGATGCATCGTGTTCTTCGTCAACGATAATCAAACCCAGATGACTGAAGGGAAGAAAAACAGCCGAACGCACACCCAGTACAAATGAAATTTTTCCACGCAGCACATCATTCCATACTTCAGCCCGCTCGTTGTCGGTGAATCGTGAATGATATACACCCATGGCTGCACCGAATACCTTGCGCAGCCGGTTTACCATTTGTGTAGTAAGCGCGATTTCAGGTAACAGGTATAATACCTGTGAGCCGCTCTGAAGGGCGTGCTGTATCAGGTGGATGTAAATTTCTGTTTTTCCGCTTCCGGTTATGCCATGCAGTAGCACAGCCGGATGCTGTTCAAAGGTGTGTAGAATTTCCTGTTTGCACCGCTGCTGGTCTTCGCTGAGTATGGGAAGATTTTCCGTTTTATGTTCGGAAAAGTCAAAACGGGGAATAACTACGGTAAACTCTTCGAATATGCCGTTTTTAATCAAGGTATTGAGCGATGACTCGGAAAGGTCGCCTTCCAGTAATTTTTTACGTGACAATCCTTTTTTGTTTATCGTTGCATCGTGCATGACTGGAAGTTCCTGCAAAAATTTCAAGAGTATTTCTTCCTGTTTGGGTTTTTTGCCGAGCCGGGCAAAAAGGTCTTCCAGTTTGCCGGGCTGTAACCAGTTTTCTGTCAGCCGTACTTTTCGTTCTGTACGCGGCCTGAATTTGTCAGTTACCTCCTCAAGCAATACTACAGCTTGTTTCCGAACCAGGGCTTTAAGCAAGGTGTACACATTCTTTGACCCGGTAAGTTTCGCTGCTTCGGCATAGGTCATGGGTTTGTCCTGCAATGCCCGCAGTAATGCTTCTTCGCGGGCAGTGAACTCGAATAATGTTTGGTTCCAGTCGAATGACGGATGCAGTTGCACTTTCGATTCGCTGGTCAATTTCAGTGCAGCGGGTAAGGCAGCGTGAAGCACTTCACCGGGTGTACATAGGTAGTAAGCAGCCATCCATTCCATCAGCCGGTATTGTGCGGCAGTAAAGCAAGGTTCCTCATCCAGTACTTCAAGTATGTCCTTGGTTTCAAATTCGGGCGATTCATTGTGCAGTCGAATGATAATGCCCGTGAGGATTTTCCGTTCGCCAAACGGAACAATCACCCGCTGCAGAAGCTGAATGCCATGGCTAAGTTGCTGGGGTACAGCATACGTAAACAGGCGTTTAACCGGAACAGGTAATAAAATTTCGGCAAATTGTGGTGTGCTGTCAGACATGCGTTGCCGGCAAATCTAAATGAAATTTCTGCTGAACGACCGGACATGCATTTCCAGCAATTGTGCAGCCTGCGCTCCAGTGTTTACCGGTTGCAGACAGGAGTTATTCGGGCAGATAAATACAGCAGGTTTAACGGACTGCTTTCCTTTGGCCATCGGTATGAGGCTGTTTTCATTTGCTTTTGCAAGTAGAACAAAAGGATGAAAGTTTTTTTGAAGCGATAGTAAAAGTTCCTTAGGGTCTTCGGCATCAAGCACCACTTCGCATGGTACGGCCTGAGCGCGCAGTAAAGCAGTTGCCCAATTTGATAAATACACAGGTTCGTCCTGACAAAGGCCTGCGGTTGCTTCCAGCATGTTGCGGCCTTGTTCCTCGTAATCTTTTCTGTCCAGCAGGCGCCCCAAAACCAACAGGTTTTCGGCCATGATGCTGTTGGAGGAAGGAATAACGTTGTCGAAGATTTCCTTTTTGCGGGCGATGAGTTGTTCGGCATTTACCGATGTATAAAAAAAGAAAGGCTCAGCGGAGTCGATGAAATCGCTTAATACCTTATCAGTAAGTTGAATGGCTTGCTTTAAATACTCTTCGTTGAGGGTAACCTGATGCATATCCAGGCAGGCACGTATGGTGCAGGCGTAGTCATCGAGAAATCCTTCAACGGCTGATGGCTCATTGTTCCATGAACGCAGTAGTCTTCCTTTGGAATACAGGTTGTTGTTCAGAAAGTTCATGCCGTTAATGGCCAATTCCAAAAAATCAGGCTCACCAAAAGCGCGATAGGCGGAGCAAAGCGCTGAAATGGTCAGTGCATTCCATGCGGCAATTATTTTTTTGTCGCATATCGGGCGAACACGTTTATCGCGGCTGGCATGCAGTATTTTCCGTACTTCGTCATAACCATCCGGCCTGGATTGTTGGGGATTAGTAAACAGAATGTTGCGGTCTTCTTCCCAGTTGCCTTCGGGTAATACGTGAAAGAACCCGGCCCATTTAACGGCTTCACTACCTAAAGCTTCAGTAAATTCCGTCCGGGTCCACGTGTAAAATTTTCCTTCTTCACCTTCGCTGTCTGCATCAATAGCCGAATAAAATCCACCTTGTGGATGTTGCATTTCGCGCTTCAGCCATGCTATGGTTTCATATACTACCTCACGAAATCGTTCATCGCCTGTCACCATCCATGTTTCGCTGTATAATGCAATGAGCTGGGCATTGTCATATAACATTTTTTCAAAATGTGGGGCAAACCACTTTTCGTCAACGGAGTACCGTGCAAATCCACCGCCAATATGGTCGTAAATACCACCTGCGGCTACTTGATGCAGGGTAAACGATAATTGCTCCAGAGCTTCGGTTTCCCTGGACAGGTAGTGATAGCGCAGCAGCCACATCCACACCGATGGAAGAATGAACTTAGGTGCTTTAGCCAGTCCGCCAAAGCGCTGGTCAATTTTCGTCTTTAGTTTTTGCCATGCTTGTGGAGCTTGATATGCCGCAAGAGAAGTTGACTGTAAGTTTTTACCGATATCGCTTTTAAGATGATTGGTTAGGTGCACTGCAGACTGGACGATTTCTTCTCTGCGCTGCTGCCAGGCATCTGCAATGCCGGTGAGTACCTGCTTCCAGGTTCCCGGAGGAAAATAGGTGCCCCCGTAAAAAGGTTGTTGGTTGGGTGTTAAAAACACATTCAGAGGCCATCCACCGTTCAGTCCCATAGCCTGCACGGCGTCCATGTAAATCTGATCAATGTCAGGTCGTTCTTCACGGTCCACTTTAATGCAGATGAAATACCGGTTCATTAAGCCGGCAAGCTCTTCATTTTCGAAGCACTCGCGCTCCATTACGTGGCACCAGTGGCAGGATGCATAACCAATGCTCACAATGACGGGTTTGTCTTCAGCTTTGGCTTTTATCCACGCCTCATCGCTCCACTCATGCCAGTCAACCGGGTTGAAGGCATGCTGCCGCAGATATAAACTTCCGGAATGAATCAGTCGGTTAGCTTTTCGGTTCATGCAGTTGGTTCAACAAGGTTTCCACTTCATGCTCGATGGAAACTACATTTTTCAGTTTTTCCAGTTTTTTGATTGTGCTCTCCACAAATTGGCGGTGCGACCGGCTGCCCGGAACAAAGGGTTTGTGAAGAAGAGCCTGCCGCAGGGCACTCCATACGGTTATGAACTCGCGCGTACTTTCATCCACGCAGGCTTCAATAAATTTTTGCCAGATGTAACGGCTGGCTTCTTCGGAAGGGTGAATCAAATCGGAGGCGTAAAACCGGTAGTCGCGGAGGTCGTCCAGCAGGAGTTCATACGCCGGAAAATAATAGACGTCTGTATAGGCGGTGCTGATGGAATGGCAAACCATTCGGAGAATCGATTTACTTACACTGTTGAGCTCCAACGTGTCGCGCACATGTCGTACGGGACTCACGGTGAGTAATATCTGCAAACCACGGTTACCGGATTTAATCTTCGAATACAGTGCATTAAATGATGCGAGGATGGTATCAGGTGAAAGTAACTCTTTCTCAAATAATTGACCCGGCATTTTATGGCAGTTGGCAACAACGGTGTTACCAGACTTCAGTCTGTAAACCCAGGATGTGCCGTATGTAATCATGAGCCATTTGGCAGATTGCAGAAAATGATGGGTTTCGCTTATGGCCTTTTTAATGGAATCTTCAAGAGCAGGCCTGTTAAGGGCCGCAAACCTGGAGTGAAACTGATAATGAACATGTACATCTTCGCGCTGTGCGTAGCCGGACTCATCCGGCAGCCGGTTGTGAAGAGCCATCTCAATGAGCTGGTGAATACTTATCGGATTGTAAATCGTTCCGAAAGGATTGATGCAGGTGTTGAATTTATGATCGACCAACTGGTTCCCGATTGTTTCGGAAAAGCAGGAGCCAATAGTAAGTATGGGGTGCTTCAGATTAATTTTTTCCGACAAGGGTGCTGGAGTCAGTTCGGTGCGGAACATGTGCCAAAGCTACAAAAATAAAACCCCGGCCACAGGCCGGGGTTCACTTGTAAATTGAACGGTGCAAAGGCTTATTCAGCCACTACATTTACCTTAATCTCGTGCTTCACTTCTTTGTGCAGGTCGAGCAGGGCGGTATACAAACCTATCTGCTTGGGCTGCTCGCGGAAGGAAATTTTCCTGCGGTCAACTTCAAAACCGTGTGACTTTAAGGCTTCGGAAACCTGAAGAGGGGTTACCGAACCGAAAATCCTGCCTGTCTCACCCGCTTTGGTTTTGATCTCAACGGTAAGGTCGCCAATCCGCGCAGCCAGATTTTCAGCATCCTGCTTGATTTTCGCAGCCTTGTGTGCTGCCTGCCGGATGTTTTCTTCAATCATCTTTTTATTTGAAGGACTCGCAATCACTGCAAGTCCCTGCGGGATGAGATAGTTGCGTCCATAGCCGGGTTTTACCTTTACGATATCGTTTTTATAACCCAGGCCTTGCACGTCCTGTTTCAATATCACTTCCATGACAAATCCGTTTTAGGTTAACCGATCATTTTAACTGATCGCCCGTGTAGGGCAGTAAAGCCAGATGCCGCGCGCGTTTGATGGCCTGCGCTACTTTTTTCTGGTACTTCCAGCTGGTGCCGGTAAGCCGGCGCGGCAGGATTTTGCCCTGCTCGTTGATAAACTTCAGCAGAAAATCGGGGTCCTTGTAATCAATGTACTTGATTCCGTTCTTCTTAAAGCGGCAGTACTTGGGTTTCGGTTCTGCGCGCTTAATGGGTTCATTCATCAGTGTCATTCGGCAAACTCCTCCTCAGTTTTCTTAGCGGGTTTACGGGATTCTTTGTCTTTCTTGTTGAATTCGCCTTTCCGCCTGCGTTCGTTGAACTGCAGGGCGTACTTGTCGAGGGTAACGGTTAAAAACCGCATTACCGACTCATCGCGTCTGAATTCCGTTTCGAGCAGGTTAACCACTTCAGGAGCTGCCGAAAACTCGATGAGGTTGTAAAAGCCGGTGGATTTGCGCTGGATGGGATAGGCGAGCTTGCGCAGCCCCCAGTGCTCAACGTTGATGACGTTGGCCTTGGCGTTTTTCAGCACCTTCACGAATTTTTCGACAGTATCCTTCATCTGATCTTCAGACAAAACGGGATTTAAAATGAATACTGTCTCGTAGTTTTTCATGCGTTTTTCGCTTTTTTTAAGGTTTTGAGCCTGCAAAGGTAGGGAAATGACAGAAATTTTAAACAATTCTGTCCAAATTTCGGGAAACCGGGCCCGACCGGCTACTTCACCACAAACTTTCCCGAGCCCATCAGGTAGTCATCACAGTAAATCTCCAGTGTATAAGTGCCCGGCGCATAATCGGAACCCTTGTCGTAAATGTAGGTAAGTTTTTGCCGGGTATTGTCGAACAATATTTCCTGAGCCTGGGTGTAAAATTCTTCCCGGCCGTTGTAAATAAACGTTCCGGAGCCACGGGTTACATCGAACAGCACCTGGCCGTTTTCATCTACAATGCGAATCATAATCTTCTTGCCTTCGATGGGAGCTACGTTGTTTTCGGCCAGGTTGAATTCAATCTTGAGTTGGGCAATCTGCCGCGCGCGGAAGGGCTGCTCGCGTTCCTTGCCCCGTTCGTTCAGGGCTACAATACGCAGATTCTCCGCTTTGAGGCGCGAGGCCAGGGCTACTTTGCTGGCCAGCTCTTCGCGCTTTTGTGCAAGCCGGTTGATGGAATCGCCTAACTGATTTTTTTGTGTTTTTAAGGTGACGTTCTCGTTCAATAACGCTTTGTTCACATTCTTCAAACGTTCAATTTCTTCATCCTTATTTTTTAAAAGCAATTCATAGCCCTCCACTTTATCTTTCAGCTCTTTGATAAGCTTGCCCGAAGCCTGCGTGCGCCTGCGCAACTGCTCTTCGATTTCAGCTTTGGCTTTTTGCAGATCGGCTACATCGCCACCCAGTTTTTGTACCTCTTCAATTTTTTTGGCCAGTTCCACCTTTAGCTCTTCCATGCGCTGCATGGTAGCGGCCAGTTCCTCCTCCGTGGTGTTGAGCTGCGCCTGTATTTCGGATTTTTCCTGATAGTCGAGATAAATTTTTACCACCTGAATGATTACAATTACCGAAAGCAATGCAATAATGATGGTGGATTTATTGTTTTTTTTCTGCGCCGCGTTCGAAGTATTTTCGCTCATACAACAATGTTTAGCCCTCAAAAATAGCGATAAGGGCGGGTATGTCAAGGCGTTAAAACTGCAGTACAACGTGCTGCCGGTACACTGACGGATTAAAGAACAGTAAGCCACACCGGAATAAGTCTGCCGAGCAATAAACGAGCGGATGGCTGCGGATTTCCTTCCAGGCTTTTTCCATTTCCGGATTGAGGTGGATATCATCCACCACAATTACGCTGCCGGTGTGAATTTTTTTGATGAGTAATTCCAGGTAGTACATTACCGGTTGATAACGGTGGTTGGCATCAACCAGGGCAAAGTCAACCCGCGGGATTTTGTCAAGTACAGGCCGCAAGGTTTCATTGATGTTGCCGCGTATCAGATGAATAGTTCCGGTTTGCAGTTGTTCAAAATGCGATTGTGCGAGATCGGCCAGTACTGGTGCTCCTTCAAAAGTATACACGCTACGTCCGTTGCCACTGAGGTAAAGGGTTGTCAGACCAAGGCAGGTACCTAACTCAACTATAACTTCGGCCTTTGCCCAGTTAACCAGCTTCCGGTACAAGGCAGCATAAATTGAAGGAGTAGTGCTTATTTTGGCTAACCTGCTTATGGTGCGTTTCTTCTTCCTGCTTACGGTTCCTGCTCCGGGATCGTCATAGCTCAGCTCATGCGGATTTTTTAATAGGGTTTTGCGTAATGATTCCACGGCAGGAAGCCGCTCGCTTTTTTGTTTGATTACACCGGTGTAGAGATCATACAGGAAGGGAGAATGCAGCGAATGCTCATCAACCGCATCGAGCCAGTAATTGATCCAGCTTTTAATGCGAAAGCCTGTCACTTAATTCAGGCGGAAAGGAGCAACCAATGAAAAAGGAGGAATGTGCACAGTAAACCTGGATCCGTCAACTATACGTTCCATCAGGTAGGTTCCTTCCATTTTACCCATACCCGATTTCAGATTACACCCTGAAACATACTGATGCGACTGCCCCGGCTCCAGAATAGGCTGCTGTCCAACAACACCTTCACCTTCTACTTCACGCCTGGCAAAACCTGCATCGTGCACATGCCAATGCCGCCTCAACAACTGAATGGTAAACTCACTTTGGTTTTCTATGGTGATGCGATAGGTAAATACGTAATGATGCTGGGACGGACTGGAATAGGCTGGCTGATATTCCGTCTCGACACTTACCCGAATCCCTTTGGTGGTTTGTGTTACCATGCGTTTCAAAAATAAGGTTTTTTCAATTTTCTTAACAGCCGGATTCAGCCCATAGTTTTAAATTTTCAGGAATAATACTGTATGGAAGTAAAAATTGAAGAAAGCTGGAAAAAACGACTTGCGGAAGAATTTGAAAAACCCTATTTCCGCCAACTGGCTGAATTTGTGAAAAGCGAATACCAGACCGGCGTAGTGTATCCACCGGGAAAGCAGATATTCAGGGCTTTTGAAGCATGCCCGTTTGATTTTGTGAAGGTGGTTATTCTGGGACAAGATCCTTATCCCGGGGCGCGACAAGCCAATGGTTTATGCTTCAGCGTGAATGACGATATTCCTTTGCCACGTTCTTTGGTTAATATTTTTAAGGAAATACAAAATGATTTAGGCAAGCCCATGCCGCGAACAGGTAACCTGGAACGATGGGCCCGTCAGGGAGTGTTGCTGCTAAACGCTACACTAACGGTACGGGCTTCATCACCCGGCTCGCATCAGGGCAGAGGATGGGAAGAGTTTACCGATGCGGTGATTCGGAAAATTTCGGATGAGAAAAATAACGTAGTGTTCATGCTTTGGGGTGCTTACGCCCAGAAGAAAGGTCAGGTTATTGATCGCCAGCGTCATCTGGTGCTTCAGGCTGCGCATCCTTCGCCATATTCGGCAAGTAATGGTTTCTTCGGTTGTCGCCATTTCAGTAAAGCAAATGCATATTTGAAAAGTAAAGGACTGGGAGAAATTGACTGGTAGTCCGGAGAGGGATAGTCCATGGTTAGTTAGTCCATGGTTAGATGGTCCATGGTTGGATAGTCCATGGTTAGATAGTCTATTGTTAAATGGTTCAGGGTTGACCTTTCTTTAACAGTCAGGGAGAGTCAAAGTTAGCCGATAGGATAGTCAGCAACAAACAACTAGCCTTTGAGCATCAACTACAATTAATTAATCATCTTGAAGAACCGGTTCCATCTGATTTTATGAATCAGGTTCCTAGAGTTTGAGTCAATGGATAACCAGATAAAGAAAGCCTTACCGACTATATGATCTTCCGGTACAAATCCCCAGTAACGTGAATCCAGGGAGTTGTGGCGGTTGTCGCCCATCATGAAGTAGTAGTTCTGTTTAAAGGTATATTCGGTTACTTCTTTGCCGTCTATCAGCAACTTTTTGTCTTTAATTTCTGCATTCGTGTTATGATCGTACTGGGTAATGGTATAGCCGTACAGCGCCAGCGTTGAGTCGTTGACGGGAATGGTAACACCTTTCTTGGGTATCCAAAGCGGACCAAAACTGTCAAGACTCCAGTTTAAGTTGTTTTTGAAGCCGGAACCAAAACCGTAGTATTCGGAAAAGGGGAAAATACCAAATACTTCGGTGAAGTCTTTTCGCTGAACAGATTTGATGTATGGCAGCGCCCGGATTTCTTCTGCTTTTTTCGGTTCGATATACATGTAATATCGAACGGTGTTCGCATCCAGGCGGCCATCGAGGTGAACATCTTCCGGCCCCAGTCCCAGCTTAGCCAGATTGCGTTCATTGATTACGTCAGTTGCCAGCACTTCGAAGGCCCATTGCGTCAGCGGATGGTCGGTAAACGGTTGTCCGTTTACTTCTACTTTTCCATTGCGAATAACCAGCGTGTCGCCTGCAACGGCTACACACCGTTTGATGTAGTTGGTTTTTAAATCTACCGGATAGTCTTTGTTTTCATTTAACCGCTTAGGCGGAATGTTGAATACCACTACATCGCCCCGTTGAATGGTGGTGAGACCGGGCAGGCGATATTGCGGCAGTTGTATCCAGTCGAGGTAGGAGGGAATATTGGTAAACCAGATTTTCTGATGGGTTAGCGGAAGCTGCAGAGGTGTTTTCGGTGTGCGACTGCCATAATGAAATTTACTTACGAACAGAAAATCGCCAACCAACAGGGAGTTCTCCATAGAAGGAGTGGGAATGGTATAGGCCTCCATCACAAAAAAACGGATGAGGGTGGCAGCCACCACGGCAAATACAATCGCTTCGGTCCACTCGGCCAAGGCTGTTTTTCTGATGCGCGGCACATCACTCAGTTTACCCAGGTATTTGGTTTGCTGGTTAAAACTAAAAGGGACAAGGTACCAGAATCCTGTAAAAATAACAGCCAGTTCTGCCCATACCGATTGCTTCCCGTAGCAACGCAGTACATCGAAAACAAGAACGTAATAGGCGAAAACATTTACCACGGGTATGACCAGGTAGATGTACCAATACAGTGGTTTGCCCACCAAATCCTTCATGATGATGAATTCAGAATAGAAAGGAATAGCGGCTTTCCATCCGGCTATACCGGCTTTTTCAAAAAGCTTCCAAAAAGCGATGGTTACACCCAATCGAATGATTAGAAAAGTGATGATAAAGGCTGTCACGATAGTCAGGTTAAAAAGCGCTGCAAATAAAAGGATTATCTAGGTTTGGAGGAAATCGTCCATGGTAAGCACTCCCTTTCGGCCGGGCAGCCATTCGGCTACGGCCAGTGCACCGCGTGCAAAAGCCTCGCGGGTGTGTGCTTCGTGCCGTATGGTAATGGTATCGAGTTGCGAACGATAAGTTACGGTATGGGTGCCGGGGACATTGCCTGTTCGCAAGGAAGCGATGGACAACTCATCCGGATTGGGTTCGTTGTGCGGCGTCCAGTTTTTCAGGCGATGAATATGCCGGATAATGTCCTGGGCCAATGTGATGGCTGTTCCGCTTGGAGCGTCCTTTTTCTGGGTGTGGTGGATTTCTTCCACGTTCACGCCATATTCCGGGTGGGCGTCCATCAGTTTAGCCAGGAAAACATTAAGCCGGAAAAAAAGATTTACACCAATGCTAAAATTGGAGGCGTAAAAAAAGGTGCCGTTGAGCTGCTGCGTAAGCTGCTTCACTTCATTTAGTTTGTCAAGCCAGCCGGTTGTACCGCATACAACAGGAAGTCCTTTTTGCAGACACCAGGTAACATTATCATAAGCTGCATCGGGCCTTGTGAATTCAATGGCAACATCGGCTTTAAAAGTTGCCGTTTTCAACATGGGAGTAGAGGTAATGCGTGCGGTGATTTCATGTCCGTTTTGTAAAGCCAGTTGCTCAATGGCTTTTCCCATCTTACCATAACCAATCAGTGCAATCTGCATGAGTCAATCTTTGGTTTTAAAATATCAAAAATAAACCTATTCCGGCTGTCCGGCCGGTCAGCAAACTTTGTTCGGCCACGGGCCTTACGCTGAGTTTAAGTTGCGGGTTTAGATCAAATTCTTTAAGGTGTGCATCAACGTGTGCATCAATCATCTGTAAAATATAAACTCCACCCATAATTATGATCATGAAATCGCGTTCCCTGCGATAGCGGTCGATTAAAGTGCGCAACTGGGTTTCCGTAAAACCGCTTGGGCTGAGGTTGGCTCCCGTTTGAAGTATTTCAAAAAGTTCTGCGCGGTATTTTGAATATCCCTGCTGATAGAAACGGATGGCATAACCGGTAACTCCGATTCCACCATAAACCAAAGGCAGTTTCCAGTATTTTTTATTGTACACCTGACCCAAGCCGGGTAGCACCGCCGCATACAACAGGGCTTTACGCGGATTATACCGGTCGGCATACGTTTTCAGTTGGATGGTATCCGGAGCATTCGGGATTAACCGGATCGTATCCTGCGCTTTTGTATCAAACGAAAACCAGAACAGTACTGTAAATAACAGACAATACTTCATGCAATGTGTAACTCCCTACGGAAGCCGGAGAATATCAAGTATGCGGTTCAGGTCCTCAACCGACATGAACGGAATGCGGATTTCTCCCTTCTTCCCATCGGTTTTTAAAGCAACGCGGGTGCCAAAATGGGATGAAAGCCGCGATTGCAGTTGCTGAATTTCTTTTGAGGCAGCGCTTGCAGGTGCGGAGGTTTTACCCGTGCTTTCCGACTTATTTTGCTGAAGCTCACGAACCAGCTCTTCGACTTTGCGCACGGACAGGTCTTCCTTCAGAATCTTATTAAAAATGTAGAGCTGGTCAGCCGGATTTTCAACATTAATAATAGCGCGTGCATGGCCCATAGATAGTTTATTGTCGCGCACAGCAATCTGAATGTCGGGCGGAAGTTTCAGCAGGCGGAGGTAGTTGGTTACGGTAGCGCGGTTCTTGCCTACGCGTTCACCAAGTTCTTCCTGCTTCAGGTTACATTCGCTGATAAGGCGCTGATAGCTCAGTGCAATTTCAATGGCGTTCAGGTTTTCGCGCTGAATGTTTTCAATGAGCGACATTTCCAGCATCTGCTGGTCGTTTGCAGTACGAACGTAGGCCGGAATGGTTTTGAGTCCGGCGCGCCTGGATGCCTGAAGTCTTCGCTCGCCCGATATGAGCTGATACTGATTGGGCGCAAGCCTGCGCACGGTGATGGGCTGTATGATGCCGTGTACTTTGATGGATTCGGCCAGCTCCTGGAGTGCAGTTTCATCGAAATGCGTGCGTGGTTGAAAAGGATTTACCTCAATCTGTTCAACCGGAATTTCGAGCACGTTACCTGATGCATGGTGATGTGCTACCGGTATGTCGGTTTCCAGGCGTTCTTCAGTGGCACTGTCGCTGAGCAGTGCGTTGAGGCCGCGTCCTAATGCTTTTTTTTTGGTCATTTTGCTAAGCCGTTTTTGTTGAGGATTTCATGTGCCAGGTTCAGGTAACTGATGGCGCCCTTGCTCTCGGCATCATGTACAATGGCGGGTACGCCGAAACTGGGCGACTCACTGAGCTTTACATTACGCGGAATGATGGTGTTGAAGGTCATTTTACCAAAGTGGGTGCGTACTTCTTCCACCACCTGGTTGCCCAGGCTGGTACGCGAGTCGTACAGAGTAAGGAGAATACCCTCAATTTCGAGATTTGGATTGAGGCGGGTTTGAATGATTTTAATGGTATTGAGCAGTTTACCCAGCCCTTCCAGCGCAAAATATTCGCACTGAACCGGTATTATTACCGAGTCGGCTGCCGTTAATGCATTGATGGTGATAAGGCCCAGTGAAGGCGAGCAGTCAATAATGATAAATTCGAATTCATTTCTCAGTTTACCCAGTACATCGCGCATGCGTTCTTCGCGACGTTCGATAGACACCATCTCAACTTCTGCACCTACGAGGTCAATATGCGAGGGCAGCACAGAGAGGTATTTCAGTTTATCGTTTTGTACCATGGCATCCTGCGGAGCCACGCCATCCATCATACATTCATAAATTCCTGCTTCCACATTTTTTGGGTTGATGCCCAATCCGGAAGTGGAGTTGGCCTGCGGGTCGGCATCTACCAGCAGCGTTTTATGTTCGAGTACAGCAAAACTGGCTGCCAGATTAATGGCTGTGGTGGTTTTTCCAACTCCTCCCTTCTGGTTGGCTATGGCAATGATTTTTCCCATGCGCAAAAGCAGTTATAATTCCCGAAACGGAACTGCAAATATAGGATAAGGATTTGCCGGGCGTGGAACGCTGTGGAACGTATTTATCCACATTCCATCAACGCAAAATTTATTTTTTCCGCTTTTTGCGCTCTTCTTCTGCCCGCCTGCGGGCCTCTTCGCTGGCTTTCATGGCTTCTTCCAGCTTCGCCATAAATCTGGATTTTTTGCCACCTCCGGCAGCCATCGCCTTGCGGTGTTCATCCATTATCTTTTTAATCTTTTCTTCATCCACAAACCTCCTGATGATGGCCTGCTGCCCGAAAGTAACCAGGTTGGACATGAGGTAATAGAAGCTTAAACCGGCAGGGAAGGAGTTAAGCACGACCATGAATACCACCGGCATGATGTACGACATGGATTTCATCGGGCCCTGAACGGAAGAAATCTGGTTGTTTTGCCAGGTTATGATGAGGGTGGAAAGGGTCATCAGTAAGGTAAACAGGCTGACATGATTACCGTACAAAGGAATAGTGAAGGGAAGGTTGATGACAGAGTCATAGGTGGAGAGGTCATCGGCCCATAGAAACGACTGTTGCCTGAGTTCAATGCTGTTAGGGAATAAATAAAACATGGCAAACAGAATAGGCATTTGTAATAAGATGGGGATACATCCGCTTAACGGATTGACACCAGCCTGTTGGTAGAGCTTTAGCTGCTCCTGCTGCACTTTCGTCATGTCATCTCCAAACTTATCGCGGATTTCATCCAGTTCCGGTTTTAAAACCTTCATCTTGGCCATGCTCAGATAGGAGCGGTAGGATAAAGGCAGCAGGACGATGCGCAACAGGATAACCAGAATGATTATGATTAAACCGTAGTTGCTGAATATCTTAGTAAGGAAGTGAAATACCGGAAAGATGACAAACTTATTTATCCAGTATACAGGTGGCCAGCCGAGATACACGTTTTTGGCAAACTGAGGCGCCACCTTTCCGATGGTCTGATAATCGTTAGGTCCGAAGTAGAATTTAATCTCAGCCTGACCGGATGATAGTTGCTCGGCCGGAATCTGAACGGAAAAACCACCGTTCTTAACGGTGGAGGTATCGGCCTCCTGAACACTGGTTTGCATGACGGCCTGCGAGAAACCTTTATCAGAAATAACAGCGTTGAGGAAAAACTTTTGCTTGACCGAAACCCAGTCTATTTTTCCTGAAAGAGTTTGTTGTTCAGCCAGGCTGCGGGCCGAAAGTTCATCAACCTCATCGTTGTTGCGGTACACAATCGTGGTGTAGTTCCGGCTGTCGGTCAGGTCGCGTTCGAACAACGGCAGGCGGCCTCGCCATCGGAGCTCAACGGGTGCATTGTCCAGGTAGTTTTTGTTTACAATCGTGTAACCAATTTCATAGCCCGTTGGTGGTATCGTGTAAATCAGCTGAATCATTTTTTCGCCGGCAGTCCGGGTAAAGTAAACCATCGTTGTGTCACCTTTCTTTTGCTGAGAAGCCGTAAAGTTTAAGGCGTAAATGTTCAGGGGTTGCCCGGTAACCTGTGCGATCAGTTCAAACTCGTGCCGGTCGGGCTGGATCAACCGAACAGGCTTTTGATGATATGTTTTGAAGTGATTCAGCTCGAGGCTCCGGATAATACCGCCACGGGAAGAAAAAATAATCTTAAGATCCTGCGTTGTGATTTCAATATCTTGCGGCTGTTCATTTTCCTTATTAAGCGAATCAGTAATGCTTGACTGAACGGCCTGCGGCTTATCCGGTTGAGAAACGGTAGGTAAATTTTGAACAACCACACTGTCGGCTACCGGAGGCAGCGGTTCGGGTTGGGGTGCAAACCATATAAAATAAATAAGCAGAACGAGGGCCATTAACGTAAGCCCGATAGCCTGATTTCTATCCATCAATTTTTCAGATTAACGATTTTTTGTAGTCTATTGAAGCGGCCACAAACTTAACAAAAAGCGGGTGGGGGTTCATTACCGTGCTGCGCAATTCCGGGTGATATTGCACCCCGATAAACCAGGGGTGGTCTTTTAACTCAATGATTTCAACGAGATTAAGCTCCGGGTTTATACCC
Source organism: Cyclobacteriaceae bacterium (assembly GCA_025055435.1). Lineage (GTDB taxonomy): Bacteria > Bacteroidota > Bacteroidia > Cytophagales > Cyclobacteriaceae > UBA2336. Next base: position 557 of record JANWWN010000021.1, on the reverse strand, counting down.
ACGGCCCGCATGCCGGCTTCTTCAAATTTTTCCAGGTACTTGTTATTGAATTCGTAACGGTGGCGATGACGCTCACGAATAAGTGTTTCTCCGTAAATCGAAGCTGCCTTGCTTCCTTTCTTCAGTTTGCAGGTGTAAGCGCCCAGCCTCATGGTGCCTCCTTTATCGGTTATCTTTTTCTGTTCTTCCATCAGGTCGATCACCGGATTTTTTGTCTTGGGATTGAGTTCAGTAGAACTTGCCTCGAGTCCGAGTACATTACGTGCAAATTCAATGACGGCACACTGCATTCCGAGGCAGATGCCGAAGAACGGGATTTTGTTTTCCCTGACATACCGGATGGCTTCGATTTTTCCTTCCATGCCGCGTTCGCCAAAGCCGGGAGCTACCAAAACGCCATGCAGACCTTTCAGGATTCTTCCAACCGATTCGCGATCGATGTCTTCCGATGATATCCATTTGATGTTCACCCGACAATCATTCTGAACGCCAGCATGAACAAATGCCTCGGCTATGGATTTATAGGCATCGGGCAGTGAGACGTATTTCCCCACCAA
>JANWWN010000020.1:48673-50318 GCA_025055435.1 Cyclobacteriaceae bacterium | reverse complement strand
GAAAACAGGACAGATTTAAATTAGACAAAAGGCCTGACTTTAAACTGTTAACTATTAAGCGAAACCGACAGCTCAAAACCATCCGCTCGCAGCCTTCAACTTGCAGCCTTAGGCCTGCAGCTTGCAGCTAAAGCAACAAAACGTAAGAGCTCGCAGCCCGAAACTCACAACTCACAGCTTGCAGCCCCTCAGGGCTCCTTCACAAATTCATCAAAAGGCTTCAGCTTAACCGGTTCTATCCCGTTTTTCTGCAAGGCCGCCTCAAAGTTTTTGTATTTTGCTTTTATTCGGCTGAACTCTGCCTTCGCATCATTAAACCTTGATTCAAGCGCCTCCAGATTATCCAATTCCGCCTGGTTGGGCTTATGGAAACTCTGCGCCACCCGGCTGTACAATTCGGCCAGTTTTTCACGAAGCTGAGGTTCCGCAGCACCCACATAATTATCTCCCTCGGTTACCACCAGTGTTTTCTTCAGTTTGTTCAGCTCATTAACCATGGGAGCAAAACCTTTTGCTGCTGACGGATTCTTAGATTTCAGTGCTTCGGCTGCCTTCAGGTTTTCATCCACCTCATAGACAAAGTAAGCAAGGCGCTCGCACATGTCGTACAACTTGCGTGCGGTTTGTTCCTGCAGCCTGCGGTCGGCCAGGGGTATGTCCGACTTCGGGTCATACTGTACTACCAGGTTGGTAGCGTAGGTGGCGTTACCTTTTTGTATAACCACCTTGTACGTTCCGGCCGGCACACGCATGGAGGTAAATCCGCCGAAGGCAAATGTTTTGCCCGCAGCCATCTTGGGTGGTCGTATGGAGTAATTCCATTCCACAATATTTATTCCTTTCGATTTTCCGGGAGGTAAGTCAATGACTTTGTTACCCTGCTCATCAAAAATTTCAAGGGTCATCTTACCGAGGTTATGGCGCCTTTTCAGATAATAAATAATCTGCGCTGATTTATTGGCATTGGCCCCCACAAACTGGGTTTCCGTGCTCGACCCGCCAAAGCCGTTGGACTCGTTGATAATGGCCGGCTTCAGTTTAAAAAAGTGCAACTCTTTGTCCAGTACGTCAGCGGTTAATTCGCGCAACGGACTGATATCATCAATGATGATGATGCCACGCCCGTGTGTGGCTACTACCAGGTCGTTGGTGCGCTTGTGCAGTTCAATAAAATGAATGTTGGCGTTGGGCATGTTGTTGGTAAACTTCATCCAGCTTTTACCGCCGTCAATGGTGATGTACAGACCGAACTCCGTGCCCAGAAACAACAGATTTTCATTTACATAATCTTCCTGAATATTTCTGCAGAAACTTTGGATATCGGGTGTAACCAGTGACTTCCAGGTGGCACCATAGTCGGTAGTTTTATAAACGTATGGTTTTTTATCTCCGGTCTGGTAGCCGGTAAACACGGCATAGGCGGTACCTTTACCGTGGACGCTGGCCTCCACGTGATGAACCATCGTGTTTTTGGGAAGTCCCGGTACGTTTCCAACCACATTTGTCCAGGTTTTGCCGCCATCGCGTGTTACCTGCAGGTTGCCGTCATCGGTGCCGGCCCAGATTGCATTTTCATCCAACGGCGACTCGGCAATGGTAAAGATCGTGCAGTGGTTTTCTGCCCCGGAGTTATCACGCGACAGCC
>JANWWN010000020.1:0-48574 GCA_025055435.1 Cyclobacteriaceae bacterium | reverse complement strand
CATTTTCATCCAACGGCGACTCGGCAATGGTAAAGATCGTGCAGTGGTTTTCTGCCCCGGAGTTATCACGCGACAGCCCTCCGGATTTTTCCTGCTGCTGTTTCGAGGGGTCATTGGTGGTTAAATCAGGAGAAATTTTGACCCATGTTTCTCCCATGTCGTCTGAGCGATGTACAAACTGGCTGCCGATATAGACACGGTCGGGCTTGTTCGGGCTGGTGGTTAATGAGGCATTCCAGTTAAACCGAAGTTTCGGGTCGCCTTTGGCCTGCAGGGGCTGGATGGGTTTAGCCTGGTCGCGCACCGGGTCAAACCGCCATACATTTTCCGCGCCCTGCATTTCGGAGTAAATCAGCTTTTTGGTCGGGTGGCGATACACGCGATAACCATCGCCCACACCTACGCGCACCCAGTCTTTTGCTTCAACACCACCGGGCGAGGAGGAAGGGCCATACCACGACCCGTTATCCTGTAAACCGCCATACACGTTGTAAGGTTCTTCATCGTCAACGCTAACATGATAGAATTGCGATACAGGGATGTTTTCTACAATTTCCATGGTGGTGCCGCCATCCCATGAACGGTAAATACCTCCATCGGTAGCCACGTACAGGATGTCGGAGTTATGGATGTCAAACACGATATCGTGAATATCGGAGTGCATGGGGCCGAGGTTTTTGAAAGTTTTGCCGCCATCGCGTGAAATCGAACCCGACAGACCGGCTTTCACCACCACGTCGGGATTGCGTGGGTCAACCACGATACGCGAGAAGTAGAAGGGACGCACGAGCAACTCAAAGTCGTTGTTCAATTGTTTCCACGACTCGCCACCGTCATCGCTGCGGTACAAACCTTTGCGCTTATCCTCTTCGGCCTCAACAACCGTGTAAAGAATATTTGGACTGGAAGGCGCTACCGCGATGGCCATACGACCTAACTGGCCGGAAGGAAAACCATTGTGAATTTTTTTAAATGTTTTTCCGCCATCGGTTGATTTATAGAGGGCGCTGCTCAGGCCTCCGGATTTAAACGACCAGGGAGTTCGGCGTACTTCCCAGAACGAAGCGTAAACCACATCCGGATTTTTCGGGTCAAGTGCCAGGTCGCTGCAGCCGGTAGTTGCGTTGACGTATAATATTTTGCTCCAGGTTTTTCCGCCATCGGTAGTTTTATACAGGCCGCGTTCCTCGCTATCGTTCCACAATGGTCCGAGAACGGCCACGTAAACCTCGTTTGAATTTTTTGGATTTACCTGAATGCCGGCAATGCGCTCGGAATTGGCAAATCCCATATGTTGCCAGGTCGAACCGCCATCGGTGGTTCGGTACAGGCCATCGCCAACCGATACGCTGTTGCGCGTCCATACTTCACCGGTTCCAACCCACACCACGTTGTCAGGATTGCCCGGGTCAATAGCTACCGCTCCGATGGATTGACAGTATTCATCAAATATCGGATTGAACGTAGCTCCGCCGTTGGTGCTTTTCCACACGCCTCCACCGGCTGTTCCGGCATAAATGATGCGTGCATTGGTGGGGTGCACCTCCAGGTCGGTAATGCGGCCACTCATTACGGCCGGCCCGATGTGCCGGGCTTTCAGGTCGCCAAACAATTCTTTGCCGCGTGTAACCGCATCCTGGGCAAAGGTTATACGAACGATTGTAATAAGAATCAGAGGAAATAGCGACTTATGCATGGCTGTGGTGTTCAGATTTATTGGTGAAAAAATTAAGGCCTGACATATGCCAAGCCTTATTTAAAATGGTTAGTTGCCCTCAGGATATTTAAACAAAGCCTCGTCAACTTTCGGATTCAGCTCGTACTTTACAACGGTGGTGGTGAAGGCCATGGGGCTGCCTTTGGCGCCCTGCGTCATGGAGAAAGGGAATATCAGGCCGTTAACATCCTGATAATCGCTGTATTTTATCTGGGATATCTGTCCTTTTGCCGGGCCCGATTTGATTTCCGATTCGATTAAAATGGGTACGTAATCCTGCGCGTCGAAGTAGTAAAACACCACGTTATCGGTGGGCACGCCATCTACCTTAATGGGCTTTTTAATGAGTTTTATCTTAAAAGTTTCGTTGCCGTCAACAGTTTCTTTGCCCACCAGTTCAACTTTATAACCCAGCGATTTATAGTTCAGAAACGGGTCAGGGAAATCGCCTATTTGTTGTTTGAAATTTTCGGTCGATTCGGCATCACTGCGCTCGGGCTTCATATTCATGAAGTTGGTTGACCACAGGGTTTTTCCATCAAAAACGCCCTGTTTTATGTCCATGCCCTGAAAGGTGACTTTGGTGTACTGCCGCCCATCTTTTAACTGCACAATTTCTATCGGAATTTCCATGCCTTGCTGGTTGGCTTTGGCCAGAATCCGTAAGCCGGTAAGCGCTTTCCATTTATCCACGCCCCCGGTGTTTTCAAAGTAGCGTTTAATAATTTCATCTGCCGATTGGGCCCAAACAGACTGAAAGCCTAGTACAACGAGGCTGAGAATGGCGATTTTCTTCATAGGATTAAGTTTTATCAGTTAGTCGTTCAAGGCAGGTTTTAATTACCTGTACTTCAAGATAAATAAAAATCGGATGTACCCATCCGCTGAGAAGATATTTTCGTTTGGTGTACCTTGTAGGGTTTTACAACCCTGCGTTACTATCCTAACGAGAAGCAAATATGAGTGAAGAACTACTAAAGGCGATTGTCCAGTTATTTGCCATCGTAGCCCGGGAACGAATTACTGAGGATGAGCGAAACAACATCCGCGAATTTCTTGGGTTTCACCTTAACCGCGACTCGGTAAAATTCTATCTTAATCTTTTTGAGGAATATGCGGCAAAGCAGCCTCAGCCGGGCACCGGTCTGGATGCCGAAACGCAGCTCTTCGTTGATGAGTGGTCGCGCATTATGCAAATCAGCCGGCAGGTAAATCAGTCGCTCACCCGCCAGCAAAAACTTGTGCTTATCATTAAGATAATTGAGTTGGTTTATGCAGACGGCCATATATCCGAGCGTCAGGAAAACCTCATTTATTATATCGGCCAGGCTTTGAAGATACCCCGCCATGAAGTGGAGCAACTGCGCAGGTTCGTGACCGGCCACGATCGGGATGAGCTCGCTTCGCCCCATGTTTTAATTATTGACGAAGGATACGGAGATGCGCCTTATCCGGGTCCGCATATCGTGGAGAAAAATATCAACGGCCTGATTGCCATACTAAAGCTGGACGACTCCTATTTCATCAAATACCTGGGCATATCGGTGTTGTATTTAAACGGCATTCCGATGAAGAGCCGCAAGGTAGATGTGCTTCCGGCCGGAAGCACCATACGTGGCGATAAGATTGAGCCCATCTATTACAGCGATATCATCGGTAAGTTTCTTGCTGCGATTAACCGCCCGAAAATTTCGTTCGTTGCCGAACATTTGTTTTACCATTTTAAATCGGGCAGGGCAGGCCTGCAGAATATCAATATAGCCGAACAGGGCGGTAAACTGGTGGGTATCATGGGTGCCAGTGGCTCGGGTAAATCCACGCTGCTCAGTGTACTCAATGGCTCCTCACCTCCATCCAGCGGACGCGTTCGCCTGAACGGAGTGGATATTTATGCTGAACCGGAAAAAGTTCAGGGACTTATTGGTTATGTGCCACAGGATGACTTGCTGATTGAAGACCTTACGGTTTTTGAAAACCTGTATTTCAACGCACGGTTATGTTGTCTTGAGGAGGGTACGGAGCAGACTATTGAAAAAGTGGACAAACTTCTTCATCAGCTTGGTCTTTACGAAATACGCAATTTAAAAGTCGGCTCACCGCTGGATAAAGTTATAAGCGGCGGACAACGCAAGCGACTCAACATAGGCCTCGAGTTGTTGCGCGAACCCTGGGTGTTATTTGTAGATGAGCCCACCTCCGGACTCTCTTCCCGCGACTCGGAAAACATCATGGACCTGCTTAAGGAACTGGCTCTTCGCGGCAAACTTGTATTTGTGGTAATTCACCAGCCTTCGTCCGATATTTTTAAAATGTTTGATACCCTCATTATTCTGGATGTAGGGGGCTTTCAGATTTACTATGGTAATCCGGTTGAGTCGGTTATCTACTTCCGTGAAATTATTAACGCAGCCAATAAAACCCAGGGAGCCTGCCCGGTGTGCGGAAACATCAACCCGGAACAGGTCTTTAACATCATTGAAACACGAATCGTTAATGAATATGGCCGGCTTACCAACGCACGTAAAATTTCGCCGGGCCAGTGGTATCAGTATTTCAAACAACGTATCCGCCTGCCGAAACCGCCTTCCGAGCCGGGGGCTTTACCGCCTGCTGTTCCTGTAGCTAACCGGTGGCGTCAGCTTGCCGTCTTTCTTTTACGCGATCTGAAGTCAAAATGGGCCAACAGGCAGTATATGCTGGCAACCTTTCTGGAAGCCCCCGTGCTGGCATTTTTTATCGGTTACATGGTGAAATACTTCAACGTGCTTGAGGAAGAAGGAGCTTCCTATACCTTTTTTGCTAACAGCAATATTCCGGTTTTCTTTTTCATGAGTGTGGTGGTGGCATTATTTCTGGGATTGATTGTAAGTGCCGAGGAAATTTACCGTGACAGAAAAATTTTAAAACGCGAGCAGTTTCTCCACCTCAGTCGTTTGAGTTACCTCGCATCCAAAATAGTGATATTGTTTACTTTATCGGCCATCCAGACTTTTTCATTTGTGCTGATTGCCCATACTATTTTGGAAATTCCGCTGAGTGAATTCCGCTATTGGTTTATTCTGTTTACCGTTTCGTGCTTTGCCAATCTGCTCGGGCTTAATATATCGGCATCGTTTAAATCAGCGGTTACCATCTATATTCTCATTCCACTGCTGGTTATTCCGCAACTGCTGCTAAGTGGCGTAGTGATTGCATTCGACCGGTTCAATCCGAATGTGAGCGAGCCCGTTGGCGTTCCGCTGATGGGTGACCTGATGGCTACGCGCTGGGCTTTTGAAGCCTATATGGTAACACAGTTTCGTGATAATCCTTATGAAAAAGCTGTGTACGAATGGGATAAAATAGCTGCACAGGCCGAGTTTAAACGCACGTACCTTATTCCGGAACTGGAGTCGAGGTTGTCGTTGTGCTACAACAACCCGGAGCACTGGCGCAATGCCGGCAACGAGGAGCTTGCCCGGGCCATACAGATTTTGCGCACTGAACTGGAGTATGAACTGCGCTACTTTGGGGAAGAGAAGTTTCCAATGATTAAACAACTCATGCCGGGCAATTTCAGTGCAGTTCTATACGATTCAACACGCACTTTTCTGATGCGGTTACGGAATTATTACACATTTAAACAAAACAGAGCATTAAAAGCACGAGAGGAATATATAGCGGCCCGTACATCCACACCCGCTGATGCAGAAGCTTTCCAGGCCCTGCGTAGCAAATATGTTAACCAGGCTGTAACCGATTGGGTGAAAAATGCCGGGACTGTACAACGCATCGTTGAATATAACGGACGCCTGGTTCAGAAATACTATCCCATCTATCAGGATGAACACAGGCCACGACATTTCCTGGACTATGATGCCAATTTTTATCAACCAGTTAAACACTTTGCAGGCAGAAAGTTCGATACCCTGTGGTTTAATCTTGCTGTGGTGTGGATTATGACTTTTCTTTTAAGCGTCACTTTATATTTCGATCTGTTGCATCGTCTGGTAGTGTGGGTGGAGAACCGGAAATATTACCGAAGGAGACTGATTTGAGTAAAATCATGGATGATTTTTAATCGGTTTTTATAGGTTTGCATAAATTTTATTTCCAACATGAATGCAAAAAATTTAATCAGCCTCATTATGCTACTGGCCCTCGTATGGGCATGCGGTAAAAAAGAAAAAGCCGAAGAACAAACCGAGTGGCCTGAAATGGACGCTTTTCACCTGATTATGGCAGAGAGTTTTCACCCGTTTAAAGATTCGGGCAACCTTGAACCAGCCAGGAGATATGCAGCCGAAATGGCGCAGTCGGCAGCGAAGTGGGCCGAAGCACCGCTTCCTGAAAAAGTCAATACACCTGAAGTAAAAGAAAAAATTGCCCTGCTGAAATCGGGAACGGCCGAATTCGCCAATCTGGTACAACAGGGTGACAGCGCACAAATAGGAGAGGCGCTGACGGGCCTGCACAACTTATTCCATGAACTGCAGGAAGCCTGGTACGGAAAAGGAGAGGGCCATCACGGCCATAAGCATTAATAGATTTAATGATCAATTGAAGAAAACAGTTGGCTTTGGCCAACTGTTTTTGTTTATGCAAATCGGTTGCTATGCTTAAAGTTGCCTGGTCGCCTGAATATGTTTTACCCCTTCCGCCCAATCACCGGTTTCCGATGAGTAAGTATGAAGTGCTGCCGCAGCAACTGTTATATGAAGGTACGCTGAAGGAGAGTAATTTTTTTAAACCTGAACCGATTGAGGAAAGCCGCATACTCGCTGTTCATGAACCGACGTACTGGAAAAAACTCAAGTCGCTTTCGCTGAGTGATCAGGAAATACGAAGAACCGGTTTTCCGCTGACTGATACTTTGGTAAAACGCGAAATAACCATTATGCAGGGTACCCTTTTATGCACGCATTATGCGCGGCAATACGGTGTGGCCATGAACATAGCAGGCGGTACGCACCACGCTTTCAGCTATAAAGGTGAGGGATTTTGTTTGCTGAACGACCTGGCCATAGCTGCAAGGTATGTGCTGGATGAAGGTCTTGCCTCGAAAGTACTGATCGTTGATCTGGACGTGCATCAGGGAAACGGAACGGCTCAGATTTTCCGGGACGAACCGCGTGTTTTTACTTTTTCCATGCATGGTGCTAATAACTACCCGTTGATAAAAGAAAATTCCGATTTGGATATTGGTTTACCGGATGGTACAGAAGATGCCTTCTACCTGAAAACCCTGGACGCCAACCTAAAGCTTTTACTGGAAGAAGTGCAGCCGGATTTCATGTTTTTTCAATCGGGTGTGGATATACTGGCGAGTGATAAGCTGGGCCGACTTTCGATATCGCGCGAAGGATGCCGGGAGCGCGACAGACTGGTGTTTCAGGCTGCCAGACTAAATCGCATTCCTGTTGTCGTTAGTATGGGTGGAGGATATTCAGAAGATTTCAGGGACATTATTGAAGCACACGCCAACACGTACAGGGTTGCGCAGGAAATTTTTTTCTAAACCGATTTGGTCAACAGGTCATTAATTACTATTTTACTTCAAAAATTAGAGGTAAAAATTTGATAATTAATATATTATGCAATTTAAAATAGCCTCATTAATAGCCCGGTTATTGATTATATTGCTGGCGGCCTTATCCTGTTCGGCCGACCTGGAAGTATTATCTGTTGGCCGCGAGAAGCTGATCACCATGTTTATAAGTGTTTCGCAGGAGCATTTCCGTACTACGGATTGCCGGGTTATTCAGGGACCCCTTGAGCTGCGGATTATTCCTCAGTCAACTGAATATGCTTTCTTTAAAAAAATGACTCTGGAAGCCAAAGGTACTGGACTTTTTCCACCCGTGCAGGAGTTTTATTTATCCCTATCGTTTAACGTGCAGGATGTTAATCAAATGGTGCGCAGCTATGGTTATATTCATGTTAATCCGGAGCTCGGAAATTCAATGACTGAAGGGGTTATCATCCTGAAAAGGGGCGGTATCTGGACTTCTCACTCTATTTCAAATTGCAACCCGGAAAGAATCCCTCCGGCCGGTATTTTGGTTGAGCGTCAGTCGGTTGAGGAGCAACTTATAAGCGGTTCGTTCTGGTTTACCGTTTGTATTCCGGAAGAGATTATTAATGTGAGCGGAACGTTTAAAGATTTGCCATATTAAGTCTATGCTCAATTATACTAGTACCCTCCTTTCTGCTTTGCTTGTCATGTTTATGCAAACGCTTTGTTTGCATGCCCAGTCATTGTTCGATGTACTCATTAAACTAGACGGCAGCATTGTAACCGGAAAAGTTATCGAGGTAAACCTGAAAACCATCAAATACCAGCGTTTAGACATGGTTGATGGGCCGGTTATGGAAATTCCACGTAATACGGTTTATGCCATAACCTATCGCAATCAGCAAACCGAATATCTTTTGCCGGTAGATTCCACTTCTTTTTATCAATCCAATAGCGGAACCAAGGTTGGACAACGGCAACCTGATACCAATCCCTGGCACGCTCATATCGACTCTGGAAGGATACAAATAGGCGTTGGTATCATTCGGTCGTTTTCACTAATCAGAAATGTGGAGTCGCTTGCCAATAAGAAAAGTTTACCCGCATTTGTTTTCGGATATTTTTTTCCGGTAAAACGAAATGTTGATATTGGATTAATAGCAGGCTTTGGATCATTTAAGTACGAAGAGAACCGGGTTTCGCAATATGATTTGTTTCAGATTACCCGGAATATTAAAGAAAACATTTTAAATGTTTCAGTTACATGTGTTTATCGGATGGGTTTTAAAACTTTTGATCCTTACCTGATGGGCGGTCTTGCATTTTATAACTCACGGGCCAACTCGGAAGGCATGATTCGGTTTCTTGACGATGGACGCACCATTACCGTGGAGAATTCTGCTGCAGGCAGTTCATTCGGTTTTCTTGTCCGGGGCGGTGTTTCGGTGAACATCAACTCCAAATCAGGAGCTTATTTTGATGTCGGTAACGGGATCACGCTGCTTCAGTTCGGTGGCTTTGTTAAACTGGATTTGAAATGAAAAAATTATTCTTCTCATACATCGTATTTGCTTTGGCCGGGGTAGTCGTATCTGCTGCGCAATCGCGCACACAGCCGACTAAACCTGCTCAACAGCCCGATCCATCCGGTCTCACGTTGCTGCTGGGGCCGGCTACATATTACTATCAGGGCAATCCAAATACGGCTATTGACCGGTTTAGCAGGGATCGCATCAGTTATCAGTTAAATGGATTTATCGGGTACACTTCATCCAAACACCGAGGTGGTAACTCCATAGGCATTTTCGGCACAGCCGGTTATACAACTGAGTCGCAGTTTAACATCATAAAGGATTATCAAGGTCTTACTACTGATGATCTGATTATTAACAAGTATTTTACCTTTTACCAGGTTGAGGCGGGTTTTATTATTGGTAATGCGTTGCGTTTTAGTACCGGGGCCGGAAAACAAAACTTTACAACCATTAACGGAGAAAATGAGTACAGATATCTTTCGACAACGGCCGGACTGATGATTGGACTAGGGCCGGTTTACTGGAACATCGATGCCAACTTTAATTATGGCCGCGACTGGCCCCGAACAGCCATGAAATTGTCAACCGGGCTGCTGGTTAAATTCTGAATCTGCCGCTTAGCCGGCCGCATGGAATTAATCCTTATTTTGTGCTGTCCATGCCCTTTACCTTTACCCATCCGGCTATTGTCATACCGCTCACCCGGCTGAGGGTAAAGTTTGTTTCTGCCTCTGCTCTGGTTATTGGCAGCATGACGCCCGATTTTGAGTACTTTATTAAAATGAAACTGAGCGGCCGGTTCAGTCATACCCTGGAGGGAGCTTTCCTTTTTTGTCTTCCGGTAAGTTTTGCGGCCCTGGTAGTGTTTCATTACGTTGTTAAAGGCCCGTTTATCAACGCGCTACCTGTCTATTTTCATTCCCGGCTTATTCAACTCAGGGATTTTGATTTTACAGAGTCTCTTCGAAAGTATCCGTTTGCTTACTTCATCTGTCTGCTTACCGGCATTTTCTCGCATTTGCTATGGGACAGTTTTACGCATGCCAACCATTTTATGGTGAGGCACCTTGAATTTCTCTCCTTTACGCCCTCCGTTTTCTTTTTGCCATCATGGCCGTTATTCAGATACCTGCAGCATATTAGTACCTTATTGGGGGCAATTTATCTCATATTTTATTTTCATCACTTACCTTCTCAAAAAACTGCAAATACTTTAAATCCGCTTTACTGGCTTTCCGTTATTCTTCTTTCATCGGCAATTTATTTCGGTCGCGCATCTTTCGGTTTTGAATATTTGGGTGATCAAGTGTCAACAGCTATAAGCGCATTTTTTATTTCTCTAATTGCAGCGGGTTTCTTCACGAAAAAGATTAAAAAATATGTCACATAAAAAATCATTGTGGCCGGTAATTACCGCTTCATCAGTTGGTACGCTGATTGAATGGTATGACTTTTACATATTTGGCAGTCTGGCAACTATTCTTTCTGAGCAGTTTTTTCCTAAAACCAATCCAACGGCAGCTTTTCTTTCAACGCTGGCAACTTTTGCTGCCGGTTTTATCGTGCGTCCGTTTGGTGCATTGGTTTTTGGCCGATTGGGTGACCTGGTAGGGCGTAAATACACCTTTCTGGTTACGCTTGTGCTGATGGGCACTTCCACTTTTCTTATCGGACTGGTTCCGGGTTACGATACCATCGGCCTGTTTGCGCCGCTTATCGTACTCATCCTTCGCTTATTACAGGGCCTTGCATTAGGCGGTGAATATGGCGGAGCAGCCACCTATGTAGCCGAGCATGCACCGGATAATAAGCGGGGATTTTACACCAGCTTCATTCAGACCACAGCTACTTTGGGTTTGTTTGTTTCACTGGGTGTAATTGTATTTGTAAGGCAAACCATGGGAGTGCAGGAGTTTACCGCATGGGGATGGCGCATACCGTTTCTGCTTTCGGCTGTATTGGTAGTTATTTCTGTTTATATACGTCTGCGCATGGAAGAATCCCCGCTGTTTGCCGAAATCCGGTCTAAAGGAAAACTTTCGTCCAACCCGCTAAAGGAAAGTTTCGGCAAAAAAGAAAACCTGAAATGGGTATTATTGGCACTGTTTGGTGCCACGGCCGGACAGGGAGTAGTTTGGTACACCGGTCAATTTTATGCCTTGTCGTTCATTCAGAAAACCTGCAACATCGAATTTACCCAGTCTAACTACATTGTAGGCACCGCACTTTTGATTGCCACGCCATTGTTTATTTTTTTCGGATGGTGGTCGGATAAAATTGGCAGAAAGTACATCATGATTACAGGCATGTTACTGGCAGCAGCTGCCTACCGTCCTTTGTATAATGCTATGCTGAGGTTATCTGATGTTCAACAAAAGCGGGTCATATCATTAGGAAAAACATCAGAGGCGCTTACCATAAACAGTTTGGGCGATACTACACGCGTGATTAACATAGTTAAGGAGTTTGATGACGGAACCTTGCAAAACGAAATCACCACCACATATATCAAACCTGATGGTAAAACCGCTGAAACAAGGAGGGAGGTGAAACTATCGGGCGATAACTATTGGTTAATGGTGGCCCTCATCACCATCCAGGTTGTTTTTGTAACGATGGTATATGGCCCGATTGCTGCGTTTCTGGTAGAATTATTTCCCACCCGCATCCGCTATACCTCCATGTCGCTTCCGTATCACATCGGTAACGGCATATTTGGCGGACTCACACCGTTTATTGCTACGGCATTATCTACAACCGGAGGGCCTTTTGCCGGATTGTGGTATCCGATAGTTGTTGCCGTGGTTTGTGCAACAACAGGCATCATCTTCCTTCCAAACCGCATTCCGGAACGATTGTGATATGGCGCGGAAATCGAACTGGACTAGCATTGGCAAGCGAAAGATTGAATTGTCCAACCTGGACAAAGTTCTTTATCCGGATGACCATATTCTGAAAGCTGAAGTTATTGAATACTATCTCAGAATTGCGCCCACCATTCTGCAACATATTAAAGGCCGGGCACTCACGCTGGTGCGATATCCCGATGGAATAACCGGAGAAATGTTTTTTCAGAAAAACCGCCCGGAGTGGGCACCCGACTGGATTGAGTTTGCCACCCTGGGATCGGAGGAAAAAAAGGATTATATCATTGCCACCGAAACAGCCACGCTGGTATGGCTGGCTAACCTTGCTGCGTTGGAATTGCACCAGCTCCACGCACGAAAACCCGACTTCAACTGCCCGGACTATTTAGTGTTCGATCTGGATCCACCCGAAGGGTATGCATTTATTAAAGTAGTGGAGCTGGCTTTTGATCTGAAGGCACACCTTGAAAAGTTTGGCTACACACCGTTCGTTAAAACTACCGGCGGCAAGGGTATTCATATTCTTTGCCCTGTTGAACCGCGCTATGATTTTCACACGGCATTCGAAACATCCCGTCAGTTGGCGCAACCCTTTACCGAAGTCAACAGCAGTCGTGCTACGTTACATATTAAAAAAGAAGCGCGAAAAGGACGCATACTGATCGACATCTACCGCATGCGCGCCGGTCAAAGTATAGTATCGCCATACAGTTTGCGAGGCAGGCCGGGAGCACCGGTATCGATGCCCATAACGTGGCAGGAGCTGGAAAAAATTACCGATCCTAAAATTTTTAACCTTCATACCGTACCGGATAAAATCATAAGAGAGGGCGATGCCTGGCAGGGCATGGATGCATTTGCTGTTCCGTTACATACCCAACGGATAACGCCGGTGGTAAAAGAACTTTCTCCATCTGAAAAACGAAAATCTCCGCAGCAGCTTAAGGAGTATCAGCGCAAGCGGGATTTTTCAAAAACACCCGAGCCACAACCTTCTGGCCCGGCTTATAACAACAACCGTTTTGTCATACACAGGCACCATGCATCGCATTTGCACTACGATTTACGCCTGGAGCAGGATGGCGTTCTGAAAAGCTGGGCTGTTCCGAAAGGATTACCGCCATACCCGGGTATAAAACGATTAGCTGTGCAAACGGAAGATCACCCGCCGGAATACCTTAATTTTGACGGCACCATTCCTAAAGGACAGTATGGCGGTGGGGAAATGTGGATTTTTTCAGCCGGAAAATATCAGATAACGAAAAAAAAGAAGGACGGATTTTATTTCAGACTGAGCAGCACCGACCTGTCGGCCGAATTCCGGATGCACCAAACCAGGGGAAAAGAATTTTTACTGGAACGCGTAGATGAGCCGCAGGTAAATTTTCTGAGACAATTTAACGAACCCATGCTGGCCGAATTAACCAACCGGCTGCCGGATGGAGAAGGATGGACGTACGAAGTAAAATGGGATGGAATACGTGCCATGATAACTTTGGATGAAGGCAGGCTGACCATTTACAGCCGAAATGGCCGCGACATAACGGATAAATTTCCCGAATTAATTATTCCGCAACAGGCTTTTCGTGCAGCTAACGGAGTATTCGATACAGAAATTGTTTGCCTGGACAACGCCGGAAGGCCCGAATTCAAAAACGTAATCCGGAGGCTTATGGCCACAGGCAGCACCACCATACAACGCATGGTGCGTACACAACCGGTTTACTGCTATGCATTCGATTGTTTGTATCTGGACGGAAGAAGCTTACTGAATGATCCGCTGCATAAGCGCAGAACCTGGCTGAAAGATGTACTCCGAAAAGACACTCCTTACCGTTTTAGCGAGGAAGTAGAAGAGGGTACACTGCTGCTCGAAGCAGCACGCGAACATCATCTGGAAGGTATCATGGCCAAACACCGGGACAGTAAATATCATCCCGGAAAGCGAAGCAGTAGCTGGCTGAAAGTTAAAATCAGAAACACAGCCGATTGCTTCATCATTGGCTTTACGCCAGGCAAGGGTAGCAGAAAAGATACATTCGGCGGACTGCACATTGCCGAATATGCAGACGAAAAATTGCTTTACCGTGGGAAAGTTGGAACCGGCTTTGATGAAATCACAATGAAAGAGATTGACCGGTTGCTGAAGACATGCAGGCAAACCAAAAAGCCCGTACCCGATAAAATTACAGATGAAAAATCAACAGTCTGGGTAGAACCGAAACTGGTGATTGAAATTACTTATGCTTCGCGCACCCCTGATGGAAGTTTTCGTGAACCGGTTTTCGAACGATTGCGACCCGATTTGATGTCCTGATAAACTTTTCAGGCATCACTTTCGAACGTTTGTTAAGGATTACCTACTGAAAAATATTTTTGCTCTTTGCACAGATCACTTAATTTACCGATAAAAATTTCTGATTTACCGGTTTAACAACGGTTTATGAGTTCTGTTTTTCAGCAAGCGGTTGCCACGAGGTACCATATCTACAACAGCCTGTTCCTCAATTTACCGTTTGATAAGATCTATCACACCGGAACACTCTTGCCCTTTTTACAACAATATGCGAAAGAAGGATTTCAAAAGGGATTTGACCCTGTCAGGATTGTCAGCCGTTTTTTTCGCGATTTTAACCTTAAAACTTCCGGCGATTATCAGTTCGACCTCCTGTTCCGGTTTATACAATACGTGGAGCGTCAGGTTGTTTTATTCGATTCCATTGAAGATGCCGCTTTTGATAGACTGAATAATCCAACGGGCTCCGGCACGCTGGCTTCGCTGTTTACACGCGCTTCCGACCAAAACAAAATGGAAAAATTGCGGGAGAAAATGGAAAGCTTCAGCGTGCGGGTGGTGCTCACGGCGCATCCAACCCAGTTTTATCCGGGAACGGTTTTGGGCATCATCAACGATTTGGAGCAGGCTATTCGCAAAGACGACCTCACCGAAATAAATTTATTGCTGCAGCAACTGGGCAAGACGCCCGTATTTAACCGTGAAAAACCAACGCCGTATGATGAGGCAGTTAGCCTGTGCTGGTATCTGGAAAATGTATTTTATGATGTTGTGCCTGAAATTACAGGCAGGGTTATCGCGGCCTTTAACGAAACCACACAAACCTGGAAAAATTTTGACCTGCTGCGCATCGGCTTCTGGCCAGGTGGTGACCGCGATGGCAACCCCTATGTTACCCACGATGTTACGTTGCGCGTGGCTGCCCGCCTGAAAGAAACGGTGCTGAAATGTTACTACCGCGACCTGCGGCAACTGAGGCGAAGATTAACCTTTCGGGATGTGTACAGCATGATAACCGAGGCCGAGCGCAATGTGTATGAAACCCTCTACTATCCCGGCAAAGGTTATAAAACGGCAACCGAACTTATCGAGCGCCTGCAGTTTATACGCAAACTGCTCATTCAGGAACATAACGGGCTTTTTGTAGACTTACTCGACAGGTTTATCATTAAAGTAAAAATGTTTGGCTTTTTTCTGGCTGGCATGGATATACGCCAGAACAGCCGTGAGCACTTGCTGGTATGGGATGAGCTTTTTAAATCACAGGGTATTAACGGCTTTTTGCATAAAACCGATGACGAAAAAACCAGACTTCTGCTGAACGCTTCATTTCATACAGAAGATGCGCCGGTAAACCATGCCCTGGTTCAGGAAACCCTGGCCACCTTTCGGGCGATCGGTCAGATTCAGGAACAAAACGGTGAAGAAGCCTGCCACCGCTACATCATCAGCAACTGCAGCTCGGTGGCAGATGTTATAGCGGTGTTTCAGCTGGCCCGCCTTACTTTTCGGAAAATATCCTCCGTGCCGCTCGATGTTGTTCCTTTGTTTGAAAGCATAGACGACCTGGCACATGCGGGTAGCATTATGGATAAGCTGTACCAGATACCCGAGTACCGTAAACATCTTGCTGTACGGCAACATAGGCAAACCATTATGCTGGGCTTTTCCGATGGCACCAAAGACGGAGGTTATCTGCGTGCCAACTGGTCCATATTCAGGGCGAAAGAGGAGTTAACACGGATTTCCAGAAAGCATGGCATCCGGGTTATCTTTTTCGATGGTCGTGGTGGTCCGCCGGCGCGTGGCGGGGGCAACACCCACGATTTCTATGCTTCGCTTGGCAAATCCATCGAAAACCATGAAGTGCAAATCACCATTCAGGGGCAAACCATCAGTTCCAATTTTGGCAAGCCGGCCAACTGCCGGTATAATCTTGAACAACTGTTGTCGGCCGGTGTGGAAGGCGATGTTTTTAGCGGAGAGGCCTATCAGCTAACCGATAGCGATAAAAAACTGTTGGACACGCTGGCTGAAGAAGCCTATCGCGCCTATCTGAAATTGAAAAACCACCGGAAGTTTACAGCCTACCTGGAAAAAGTAACGCCGTTAAAATTTTTTGCAGAAACCAACATTGCCTCACGACCCGTTAAACGCAACGCCTCGGCAGGCTTACGGCTTGAAGATTTACGGGCCATACCCTTTGTGGGTTCGTGGGCATTGATGAAGCAAAACATTCCGGGTTTTTACGGCGTAGGAACGGCTTTGAAAAAACTGCGAGGTCAGGGAAAATCAGCCCAGTTAAAGCGTCTGTATCGCCAGTCGCTTTTTTTCCGCACGTTGCTGAGCAACAGCATGATGTCGCTCGCTAAAACCTATTACCCGGCCACGCAGTATCTGTCACGCGATAGGGAATTCGGTACATTCTGGAAAAAAATGTACGGTGAGTACAAAATTTCGTGCAGCGAATTACTGGATGTTACCGGCTTAAAGATGCTGATGGAAGACAAACCGTTGAACCGGGAATCGGTTGAATTGCGCGAACAAATCATGCTTCCGCTCATACTTATTCAGCAATATGCCCTGCAACAGTTGCGCAGGGGTACAGGTAAAAATTATGCAGACCATTACCGTAAATTGGTGCTCAGAAGCATGTTTGGTATAATTAACGCTTCAAGAAATTCGGCTTAGCAGTTCCATAAGCTTAAAAACATTTTTTTTCTTGAATTTTAACCCGGTGTTTACGATTTTTAGTCATGCGTTCCGCAGCTACGACCCCGCGCTGGGCCGCATGAACCAGATAGACCCCATGGCAGCCAAATACGCCAGCCTTACGCCCTATAACTACAGCTTTAACGACCCGGTAAGTTTTAACGATCCGAGTGGTGCCGACACGGGCGATGCCAGCCCCTGCAACATAGAATGTTATTTATCAGTACCACCCAGCCTTTAAACGATGAGAAGATTATTATTGATTGCATTTCTATTCAGATCAGGAATGTTGTGCGCAAGTGATTGTAAAAGGATTTCCAAGGAAGAAGCCTTTAACAATGCTGATATAATTTTCTTAGGTCATGTATTTGAAGTCAGCGACTCGACATACAGGATAAAAGTAATTGAATGGTTTAAGGGAGTTCCGAAGGATACCCTCGTAGGTGTAATCACACAAAGCGTAATAGTGCCTGAGATTGGGAGCATTTGGTTAATACTCGGTCAAAGTCTGACACCTGATAGGTTTTTGGCAGATGTATGCAGTGGCTCAAAGAGCTTGGATTTACCTCACGGCACATACGACATTACAGTCCCTGAAGTGCCGCCTCGTGATGTTTTTAAAAATCCTTCTGAACTTTTTTTACTTAAACAAATGGTATCTGATAAGGCACTGAATGAGTTTTACTTTGATGTAGCTAGTTTGAGAGCAAGGAAATCACAGGAAGAAAACAAATTATTAAAAAGCGAGTTAGAGAAAATGGAAAGGAACATTACCCGGTTGGCTGATGAGGTAAGCACGCTTAAGTGGTTAATAGTCATTTTGGCCTTAATATCCATTGGTGCGATCTTCCTAAATTTTAGGAAGAGATAGAACCTAAGACGTATAGCTCATTGTAAGCTTCCCCGAAAATTGGACAGATTTAAATCAGACTTAAGTTCTCGTAGTTTTCAGCTTACTTAAAAGTTAGAAGTAGAAGTTAACAAAACAAAAGCTCACAACTCGAGGCTCGCAGCTCACAGCTCATGGCTTTTATCTTGTAGCTTGCCGCTTGCAGCCTGTAACATTTTCAACAACGAATACTACCTACCTTAAGCCTTTTGAAAGGTGAGACCCAGTTAAGGGGAGATAAGCAAAAAGACATTTTTCGAAGCTCGCAGCTCACAGCTCATGGCTTTTATCTTGTAGCTTGCGGCCTGTAGCCTGTAGCATTTTCAACACCAAATACTCCCTGCTTTTAAAAACCTATCTTTCAAGGGTTGCGGTTCACGGCCCGTGGCTTTCTGTTTATCTCCATCCTCCGCCCATGGCTTTGTACAGATCAATATATGCATGTAAAAACTGCTTTTGGGCATTGGTGTACTGGAGTTCGGCATCCAGCACGTTTCTGCGAATCATCAGTACTTCAAGATAGTTGGCAAAGCCGGTCAGGAATAAATCATTACCGATATTCAATGCAGCTTTCAGTTCGGCAACCTCGGCCTGCTTGAGTTCGCTTACGCGCTGATAGGCCATCATGGTGTTAAACAAAGAACTCACTTCAGCAACACTTTGCAGAAGGGTTTTCTGGTAATTGTAAACGGCAATATTTTTTTCTGCAGCCTGAAACTTATACTGATAATTAATCTGATTTCGGTTTATTAGAGGAAGGCTGAGCGAAGCCAGTCCCACATAGGCCAGGGAGGCCGGATTAAAAAACAGACTGGTGTTGAATCCGTTAAATGCGATGAATCCTGAAAAATTTAAAGCAGGGTAGAAGGCTGCGCGTGCTGCCCGCAAATCGGCTTCGTTTGCCTGAAGTTGTGCAACTGCTTCTCTTAAATCGGGTCGGTTTTCAAGCAATGTTACGGGAAGCCCTGTCTTTAACTGCTCCAGTTGATTGATGTTAACCAGGGTATCGGCACGTTGAATTTCCTGACCAAACCGTCCGGTAAGCATGTTCAGCATGTTGGTAACAAAAATCAGGTGTTGTAATCGCTCTGCTTCCAGCGCACGTGTTTGCAACAACTGAACTTTGAATTGCTTCACGGCCAGCTCGTTTATCTGGCCGCTTTGCTTTTGGATATCAACGATTTCCATGGCGCGCTCCTGAATATCAATGTTCTGGCGGATAATCTTTAATTCATTATCCACCGCCAGTAATTCGTAATACAGTCGTGCCACACCCGAAACCAATTGAGTCTGAATAAAGTCTTTGTAATAGGTACTGGCTTTAAATCGCTCTACTGCCGATTTTTTCCGGTTTCGCAACCTGCCTGCAAAACCGGTTTCCCAGCTGGTTTGCAAACCAAGGAAATAATCCGGCACGGGGTTAGGTATCCGTTGCTCCGGAGATATGTTGTTTGATAAGTTGGTGTCAAAGTTTCCAACTCCATCTACCGTATAGTCGCCATACCTGGTTATCCCATACGAAGCGCCTGCCTGGAAGGCGGGATAAAAATTACCAATATTCAAC
The DNA here is from genome assembly GCA_025055435.1 of Cyclobacteriaceae bacterium. GTDB lineage: Bacteria > Bacteroidota > Bacteroidia > Cytophagales > Cyclobacteriaceae > UBA2336. The sequence goes on along the minus strand of JANWWN010000020.1, from coordinate 29,500 downwards.
TGGATGTTTGCCTTAGCCTGCTCGAGCCGTTGGACGGCAATTTTCAAATCCTGATTATTTTTAATGGCCGTATCAATCAGTGCCACCAGTTCCGGATCTTTAAAAAAATCCCGCCAGGGCGGTAACGAGAAATCATTTTGAATGACACTGTCCACCCGGTAATAAGCTGATGGTGCGGTCATTTCATTTTTAACCTGCAGTTGCCGCGGAAGCGTGCACGAGGTGAGCGCAATAATCGGAAGGAGTAAATAATGTGCCCTGAATTTTTTTCTCATGCTATTTTTCATAGTACGAATCAAGTTCGGATAAGGGTCGTTCCTCAACCGGTGTTTCGATGATGGTGTTTTTCAGCTTTTCTTTAATAGTGGCAAACAGGAAGTAGAGGCCGGGTATAACGATAACACCAAATACAGTACCTGTTAGCATGCCGCCGGCTGCAGCCGTTCCGATGGAACGGTTACCCAGCTCGCCCGGGCCGGTGGCAATCACCAGCGGGATAAGGCCCGCAATAAAAGCGAACGAGGTCATCAAGATTGGCCGGAAGCGGGTTGCCGCACCTTCGATGGTGGATTCCAATATGCTGGCACCTGCCTTATGCTTCAGTATCGCAAATTCAACGATGAGGATGGCATTCTTACCCAGCAAACCTACCAGCATAATCAGTGATACCTGTGCATAGATGTTGTTTTCCAGACCCAGTATTTGCAAAAAGAGGAAGGCTCCGAAAATACCGGCAGGCAATGAAAGAATGACCGGCAAAGGCAGCAGAAAACTTTCGTACTGCGCGGAAAGCAGGAGGTAAACAAATACGAGACAGATGATGAATATGTAAACAGATTGATTACCCGCGAGAATTTCTTCGCGGGTAATGCCCGACCATTCGTAGGTAAAGCCACGCGGCAGCTCTTTTGCTACTTCTTCAACGGCTTTGATGGCCTGGCCACTGCTGTAGCCGGGTGCGGCCTCACCGTTGATCATCACCGCGTTAAACATGTTGTACCGGGTAATCATTTCCGGGCCGTAAACCCGCTCGAGCCGGATAAACGTTCCAAACTGAACCATTTCGCCACGGTTGTTCTTTACATATAACTTCAGGATATCTTCTGGTTTTGCACGGTATTCCGGGCTGGCCTGTACCATAACTTTGTACATCTGACCAAAGCGCACAAAGTTGCTGGCGTAGTAACTTCCAACAAGTGTTTGAAGGGTGTTCATGGCGTTGGCAACCGATACATCTTTTTTGGCAGCCATCTTGTAATCAACATGTATGAGGTATTGCGGAAACCCGGGATCGAAATTAGTGAAAGCGTTAGCCACTTCAGGACGGCTCTCAATTTTTTCAATGAAGCTTCGCGCCACTTCATTTAAACGATTCAGGTTACCGCTGCCCGTCCGGTCGATGAGCCTGAACTCAAAACCGCTGGCGTTGCCAAATCCGGGTACCGTAGGAGGGGGGAAAAATTCAATGAGTGCATCATTGATGTGCTCCGTTTTTTGCCTGAGAACTTCAATCAGTTCGTTAACCGATTCTTCCCGTTCATCCCACGGCTTCAGGTTTATCATGGCCATGCCGTACGATGCACCTGCCGACTCGGTAATAAGGCTGTATCCGGCAAGCGAAGAAATATTTTCCACCGCTTTTAATTCACGGGCTATGCGCGTTATTTCGTCAAGTACTTTGCCGGTTCGTTCCACGGTTGCACCGACCGGGGTAGTTACGTTAACATAAATCACACCCTGATCTTCCGTAGGAATAAAGCCCGATGGAAGGAAACGGTTAACAAGCAAAATGCCCAAAACAAAAAAGAGGGTAATGGCGATGGTTAGCCTGCGCTTCGAGGCAAAGCGTTTAACCAGTTCTTTATAACCGTTTTCAGTTTTGGTATAACCCTGGTTAAACCGGTCGAAAAAAAGCCGAAGCCACTTGTTTTTGGTATGGTGCACCGGTTTTAAGATAATGGCACACAAAGCAGGAGTAAGGGTAAGGGCGTTAATTCCTGAGATAAAAATGGCTATGGCGAGCGTTAATGAAAACTGACGATAGAAAATTCCCACAGGTCCCGACATGAAAGCAACGGGAATAAACACTGCTGACATAACCAGGGTGATGGCGATGATGGCCCCGCCAATCTCGTGCATTGAGCGGAACGTGGCTTTTCGGGCATCGATTTTTTCCTCCTGCATTTTGGCGTGGATGGCTTCAACTACCACAATGGCATTGTCCACTACAATACCTATGGCCAGCACCATGGCAAATAACGTAAGCAGGTTGATGGAGAAGCCCAGCAACTGCATGAAAGCAAAGGTTCCGATAATGGCTACCGGAACAGCCAGTGCAGGTATAAGTGTTGAACGGAAATCCTGAAGGAATATAAATACCACCAGTGATACGAGTATAAACGCCTCGATCAGGGTTCGTACCACCTCGGATATGGAAGCATCCAGAAACCGGGAAACGTCGTAAGCAAAATTATATTTCATTTTCGGCGGGAAGGCTGTTTTTTCCAGCTCGGCCATGCGCTTTTTTACATTTTGGATAACTTCCCGAGCGTTCGAACCCGGCCGCTGTTTAATCATGATGGAAGCGGAGGGACGGCCATCGGTTTTGGAATCCATGTGATAGCTGAACGAGCCGAACTCCACATCGGCCACATCTTTCAGCGTAAGGAGGGAACCATCCTGATTTGAGCGGATGATCAGATTTTCGTATTGCTCGACATCGATAAATTTACCGGTGTACTTCAGTACGTATTGAAGGGTTTGGGCCATCTTATCGGAGCTTTCACCTACTTTTCCCGGTGCCGCTTCCACATTCTGTGCGCGTATGGCATCAATTACCTCATCGGTTGAAATATTGTAAGCAGCGAGCTTTTGCGGATGAAGCCATACCCGCATCGAATAGTCTTTCATGCCCATAATTTCGGCGTAGCCCACTCCGTCAATCCGCTTAAGCTCCGGCAGGATGTTAATATCGGCAAAGTTGTATACGAATTTTTCATCAGCGGCCTCATCATCGCTGAAAAGATTGAGGTAAAGTAACATACTGTTTACCTCTTTTTCGGTTTGCACACCGGCTTTGATTACTTCTTCGGGCAGTTCATCAAGCACGGTGCTTACGCGGTTTTGTACATTGACGGCTGCTATATCCGGATCGGTTCCTACTTTAAAAAATACGGTGATGATGGTTGTACCGGTGTTGGATGACACGGATGACATGTATGTCATGCCGGGAACACCGTTAATGGCGCGTTCAATGGGAGTGGCCACTGCCTTGGCACAAACTTCCGCATTGGCACCGGTGTACTTGGCGGTGACCGTCACCGAAGGAGGAACAATTTCAGGAAACTGGGTTACCGGAAGATTAAACAAGGCAAGCAGCCCCAGCAGCGTTATAAGCAACGATACGACAAGCGAAAGAATCGGGCGTTGTATAAAAGTATCGAGCACGGCTTAGTCGTTTAAATTGTTTTCGGCAAGTATCTGTTCGGCCGTTACGAAGCGTGGCTTGATAACCATGCCTTCGCGCACATTCTGAGTACCCTCATACACAAATTTGTCGGACTCGGTTAGCCCGCTTCCCACCACATAAAAGTCGCCTACACGCGCAATGGGTATAAAACTTTTCAGACTTACGGTTTGGTTATCGTTCAGTTTAAATACATAATTCTTGTCCTGAATTTCCACTCCGGATTTTTGCGGCAGGAGCAGGGCATCCTTACGCATTTCATGAAGACGTATTTTGCCGGTTGACCCGTGCTTCAGTAAACGGTGCGGGTTTTGGAAACGGGCACGAACGGCTATGGCTCCGGTTCCTTCTTCAAACTCGCTCTCCATGGTTTCAATGGTGCCTTTCAGCGGGTATAGTGTTCCATCGGCAAGAATCAGCTCCACATTACTTAGAAGTAATGCATTTTGATACTTGGCCTTGCTGAAGTTCATCAGGTATTCAACCTCCGACACATTGAAGTAAGCATACACATTTTCGATGTCGGAGAGGGTAGTAAGCAGGCTGCCAGCAGAGATCAGACTGCCGATTTTGTACGGAATACGATCAATTACCCCGTTAAAGGGAGAACGGATGCTGGTATTGGCTAATCGGATGGAAGCGGCAACTTCCTCGGCTTTGGCTTGCTCAATCCGGGAGCGGGCTATTTCAACTTTGGCTTCTGCCAGATCAAGCTCGGTTTTAGTAATAACGTTTTTGTTAACCAATAACTTAACCCGCTCCAGCTCAACCAAAGCTGATTTCATTTCGGCTTCGGCACTAATAACATTAGCCCGCGCCCGGTTTAATGCGGCCCGGTATTCTTCATCGTTAATTTTGAACAGCAGCTGACCCTTTTTTACTTCCTTTCCCTCATCAACCAGGATTTCTTCGAGATAACCTTCAACGCGGGCCCGCACTTCGATGTTCTGAAAGGCCTGAATACTGGCCACATACTCCCGCGGAATATCAATGTCGCGTTTAATGAGGGAGGTTACAGGAAACTCCTCCGGTTCCTGAAGCGTGGTTTCATTTTCCTGCTTCGACCGACAGGACGAGGCTATAATAACAATGGTTAACCTCAGCAAAATGCTGAAAAACTGTTTTTTCGACATAAACGGATTTAATCAAAGAGAATTCTAAAAAGCAATAATGGCCTCAGCTACAGGTACTTAAAACCTGTCAGGCTATCAGGTATCAGAACAATTTCCAAAGATGGATGGCCAAAAAGATCTCATTAAAAGTAATACTATTGCTAAATGTCTTAATTCTTTGATAAACAATAACTTGCTTCGAGATGTAAAATTCGTAGGGTAGCAGCTGGCCGAAAGTCAGATTAAAGCAGGAATTACCGGAATGATTTAACCGGGGTCGAACCGGCGTTTTAGATAAAGTTGTAGACAGGGGAAGTTCCTCATCGGATGTAGGGATGTTCCGATGACTAAACAGCTCCAGTACCACTTCAATCAGGGATGCGGGGCAGCCGGATTCGTTCGAGGATGCTGTCTGATAGTCCTCAAATAATGCGGTGTTAAGGAAAATTACCGCAAGAAAATAAGCCGCAAAGCGCTTTATCAAACCAGCGAACATGTTACATACAACCCTAAAAGCCGCTGCAAAAGTGCAGAAGGCGAGTTGATATTCAAAACGGCAAATAGAATCAGATGTTGATATAATTCAGGAACTTTTAAGGTAAAAGTTTATTTAACATAATATAAATTATATAACGAATCTTTCACTTTTTTTGAGATGAAATAAATTTATCTGGGCGTCGTTGTTCGTAGAAAATTTAAAGATTTATCGCTTTATGAAAGGACTTAACATTATTCCATTAATCATTTTGATCAGCATTTTTTCAAATCCGGTCAGTGCTCAAAAGAATGGCCAAGGCATTCGCACACGGAAAGAGATTATCCGATATCTGGATAAAAACAAAGACCGTCTGGATCCGATTGAGGGAATATGGAGTCTTAATGTAATTAATTCGCTTTATGACAAACGGGGCAATGTTGTTAAACAATCCTATGATGAAAACCGGTCCTCATGGGCCATCGTTAGAGTTGACAAACTGCGGTACAAGGTAGTGGATATCGGTGAAGACGCACCCGACTCCCATGGCTTTGATGCTTACTTTGAAAGTACTGCACTTCCGGGCATCTATACTTATAAATGTATTTTCAAAAAGCCCGATTGGGTGGCAAATGCGAATGCTAAGTTAGAGGGAGATGTTGCCTTGCGATACGATTATTTCGTGTCAAAAAAGTTTATGAAACGCGAACAGAAATATTATTATAAAAGAGGTATGTGGCTGCATTGGGATTTTTTTTGGGTAAAGAAATACCCTCAGGAAATTAAAAGAATTGAAAAAAGTGATCCCGCAAAAAGTATGTGAATTACCGTTTCCCATTAGGATAACACACCAACACCTTAGCTCCCTGTACCGGTTTGTTTTTAAGTTCCCATAGTGCCTGGTTGGCTTCCTCTATGGCGTACTTTTGGATATGCGGTTTGATATGGCCGCGCGTGGCCCATTTCAAGAACTCCCGAACATCGGCAGCTGTAACGTTGGCAACACTTTTTATCTCTTTTTCCATCCACAGGTGTCGCGCATAATCCAGTTCTGTTAACTCCTGCTGGTCTCCGGATTCTTTGCGGATGGCATTAATCACTAACCGTCCGTTTGGTTTCAGGTGAAGCAGCGATGTAAGGACGGGCTTCCATGCCGGTGTGGTTTCAATGATGGCATCTGCTTTTTCCGGCGGAACCTGGTCATAGTTTCCGGCCCACATGGCTCCCAGTTCTAAAGCAAATTCCTGTTCGGCTTTATTTCTGGCAAACACCCATATTGCGGCATTCGGAAACATAACTTTCACCAGCTTTAACACCAGATGGTTGGATGCACCAAATCCGGCCAGCCCGAGCACACACCCGTCTTTTATTTTGCTAAGCCTTAGCGAGCGATATCCGATGGTTCCTGCGCAAAGCAAAGGAGCAGCCTCCTCATCCGACAAATAATCCGGAATCGGATAGGCGTATTTTTCCGAAACCGTTATGTACTCCGCGTAGCCTCCGTGTACATCGCGGCCGGTAGCCCGAAAGTCCGGGCAGAGATTTTCATTACCGGATTGGCAAAACGAACAGGTTCCGCAGGCACTGTAAATCCATGCAACACCTACGCGTTGGCCCGTTTTTAAATGTTTAACATCTGCTCCGGCCTCCTCCACCCTGCCCACAACCTGATGCCCGGGAACTATTGGGTATGCAGGCGGTGGTGTTCGTCCTTCAATCTCATCCAGTTCCGTGTGGCACACCCCACAGCAGTTTACCCGAACCAGTACTTCGTTTTTTTCCGGGCGGCGTACCCGGATTTCTCCTAACCGAAGTGGGTTACGTGAATTACGTAAGTCGTAAACACCGTCAAGCAGCCAGGCTTTCATGCAGGTAATTTACAACTTGTCGGGTAACCGGAAACTGAGCACGGGTATTTCGGAATGAAACAAAACCGTTTCGGTGCTGCCCAGATAGTAGTAAGGCTTACGTGCCCGGCTGTGCGCCATCATGGATATCCAGTCGGCTCCAATGCGCTTGGAAAAGTTCAGTATTCCCTGTTCATGGGATAAATCGTTGTAAATATGTTTATGAAACTTAACCTGTTGTTGTACCGGTGCTGCCGACTCGAGCTTTTGTTCGGCCGAGGGTGTGTCGTAAAAATTCAAAGGAGTATTCACAAAGAGCAGGTCAACTGAAGCAGATAGTTTGGCGGCTATATTTTTCAGTTGATTAATGGCTTCGCTTACCTCTTCACCTTCAAAGTTTGAAGCAAAAACAATTCGCTTAATTTTCCCGGGCTTATAATTTTTTTTAACCGACAGAACGGGACAATTCGCATTTCTAATTACCTGCTGTGCCGTTGAGCCGACAAACAAGTTTTGAGATTCGCCAGCGCCATGCACGCCCATGATGATTAAATTCATGTTGTAGGTATGCGCAAATTGCACAATCTGCTCGCGTGGTGAGCCGCTGTATACATAAGTGTGGACGGTACAACCTTTAAAAACAGGCGAAGCAGCAATTTTATCCAGTCTGATTTCGGCATCGACCATCCGGGCCTCTATTTCCGGGTAGTTTTGTTGCTTCTCAACCGGCATTTTACTCCATTCGGGCGGGGCAAACACCACATGGAGTAAATGGAGCTGTGATCCCGTTTTTTTTGCCAGCCATGCACCCGTTGCGGCCGCCGTTTTTGCATAAACCGAGAAATCGTAGGGTATTAGTATATTTTTCATTGTCTTTTATTTAACGTAAAGTTGATTACCCTGGCATAACGGTTGAACCAAAACTGTCATCCGATAAAATGATATTTATCAATCGTCCGATGGCAGCTTGTATTTTTTAGCTCTGCCAACTTATCTTTGAAACAGGATGCGCGGAGTTGCCATCATATTTTCTCTTGTTATTTTTTTGAAAGCCATCCTGCCGGCCATGGATACAGCTGAGCTCGCCAAGTTACCTTTATTGTTTGATCATTTTCTTGAGCATCGTAATACAGACAGTAATCTGACTTTCACGGCATTTCTGGTACTTCATTATGCCGATGTCAAACACCACGAAGAAGATCACTCCACCCACAGCCAGTTGCCCTTCGGGCAACATCATCACCTGAACATTGTAATTCCGGTATGGTACGCTCCTGCCCTGCCTGATTTTCCTTCCCCCCCGCAACCTTGTGCTGCAGAGCATGGCAGCTTGCCGCTCCCTGATGAACTTCCTGCCTATGCCAGCCCGGTATGGCAGCCCCCGCGTTTAGGTTAAGCTTCTCTTTTCTTTCCAGTTGTTTCTAAGCAGATTTTTTGATTCTGCTTCTGTTTCTTTTAATCAAAGTCCGAAGATATGCTGAACGCCATTATAAGGTTTTCCATGTCCAATAAGTTGATCATTGGTTTATTAACCATTGGACTAGTTGTTTGGGGTGGCTATTCGGTTACACGACTGCCCATTGATGCCGTTCCTGACATCACCAACAATCAGGTTCAAATACTCACGGTAGCTCCTTCGCAATCGGCTGAGGATATCGAGCGGTTTGTAACGTTTACCGTTGAACAGGCCATGGCAACGATACCCGGCCTGACGGAGATGCGCTCCTTTAGCCGATTTGGTTTGTCGGTTGTAACACTGGTCTTTACCGATGACACCGATGTGTATTGGGCCCGACAGCAGGTTAGTGAGCGGCTTTCTGATATACGCCGGCAAATACCCGAAGGTATCGGTACACCCGAACTGGCACCTGTAACTACGGGTTTAGGCGAAATCTATCAGTACACACTTCGTGTGAAGCCCGGGTATGAATCCAAATATTCGCTTACCGAATTACGTACCATTCAGGACTGGATTGTACGCCGTCAATTACTTGGCACGCCCGGTGTTGCCGATGTAAGCAGTTTTGGAGGCTATGTTAAGCAATATGAAATTGCATTGAATCCGGATAGGTTGCGCAGCCACCAGCTTACCATCTCGGATATTTTCAGGGCGTTGGAACGCAACAACCAGAATACCGGCGGGACGTACATCGAAAAAAATTCACAGGCTTATTTTATCCGGTCTGAAGGTTTAATCCAGAACGAAAACGAACTCAAAAACCTTGTTGTACACACCACTGGTTCGGGTGTGCCGGTGCTGCTGCATCACGTTGCCGAGGTGCGCCTGGGGCATGCCATCCGGTATGGTGCGATGACCGAAGACGGTAAACATGAAACTGTGGGAGCCGTGGTGATGATGTTAAAAGGCGAAAACTCTTCGCAGGTAATTCGCAACATCAAACAACGAATAGAAGAAATTCAAAAAAATCTGCCGGAAGGCATAACGATCGAACCTTTTTTAGACCGCACCAAACTCGTTAATAAAGCTATCCGAACCGTTACAGTAAACCTGACCGAAGGCGCTCTGATTGTCATTTTTGTACTGGTATTGTTACTCGGTAATGTACGGGCCGGTGTGGTGGTTGCCTCGGTAATACCGCTTTCCATGTTGTTTGCCATAGGCATGATGAGCCTGCTGGGTATTTCCGGCAACCTGATGAGTTTAGGAGCAATAGACTTTGGGCTAATCGTTGATGGAGCGGTTATCATTGTAGAGGCCACTCTGCATCACCTGGCAACGCGCACTTCGCTGAGCCGCCTTACGCAGCACGAAATGGATGAAGAAGTGGAAACCTCGGCAAAGAATATGATGAATGCCGCAGCATTCGGGCAACTGATTATTCTAATCGTTTACATACCCATACTAACACTTACCGGTGTTGAAGGAAAAATGTTTAAGCCCATGGCTGAAACGGTTATGCTGGCTATAACCGGTGCACTTATTTTATCTCTTACTTATGTGCCTGTGGCTTCCTCCGTATTCCTGTCGAAAAACATAAAAGCAAGTGTAACCTTTTCCGACCGGCTCATGCAGCGCATCATGAATGCCTATCGGCCAGCCCTTGAGACGGCGCTCAGATACCGAAAATTGATTGTAGCTGGTAGCATATTGCTGCTGGCTGGAAGCATGATGATTTTCAGTACGTTGGGTGGTGAGTTTTTACCCGAACTGGATGAAGGAGATTTTGCCGTGGAGACGCGCGCACTCCAGGGCAGCAGTTTATCGGAGACCATCCAGGCCACGTTAAAGGGAGGCGAAGTGTTGCTTAAAAATTTTCCGGAAGTAGAAAAGGTTGTCGGAAAGATTGGTTCAGGCGAAATACCTACCGACCCGATGCCTATGGATTGGGCCGATATGATGGTGGTGATGAAAGAAAAATCCGAATGGACATCTGCTTCAACCAAAGATGAACTGATAGCTAAGATGCAGGCAAAACTTAAAGAGGAGGTTCCGGGAGTTTCGTTCGGCTTTCAGCATCCCATTCAAATGCGTTTTAACGAGTTGCTATCGGGAGCCCGACAGGATGTAGTGGTGAAAATATATGGCGAAGACCTCAACTTGTTAACGGCCTATGCGGAGCAGATTGGTAAACTGGCTGCACGCGTTGATGGTGCCAGGGATGTTTACGTTGAAAAAGCAACCGGCTTGCCGCAGGTAGTAATCCGGTTCGATCGCAGCCGCCTTGCTGCATACGGTCTTTCCGTTGCCGATGTAAATGAAGTGGTGAACGCTGCACTTGCCGGCCAGCAGGCCGGATTGGTTTTTGAAAATGAAAGGCGTTTTGCGCTGGTTGTGCGCTATGCACCGGAAAAACGTCAATCTGTTGAAGACGTTAGCCGACTGCTTGTCACAACCCCGGCCGGCTTGCAACTTACTTTAAATCAGGTTGCCGAAATACGGCTGGAGGCGGCTCCCTCGCAAATTCAGCGTGATGAAGCAAAACGTAGAATTGTAGTTGGCTTTAATGTACGCGGACGTGATATGGAGAGCGTAGTGAACGAATTACGCCAGCTTATACAATCGGAAATACGGTTTACACCGGGTTACTACGTTACCTTTGGCGGAACCTTTAAAAATCTGGAAGAAGCCCGGCAACGGTTAATGATCGCTGTGCCATCGGCCTTGTTGCTGATTTTCGTTTTGCTTTATTTCGTTTTTCATTCCATACCTCAGGGTTTACTCATTTTCTCTGCAATTCCGCTATCGGCTATTGGCGGCATTCTATCACTCTGGTTGCGCGGCATGCCGTTCAGCATATCGGCCGGCGTTGGCTTTATCGCTCTGTTTGGAATATCGGTGCTCAACGGTATTGTGCTGGTAGCTGAGTTCAACCGGCTTTATCGCTCCGGCATAGCGAATCCCGATGAGCTTATCAAGCAGGGAACGGAAACGCGATTACGACCCGTGCTGATGACGGCCCTGGTAGCTTCGCTGGGTTTTCTGCCGATGGCACTTTCCGAAAGCAGCGGAGCGGAAGTACAGCGCCCTTTGGCAACAGTGGTTATTGGCGGTCTGATCAGTGCCACCGCACTGACCCTGGTTGTACTGCCTTGTCTGTATCGGATATTCTTCAGGTTTTTTCATTTCAACAGTAAGTAATTCAGCTATGAATAAAAAAGGTCTTTTATTTCTTGTGCTGGTAACCGTATTACATAGTGCCTGCACACAAAGCCTGAGTCTGGAAGAGGCTTTACAAAAAGCACTTAAACACAACGCGGGCCTTCAGTCATCTGCCTACTCCGTTCAACAGAGTAAAGCGCTGATTAAAGCGGCAGCCGAGCTCCCGAAAACAGACGTGAACTTAATGTACGGGAAATACAACAGCATTAATAACGATAACAACATAACCATCACACAAACATTTCCGTTTCCGGTCAGTATAGCACGACAAGTTCAGCTTGCACGAAAGCAACACCAGCTTGCCGAATCTGATTATGAAGTTAAACGGCAGCAGATCATTACCGAAGTAAAGTCAGTGTTTTATCAGCTTTTGTTTTTACGCGAGAAAATGCGCTTACGCCAGCGGGCCGACAGCCTGATGGGCGAACTGGCCAAAGTGGCCACAGTGCGTTATCGCACCGGCGATGGCACCTTACTGGAAAAAACCACAGCCGAAACGCAACACCGCGAAGCGCAACTGCAGGTTGTTCAGACGCGCGCCGAATATTATGCCCTGCTCAGTCAGCTATCTGCACTCATCAATGCTCCGGTTACCAATGTAGAGGGCGTGTTGCAGGAAAGGGCTGCGTCTGTAGCTGATACTTTGCTTAAGGAATACAACCCGTTATGGAAGCGCGAGTCCATACGCTTCGAAGCCAGTCGTGCGGCAACGCTGGCTGAATCTTCACGACTGTGGCCCGACATGCGCATTGGGTATTTTAACCAAACCCTCATCGGTGTGCAAAATGTTGACGGCTCGGACGTTTACTTTGGCCCCGGAACACGATTCGAAGGCTTCGAAGCCGGCATTACTCTGCCTTTGTGGATTTTTCCCTTCCGGCATCGTATCCGGGCCGCAAAGTTAAACGAACAGGCATCGGCAGCCGCGCTTCAGCAAACCGGCGTTCAGGTGCAATCGCGATGGGCACAACTCATGCAGCAGCTCCGGTCGGTTGCTGAATTGTTGCAATACTATCGCCAGCAGGGTTTACCGGCTGCCGAGCTGCTGGTTGAACAAAGCCGTAAGGCGTACCAGGCTGGCGAAGTGCATTACGTGGTGGCGCTTACCAGTTATCAGCAGGCCCTGCGCATCAGAGAAGAATATGCAGGTGCGATAAATACCTGGAATCAACTGATCATTGAACTTGAGTTTTTATCTGGAAACAGCTATGAAGAAAATTAAAATATCTTATTTCATTTATCTGATTGTTCTTTTTTGGGCAATGTCCCGTTGTTCATCCAAAACAGAGGAAACAAAATCCGAAGAACCGGCTGATGGGGAAGTTTTACAGCTCTCGCCCGAACAGCAAAAGAAACTTAAGTTACTTACAGTTCAGCCGGAAGTCAGAAAGGTGTCGCAGTATGTTGAGGCAAACGGAACGTTGGATGTCCCACCGCAGCACCTGATTACGATATCTGCACCGCTTGGCGGTTTCGTAAAGCGTACCCCGCTGCTGGAAGGTATGCGCGTACGCAAGGGCGATGTACTCGTGGAACTGGAGCATCCGGATTACATCCAGCTACAGCAGGATTTTCTGCAGGCAGCAAACCGGCTGGAGCTTTTGAGAACTGAATACAACAGGCAGGAAGAACTGGCCCGCGAAAACATAACCGCACAAAAAGCACGCGAAAAGGCCCGTAGTGATTATGAAACAGTGCGTGTGGAGGTAGAATCGCTGGGCGCAAGGCTGAAGATGCTGAATATTGATCCGGATGTACTTCAAAAAAACGGTATTCGCCCAATGGTAATTATCACCTCTCCGATTAACGGGTTTGTTACCCGCGTTAACGTTACAACGGGTGCTTATGTGCCGGCTCACCACGAGTTGTTTCGGCTGATTGACCCCTCCCACCTTCATGCAGAAATTTTTGTCTTTGAAAAAGATTTGCCATTTGTGCGCGAAGGCCAATCAATATCATTTACGGTGCTCAACGATACAGTAAAACGTACAGGCAAGATTTACCTCATCGGCAAAGAACTTACATCCGAACGTACGGTGCGTGTTCATTGTCATCTGGATAAAGATGACAACAACCTGATTCCGGGACTGTACATAAAGGCCCGCATTGAAACTGCCTCGCATACTGCACTAACCCTTCCCGAAAGTGCCGTAGTACAGGCAGGTGGTATGCAGTTTGTTTTTGTTAAACAGGATGATGAAGAATTCCGGCTCATGCCAGTGGTAACCGGCGTAACCGCAAATGGCATTACCGAAATCGTTAATCCCGCCTTTTCAAAACAAGACTGGATAGTCCAAAGTCCTGCCTACACATTATTAGCCATGCTGCGTAACCGCGGTGAAGAGGAGTAACTAATTGCATTCGATGAGCCAGTCCCATGGGTAGGGCTCCCTCATCCAGGAAGGTGGGTCGCTGAATTCAGTGTCCCAGTTGTACTCCACTTTATCCAGTTTACTGATGCGCAGTCCTGCCCGTGGCAGAATTACGTTTAATTCGGGTGCGGTGTAGTGTTTGGTTATAACCCCGTTAATGGTAACGATGCCCTGCAATGTATCGGTTATGTTACCGAGAAATCCGCTTAATTCATCCCGATCAATGTGATCAGGCGCGATTCCCTCCTGTCGGTACCAGTCAATCAGCCGCCAGGCGGAAAAGAGGTACGATTCCAGAGAGGGGACTATAATTACGGCTGCTCCTCCTTTTTTCAGACTACGCCTGATGTTCCGGAACATAGCAAGGTTTTTTTCCGGGTCGGGAAGCATGATCACATTGCAGCAAAATACAAAGTGCACCCGCGGAAGCTTAAGCGTTTCATCTGTAAGGTCGGCCTGCCGGAAAGAAAGATTTCTATAATTCAGATTTCTGGCTTCCGAAAGACAGCGGTCGGAAATATCCATGGCCACGACCTGTTTAAAGGAGGGCGCGAGATAGGGAAAGGCTTTACCTATACCGCAACCGAAATCAAAGGCAGTATGGCGGGTGTTACGATACTTACGGAAATACTTTTTTAAGATGCCTTTCCGGTCGCTGGCAAAAACATCAAAAATTTCATCCCGGTAAACAGGAGCTATGGTATTCCAATGGCTGCGCTGATCCATCTACTGCGATTTAACGGTCTGCACAAATATTTCATATAACATAAACCCATCCCGCATGGCACTACTGTATTTTCCTTTCGGAAATTTGCTACGGTAGGTTTCTTTGATTTTATCCTTTACGCTTTCGCGATTTGTCAGCGATTGCTTGCAAAGCATCATCAATGGCTAATGCGATTTCATCACTACCTGGATTAATTTCAGATAATGGCCTGCCTTTCTCTTTTATAAAATTTAAATAACTCAATGTATTTCCCATACTAAGGAATTTTAGGTACGTTAAAAAATCTGTGGTTAATTATTCCATTAGCATCTTTGATGTATTCAAATGTACTCGTTTTGCCTCCATAGCTGCCATTCATTTTCAACCATTGATAAGTCTTTCCATCCGCTCCAACCTTCGTTGACCATTGTCTAAATTTAGTAGCAAAACCATCTACACTTTTAGGGAAACCGTGAAATAAATAATCAGCCTTACCCATTTGACGAAGTACCTTATCTGAATATTTCGCACCCTCAAAGAATATCTGTCCCCCCTTAGCGGTAACAGATATTTCAGCCGTAGCTGCCGCGCTAAAAAGTTTATCAAGCACATCGGAGCACCGCTTTGTACTTGTGACAGGCTTCGCTGGCAAGGGCGGGTAGGATTATGTGTCGGCCGGAACGGTGGATGGATTACTGGACTAAAAAACTCACACTACATCTTCAGTTTTTCAGGATCCTGATAGTTATTCCAAAAACGGATTAAGTGTATTTCCTTTTCCTGTGCTTTGAAAAATAATGTGATTTGTTTTCGAATCACTGCTTTGCGAACCTCCTGATAATCTGTTAAAAGGTATAATTCCGGATGGTTTTTTATCAGCTCAATAATCGCTTCAACATCTTTAATAAATTCCATTGCTACTTGCTCAGACTATTCTTTCAGTAAGTAGTCTATATTTTGATGGTAGTCTGTTATGGCTTCATCCGACCAAATGATTTTCATGGATCGGATTGCTTGAATAGGTGGGTGTATTTCTTTCGAGTAGCTTCTGTAACTTCTTCATGAGATTTAAAGCGACCTTCTTTTATAGATTCCAGACCTTTATCCACTGCTGTTTTTTCCGCTGGAGTAAGATTAACAGAGGCCATTTCTTCATTCGATTTCTTTAACAACATAAATTGTCTGATAATATTACTATCATTGACTTTGGCCAACCATTGTATGATGTCCAGTTTTTCAGCTTGGATATTCATTCGCTCTAAATTTTGGTTCTACAAAGATAACAATTTCTAAGTTCAACTAATGAGTGCAACACAATAGGTTGAAAGAAAGGAGTCCCGAAGTTTCGGGACCGCCTTTCAAAAGCCAGGCAAAAAATTATGCGAATTTTTCTTCGCATGCTTTCACGAGCCCCTGCCGGAATCCCTGCCTGCGCTGCCGCTTTCGGCAGACAGGGAACCAGCGACCAATAAAAAAAGCACGCGAATTTTTCTTCGCATGCTTTCACGAGCCCCCTGCCGGAATCGAACCAGCGACCTACTGATTACAAGTCAGTTGCTCTACCAGCTGAGCTAAGGAGGCGGTCTCTTAACGTTGTCCGTTCATAAAACATTTTGTTTTACAAACGAGCGGCAAAAATAGTGTATGCCTCCGTTTTTACAAATTCTCAGGCAACTGTGCGCAGCATCTTCAGTTGCTGTTTTAAGCGGGCCAGCCGCTCGCTGGCTGTTTCAATCTTGCGGTTTACTTCTTCGCGCAGCGAGTCAGCATTTTTCGAACGGGCAAAAAACTCCAGGTTGTTTTTCCACAACGTAATGTCGTTTTCCACTTTGGCAATTTTTTTCCGGATGGCCTGTTCTTTTTGTTGCAGTTTTTTTTCTGCATCCGGCCCGGATTTCAGTTCCCCTATTTCATTTTCAAGAATCAGCCGGTTCTTTTCTTCCTCCGGTAAGTCAGGTATGGCCTGAACCAGATTTTCAAAAGCCTGTCGGAAGCGTGTGCGCAGATTTCCCGAAGCGGAACGCGGCACCTCTCCTGCCGACTCAAAAGCATTTTTCAATTCGCTAAGGAGTTCGGCATTCACCTGACCATCAGCAATCGCCTGCTCCATTCTATTCAGAATCTCTTCTTTAGCTTTCAGATTAGCTGCCAGTTGATTTTCATGTTCGCTTTTGCTGTTGCGAAGACGTTCAAAAAAATAATCACAATGGCCTTTAAATTCGGCAAAGATCTTTTCCCGGTGTTTATCGGGCACAGGACCAATTTCCTTCCACTGTTGCTGCAACTTTCTGAATTCGCTGGCTGTGGCATCCCACTCCTGGCTTTCGCGAAGGTCTTTTGCGCGCTGCACCAGCTCTTGCTTTTTTTTCAGGTTTTCTTTCCTTTCTATATCCAGTTTGCGCAGGAAAGCATTTTTATTATTAAAGAAGGTTTTAAATGCGCTCCAGAATTTCTTAGAAACCTCCTTTCCCTTGTTTCGCGGCATCGGACCAACCTGTTGCCATTGTTTTTGCAATTCAAGAATGGCCTTTGTTTTTTGGTTCCATTCTTTGATGCGTTCCGTCTGAAAAGCTGCAAATTCCTGAACCTGCTCACTAAGCCCGGTTTTGATGTGGAGGTTCTCCTGTAATTTTTCCTGTACCTGTTTGTTATAGGCATCGCGGCGGGCATAGAGCGCGTCGGAAGCGGCTTTAAAGCGCTGCCACACTGCTTCTTTTTCCTCCCGTGGTACCGGACCAATGTGTTTGAATTCATGGTGCAGTTCGTTCAACTCGCGGAGTGCCTGTTGAATGTTTTCGAGTGTCAGAAGCCGTTCAGCACGCTGGCACAGTTCAATCTTAGCCTCCAGGTTCTTTTTACGGTCCAGCTCCTTTAATTCGAAATAAATACTTTGGTTATCGTAAAACCGGTCAACTAAAGCATGGTAGTTAGCCCACAGGGTTTTACTGTGTACACCGGGCACTGCACCAATACTTTTCCACTCCGATTGCAATGCTTTAAACTGTTCAAACTGATTGGCGTTTACATCCTGTGAGTCAACCAGGTGTCGAAGGCGTTCAAGCAGCTCGAGTTTTTTCTTATAATTTTCGTTACGCCGGATCTCTTCTTCGCGTAACTGCTGGGTTTTCCGCTCCTTTATTTGCCTGAAGAGCTGGGCAAACTGGGCATCTATGGGTTCACCCCGATAATCGAAGCTGTCGGGAGTGCCTCCATCCAGTATAAACCGGTTAAAGGCGTGGGTGCGTTCTTGTTCGCAGAGTTCATCAAAGGCTGATTTAATTTCCCGTAACTCGCGTTCGGCTTTCACGGCATCCGGTTCATTAGCCAGCTTTTTAACAGCTTGCAACAACTGTTGCTTGGAAAAGGTATGATAATCGGGCGCATCCTCATGCGCGCCCAGCGCATCAGTAGTGGCTTGGTTATCTGTTAAATCCGATTCGGTTTGCAATGTAGATACATGGGCAACTAACCCGGTTTCATGTACATCATCCTGCACTGCACGCTTTTCTACTCTTTCCATGGTTATTGTCCATTGTTTTTCTCGCTTCGGGAATTGTAAAATTACTAAAAAACTAATTCAGAGAGGGGTCGAGCGGATAGTTGGCGAACACCGAATATTTTCCACCCATGTCTTTCAATGCCTTACGCCACATCAGGTCGGGTTCGGTTGCAAATAATAATTCTTCGTTAACATAATCGCATACAATCCAGGTATCTTGTTCCAGTTCTTCTTCCAGTTGTCCGGGGCCCCATCCGCTGTAACCCAAAAAAAACCGTATTTCATCGGGGTTTAGCTGACCGGTATCGGCCAGAAAGGTAACCTGTTCAAACGATCCGCCCCAGTAAATTCCTTCGGCTACCGGCTCTCCTCCTTCAATAGATTTGCTGCGGTGGATAAAATGAAGCGTATCTTGCTGAACCGGACCGCCTATAAAAACCGGATGATCGAATTTTGTAAGCTCATCCAATATTTCTGATGCACGAACATCGGCAAGGCGATTCAGCACAAATCCAAATGAGCCTTCCTCGTTATGCTCACATAACAGCACAACCGTGCGAACAAAGTTGGGATCGGGCAGGAATGGCTCGGAGATGAGCAGCCTGCCTTTTTCAGGCGGAATACGGTTTCTGTACTTAAAAAAATCCATTCCCGAACTCGAGCTGAAATAAAACACATGTCGGCTTACGAAACAAGAACAAAAAGTCTGTTTTATTGCAGATAAATTGCAGTTATTTCATGAAAACCGACATTGCTTTGCTTCGCAGGGAATATTCAGGGCGTCCGCTTGAGCCTTCGATGATGCATCACGACCCCATTCAGCAGTTTGAAAAGTGGTTTGACGAGGCCCTGAAGGCCGAAGTACTTGAAGCCAACGCCATGACACTGGCAACTGTATCAGAGAGTGGCAGACCCAGCCTGCGGGTTGTTCTGTTGAAGGGTGTGGAAGGAGGAAAATTTGTTTTTTATACCAACTACCAAAGTGCGAAAGGGCGTGAGCTTTTGAAGAACCCATATTGCGCCTTGAATTTTTTTTGGCCAGAGCTGGAGCGTCAGGTTCGTATTGAGGGCATAGCCGTGCGTGTGAACGAGGAACGGGCGACAGCTTACTTTAAATTACGTCCGCGCGGGGCACAAATCGGAGCGTGGGCTTCACCTCAAAGTGCGGTGGTGGAGAACCGCGAGATGCTGGAACAACGCTTCCGCGAAATGGAACAAAAATTTGAAGGTAAAGAAGTACCCAAACCACATCAGTGGGGCGGATATGAAGTCGAACCGTATTTGCTGGAATTCTGGCAAGGGCGTCCCAATCGCCTGCACGACAGGATTCTTTATTTGAAATTGGATAACAAATGGGTTATCAACCGATTGGCCCCCTAAATTAAATCGGTCAGCAAATTCACACCGATTTTACGGTTTATGGTAAATCCCTCCCCGTAACGTTTACCGATGGCATTACCAAACTCAACTGCACGGGCTTTCACAAGCTCCAGAAACTCCTTCGATGCAATGTAAGTGGCGGGCTCAGTGCTGTCAGGGTTGAACATTTGGCTTTGGTACGCCATATAAGAGGCTTCTTTTTTATCCCAATAATCACTGATGTCAACAATGATATCCGGACTGATATATCGTGCCTGAATAAAGTGGTATAAAGCACGCGGACGCCACGGTAGTTGGTCTTTCCCTTCATAGAATGTTGCTATTTTCGACAAGCCGGCCAGAAAACACGAATCATTTACCAGTTTAGCGGCCCTGCCATGGTCAGGATGGCGGTCATCCACGGCATTGGCAATAACGATGTCGGGCTGGTATTTCCGGATAACGGAAATCAGCTTAAGCTGCGTTTTCGGCTCGTTTTGAAAGAATCCGTCAGGGAGACCAAGGTTTTCACGCACGGCAAGCCCTAAAATTTGGGCGGCTTTTTCAGCTTCTTTGGCTCGTATTTCCGGTGTACCCCGTGTGCCAAGTTCGCCTCGGGTAAGGTCGGCAATACCTACTTTAAAGCCTTTTTCTGCATGCTTGGCAAGGGTTCCTCCGCATCCCAACTCCGCATCATCGGGGTGAGCAGCAAAAACCAGGATGTCGAGTTTCATAAATGAACGGCTTCGGCTTCTTTGGCCGCCAGAAATTTCTCGGCATCGAGGGCACCCATGCAACCGGTTCCGGCTGCGGTAACGGCCTGTCTGTACACTTTATCAGCGGCATCGCCTACGGCAAATACGCCTTCGATGTTGGTGCGTGTGGTTCCGGGTTTAACTTTAATGTATCCGGCTTCGTCCAGTTCAAGGTAATCTTTGAATATCTCCGTGTTGGGTTTATGACCTATGGCCAGGAAGAAGCCCTGCACCGGTATGATTTTCTTTTCACCGGTTTTGTTGTTTACAACACGTACGCCGGTAACTCCCGATTCATCACCCAGTATTTCTTCGGTTTCGGTATTCCAATGAATTTCGATGTTAGGCGTGTTGAATACTCGCTTCTGCATGATCTTCGAGGCACGCATTTCATCCCGGCGAACCAGCATGTGAACTTTGGTACACAGTTTGGCCAGGTAGGTGGCTTCTTCCGCTGCTGCATCGCCCGCACCTACTACGGCCACTTCTCTGCCACGGTAAAAATACCCGTCGCACACGGCGCAGGCTGAAACGCCTTTATTGGCATACTTCTGTTCAGAAGGTAAGCCAAGGTATTTTGCGCTGGCTCCGGTAGCAATGATTACTGCTTCGGCAAGTACTTCTTCCTGCCCGTCCACTATTAGTTTTAAAGGATAAACGGAGAAGTCTACTGCTGTAACCACGGCATAGCGTATGCGCGTGCCGAACCGTTCGGCCTGGCGCTGAAGGTCCATCATCATCTGAGGTCCATTGACACCATCCGGGTAGCCCGGAAAGTTTTCCACATCATTGGTGGTGGTTAATTGTCCGCCGGGTTGTGCACCGGCAAACAGTAATGGATTTAGACCTGCCCTTGCAGCATAGATGGCAGCCGTATAACCAGCCGGGCCGGACCCGATAATGACCACTTTCTCCTTAGATTTACTCATATTGCTTAATTAAAAATTCAGGGTCTCCGATGCGGTCAGAGACCCTTAAATTAACGTAATTTCAAAGAAAGTTAACCCAAGTAAGGTTTTAGAGCCTTGCTTCGTGAGGTGTGGCGCAGCCGCCTGATAGCCTTTTCCTTGATCTGCCGAACCCGTTCCCGGGTCAGGTTAAATTTCTCGCCAATTTCTTCCAGCGTGAGGGCATGCTCCCCGTTCAGGCCGAAATACAGGGTAATCACATCGGCTTCGCGCTGGGTAAGCGTTGACAATGCACGCTGAACTTCCTTGCGCAGGGATTCATTCAGCAGACCGGCATCGGGTGTTTCTTCGCTGTCATTTTCCAGCACGTCTAACAGACTGTTCTCTTCACCCTGTACGAAAGGCGCATCAATTGAGGTATGACGACCGGAAATTTTCATGGTGTCAATTACCTCGGCTGTGGAAACGTCAAGCACTTCGGCCAACTCTTCGGGCGAAGGTTCACGTTCGTATTTCTGCTCCAGTTCGGAGAAGGTTTTGGATATTTTATTCAGCGAACCTACCCGGTTAAGAGGCAGGCGAACAATACGCGATTGTTCGGCAAGTGCCTGGAGTATAGATTGGCGGATCCACCATACCGCATAGGAGATAAATTTAAAACCGCGGGTTTCGTCGAAGCGCTGGGCGGCTTTTATCAGCCCCAGGTTGCCTTCATTTATTAAATCACCCAATGAAAGTCCCTGATTCTGATATTGCTTGGCCACCGATACCACGAAGCGCAGGTTGGCTTTGGTAAGTTTTTCAAGGGCAATTTGGTCCCCTTCTTTGATGCGCTTCGCTAATTCCACCTCTTCATCAGGTGTAAGCAGGTCCACCTTACCAATCTCCTGCAGGTATTTGTCAAGCGACTGGCTTTCGCGGTTGGTAATCTGTTTGCTGATTTTAAGTTGTCTCATGTTATCAAAAAATCAGTTAGTAAACATTTTCGGGTTAAAAGATAGTTCCGCTGCTCAGGCTGTTTCCTTACGGGGCGGCTTAGGCAACAGAACCTTTCTGGAAAGCCTGAATTTACCGGTTTTCTTGTCAATATCAACCAGCTTGACTTTAATCTCCTCGCCTACTTCCAGCACGCCATCCATGTTTTCAAGGCGTTCCCACTTTATTTCCGAGATGTGCAACAGGCCGTCTTTGCCGGGCATGAACTCCACAAAAGCACCGAAAGGCATGATGGATTTTACCACCCCATCGTACACCTGACCGATTTCGGGAACGGCAACGATGGCCTTGATGCGCTTCATGGCGGCATCCATGCTTTCCTTGCTGGTGGCAAATACGCTTACCACGCCCTGATTGTTTACCTCTTCGATTACCACAGTGGCTCCGCTGGTATTCTGAATGTCCTGAACCACTTTTCCTCCCGGTCCGATAAGGGCACCAATAAGTTCTTTTTCGAATACCAGGGTTGCTGCCCGCGGAGCATGCGGCTTAAGGTCAGGTCGTGGTGCAGCAAGGGTTTTCTTCATCTCTTCCAGAATGTGCAGACGACCCAGCCTGGCCTGCTCCAATGCTTCACGTAAGACTTCGTAAGTCAGTCCGTCCACTTTCAGATCCATCTGGCAAGCTGTGAGCCCCTTTTCAGTACCGGTGGTTTTAAAATCCATGTCGCCCAGGTGGTCTTCATCACCAAGTATGTCCGACAGGATGGCATACTTTCCGGTTTGTGAGTCGGAAATCATTCCCATGGCAATTCCGGATACCGGGCCCTTAATCTGTACGCCGGCGTCCATTAGCGCCAGCGATCCTGCGCATACCGTGGCCATGGAAGATGAGCCGTTTGACTCGAGGATATCGGAAACAACGCGTATGGTATAGGGATTTTCTTCATCAGGTGGCAGTACCTGTTTCAGTGCGCGCAAGGCCAGGTTACCATGTCCTACTTCGCGTCTGCCTGGTCCGCGATTTGGCTTTACCTCACCTGTTGAAAAGCCGGGGAAGTTGTAATGCAGAATAAACTTACTCGACCCGCTGAACATGGCGCCGTCAATCAATTGCTCGTCCATTTTTGTGCCCAGCGTTACGGTAGTCAGCGATTGTGTTTCACCTCGTGTAAACAGCGCACTTCCGTGAGTGGAAGGAAGTAAGTCAACTTCGGTATAAATCGGTCGGATGTCTGTTGTTTTCCGCCCGTCCAGCCGGATGCCTTCCTGCAAAACCAGATCGCGCGCGGCTTTTTTGTGAATACCATGGTAATACCGCTTTACCAGGTCTTTGTCAATGGTAGTATCTACAGGCAGGGAAGCGAGGTAATCTTCCAATATTTTTTCAAAAGCAGCGGACCTTTCTTTTTTGTTTTTGATTTGTTGTTTGGCCACCGCATAAGCCTTTGGGTACAGCAGGTTATACAACTCCTGCTTCAGGTTCTCATCGTTAACTTCGTGCTTATAAGAGCGTTTGGTTGTCTTGCCTACTTCACGGGCCAACTCCAGTTGCAGTTGGCATTGAACTTTGATGGCTTCGTGAGCCACCTTAAGGGCTTCGAGCATCTCATCCTCACTTACTTCCTTCATTTCACCTTCCACCATCAGGATGTTATCAATGGAAGCTCCAACCATCAGGTCGATATCCGCTCGATCCTTTTGTTCCAATGAAGGGTTAATAATAAACTGGCCGTCAACGCGCGCAACGCGGACTTCCGAAATTGGGCCGTTCCATGGGATATCCGATACAGACAACGCTGCCGAAGCCGCAAACGCAGCCAGCGCATCGGGCAGTGCATTCTGGTCGCCCGAAATCAGGTAGATCATCACCTGTGTCTCAGCGTGGAAGTCGTCCGGGAAAAGCGGGCGAATGGCGCGATCTACCAGCCGGCTGATCAGGAT
This sequence comes from Cyclobacteriaceae bacterium, assembly GCA_025055435.1. Taxonomy (GTDB): domain Bacteria; phylum Bacteroidota; class Bacteroidia; order Cytophagales; family Cyclobacteriaceae; genus UBA2336. Next base: position 5,501 of record JANWWN010000020.1, on the reverse strand, counting down.
TTCATAATCGGAGAGTTTTCCTTCCCGTTTCAGAAAGCCTCCCGGAACCTTACCGGTAGAAGCAAATTTTTCCTGGTAATCAACCGACAGCGGCATGAAATCGGCTCCTTCCACCGGCTCCTCCTTAGCTACAACCGTTGCCAGCAGCATGGTATTGCCCATGCGCAGGGTTACGGCGCCATCGGCCTGCCGGGCCAGTTTTCCGGTTTCTATGGTAATTTCTCTCCCATCGGGGAGTTTACAGGTTTTGGTAACAATGTTGAATGTCATATAGCTTCAGACCATTACGGGCTTTCGTGAGTTGAACAGGCCCAGGTAAAATGTAAACAGGGAACCGAGGCCGGTTCCCTGTTCAAGTTTGATGTTATTTTCTCAGATTCAGTTCGGCAAGAATGGCGCGATAGCGTTCGATGTTTTCCTGCTGGAGGTAATTCAGCATTTTTTTGCGCTTCCCCACCAGTTTTAACAGGCCGCGTTGCGTGGCAAAATCTTTTTTGTGCACGTTCAGATGCTCGGTCATCTCGTTAATGCGCCTGGTGAAGAGGGCTATCTGCGATTCAGGCGAACCGGTGTCTTTTTCGGATTTGGTAGGACTGTGTTTCCTGAACAATTCCTTTTTTTCAGCAGCAGTAATTGGCATGTTAAAAAGTGTTTCCTATTCTAATTTCAGCTCGCAAAGATAGCTGAAATATGTGCACAAAACCAAAAAACGCATAAAATAAGCTACTTACCCTTTCTAAACCAGTTTTGGAGTTTCTTCTTGTACTGCTCGAGGGCAATCAGGTAGTAATCCGTATCGAACAGACGGGCGTCCCGTCTGGCCTGGCGCAGGAACACCAAACCTATCGTTACAAAAATGACATCGGCGGCCCATACTCCAACTACTACAGGTATGAGTCCGGTTTTTGCCCACTTTTCGCCTAAAATGGAAAGCATGTAATAAAGGATAAAGAAGAACACGGAAACTATGAAAGGCACGCCTAACCCACCCTTTTTAATGATTGCGCCCAAAGGGCCTCCAATTAAGAACATGGCGATACATGCCAGACTGCTGGCCCATATTTTATGCCATTGCACATGATAAGTGCGCCATTCGGTTTTATACACATCTACAGTCATAAGGGCATTGGAAATTTCGCTGCGCACCATGCGGGCCCGGGCTGCTGCCTGCGATATGATAAAGGGCTCCTCGGGGGTATTCAGCAGGCTGTCGATCCTTTGAGCCACATTAGGCGTTGGTGCGATGGCTGAGGAATCCGGTCGATTTGTGTAAGCCTGACGAAGGATGGTCTGGATGGCCGAATCGGACTTTTGGGAAAGCATTTTAAGTTTCCATCTTCGGGTTGGCCGTGCCTGCTGTTGAGGGGATGCTTGGTGAGGTTGCGGTTGTGGCGAAACGGAGTCTGTTCTTCTCCAACCGGGGACAGTTGCAGGTAATGCTTCAACTGGTTGGAAAACAGAAGAGACATCGCGTTCAAGGTTGGCAAAATATCCGCTGCGGCCAGACTCAAACTTATTTTGCTGTATCTGAATCTCGGCCTGAATGGAATCCAAATCGCCCTCCAGTTGCCGAAGGTTCCGCATGATGCGGTTGCCCTGAAACCATTTTTTATCGGTACGGTTCAGCGAAAAGGACGATAAGTCGAAAATAAGCTGGGAGCGATCGAACCGGCTCTTACTCATGGCCATCAAGTCAGGTTGCCGGGTTCTCGCCGTGAGGTCCTGGCCAGCCTGGGATCCTTCGGTGTAATTGTAACCATTAAATAACTCTAATTTAAGATAACGCTGGTTGTAGATGGTGTACATCCTTCCCGAATCGGCAATGGTAACGTCTTTGTTGCCATCGCGCTTGCGGTGATCATAAATCAGAATGTTTTTCAACGTTATGCCATCGGGTAGTTTTTCATCCACTTTTATGCTTACCTCGGGGATGCCATTATAAAAAGTTCCCTCACGAAGTTCGAGTGCGGGCTTTTTCTGTTTAATGTCGTATAACAAACTGTACGCTTCAAGTGCTGCACGCGGCACCAGGTTGTTATTAACGTGAAAGGCAATGACCGTTAAGAGCAGCACAAAAATGAAAATCGGACGTATAACCCTGAGCAGTGAAACCCCGGCACTTTTAACTGCCGTTAGTTCGAAATGTTCACCCAGGTTGCCAAAGGCAATGAGCGAGGCAAACAAAACGCCAAGCGGTAAGGCCGATGGCGTTAGAAATACCGCAAAGTAAAACAGCAACTGTCCGATGACGTCCCAGCCTAAATCTTTGCCGATGATGTCATCGAAATATTTCAGCATGTGCTGGGTAAGCAGAATAAAGACCACAACGAAAAAAGACAGGATAAAGGGCCCTATGAAGGACTGCAGTATGAGTTTATCCACTTTTTTCATGGCAGGCTGTGGTGCGCAAATAGTGCGCCAAGTTAGGCATTCACTTTCTTAGGAGTACGGACTGACAGGCTTTAACATCTAACCGCCAACGGTTTTTTTCAGATTTTCAACCAGGCCGTCCCATAAGTCACCGAGTTCTTCCAGGTCATCGAAGTCCGAATAATCGAATACCCTAAGGTAAACGGCCTGTGTAAATTCATTGAACTCCAGGCGAAGTTCGAAATAGCTCGGATCGCTATGGTCTTCTTCTTTTTCCGGGAGAAATTCAAAACGGGCAAAGTGATTGGTTCGGTGTGCGGTGAGGCGCGCTTTGTGCGTTTCGTTATCCCAGTGAAATATGAAAGTTTTGTCCAGGTTATCTACCGTAACATCATCGGCAAACCATTCGGCAAGTCCGCTGGGAGTATAGATATAGGGATACAGCATTTTTATGGATGCATGTATCTCGTAGTCGCGTGTAAAGAGTTTCTTTTTTTTCTGGACTGAAGCCATATACGGTTTTGAAATTAGAAAAAAATCCGTTCCGGCCAAATGTTGGTCTAAGTAGCTTTTAATAATCGTCCGGGTGTTGTAAGTTTGCCGTCCGTTTTCTGGCGCGGTAGCTCAGGTGGTTAGAGCGTTGGATTCATAACCCAAAGGTCGGGGGTTCAACTCCCCCCCGCGCTACTTCCCGAATCATTCTTGCATCCCGATTTGATCTAAGCCCTGTATCCTTTCTGTTCCTCACAGGCTTTATATTGCCGGGCGTTTTAAAAGTAAAACTTATGTTGCCTTGCATTAACCCCATTGATACGCCAGCATGGCGAAAGCTTGAAATGCATCTGCTGCAAATACAGGCCTTGCACATGCGGGAATTATTTTCAACCGATCCGGATCGTTTTAAAAAATTCACTCTTCAGTTTGAAGACATACTGGTTGACTTTTCCAAGAACCGTATAAATACCGAAACAATCAGACTTCTGTTGCAGTTGGCAGAAGAAACCGGTTTGCGGGAAGGTATTGATGCGATGTTTAGCGGCAGGCGCATCAATTACACCGAAAACCGACCTGTGTTTCATGTAGCCTTGCGAAACCGGTCGGGTAAGCCGATGACCATCGATGGGAAGGACGTGATGCCGGAAGTGCAGCGTGTGCTTGCGAGGATGCAGCAGTTCTCTGAAAAAATTCGTAACGGTTCATGGACAGGATACACCGGTAAAGCAATTACCGATGTGATAAACATCGGTATAGGTGGTTCAGACCTCGGGCCGCTCATGGTAACCGAGGCCTTAAAGCCCTACGCTTCGCGCATCCGCTCGCACTTTGTCTCGAATGTCGATGGAACGCATATCAGCGAAACGCTGCGTCAACTTAATCCCGAGACCTCCCTTTTTATCATTGCATCAAAAACATTTACCACCCAGGAAACCATGACCAATGCCCACACGGCCCGTAAATGGTTTCTTCAACACGGCACCGAAGCGGATGTAAGCCGGCACTTTGTGGCGGTCTCCACCAATCAACAGGCTGTAACCTCCTTTGGAATTTCACCCGACAATATGTTTGAATTCTGGGACTGGGTGGGTGGCCGCTTTTCCTTATGGTCGGCTATCGGGCTTCCGATTGCCTGTGCCATTGGCTTCGAAAACTTCGAACAACTCCTTGAAGGGGCACATGCTATGGATAACCATTTCCGAAATGCCTCGTTTGAGTCTAACATTCCTCTAATGCTTGCACTCATCGGAATATGGAACGTCAATTTTCTGGGTGCGACTTCCGAAGCCATCTTACCGTACGACCAGTACCTGCATCGTTTTCCGGCTTATCTCCAACAGGCTTTTATGGAAAGCAACGGCAAATCGGTTGACCGCAACGGGCAACCGGTTGATTACCATACTTGCCCGGTAATATGGGGAGAGCCCGGAACCAACGGTCAGCATGCGTTTTATCAGCTTATTCATCAGGGTACACACTTTATTCCCTGCGATTTTCTCCTGCCGGTTAAGAGTCATAATCCGGTTGGCGATCACCATGAAAAACTTGTTGCCAACTGTTTTGCCCAAAGCGAAGCGCTTATGAATGGTAAAACAGCTGAAGAGGTGGAGTTCGAATTAAGACAGGCCGGCCTGAATGAGGAGAAAATAAAGTTGCTTACTCCTCACAAGGTGTTTACAGGAAACAGACCCAGCAACACCATACTGTTTGAAAAGCTTACTCCCCGCACACTGGGAGCGCTCATTGCCATGTACGAGCATAAAATTTTTGTTCAGGGGCTATTGTGGAATATTTTCAGTTTTGATCAATGGGGTGTTGAACTGGGAAAAGCCCTGGCGGCTAAAATCTTGCCCGAGTTGTCGGGCACGGATGAGATAAAAACACACGATTCCTCTACCAATGGATTAATCAATTATTTCAAACGATTGAAATGACGGCTATCAAAAAAATAGCGTCTAAGCCCTTAAAAAGCGTAATTTTGGCCGTTTACGCATGCAATCCGATATAAAAAAAATTGGTGTTTTCACTTCGGGTGGCGACGCGCCCGGTATGAACGCAGCCATCCGTGCGGTGGTGCGTGCTTCCATCTATTACAAGAAGGAAGTGTACGGTATCATGCGCGGTTACGAAGGCATGATTGAAGGCGACATGGTTAAACTGGGCGCACGCTCGGTGGGTAATATTATACAGCGTGGCGGTACCATTTTGAAGTCAGCTCGCAGTGAACTTTTTCGTACACCCGAAGGCCGCAAGCAAGCTTTTGAGCAACTGAAAAAGCAAGGCATTGACGCGTTGGTAGCCATTGGTGGCGATGGCACATTCACAGGTCTTCATGTCTTTCATCAGGAGTATGGCCTTCCTTCTTTGTGTATTCCCGGCACGATTGACAACGATATTGCCGGAACGGATTACACCATCGGTTACGATACAGCCACAAATACGGCTGTAGAAGCCATTGACAAAATCCGTGACACGGCCCTGTCGCACAACCGCCTGTTTTTTGTTGAAGTCATGGGAAGGCACTCCGGTTATATCGCCATTAATAGCGGAATAGCCGGAGGTGCCGGAGCGATTATTGTTCCGGAGGATGGCATGAGTTTCGAAAAGCTATATGCCCTGTTAGGTCCGGAAAAAGA
>JANWWN010000001.1:33776-148139 GCA_025055435.1 Cyclobacteriaceae bacterium | reverse complement strand
TCTAGGCCTTACTGTTATCCGGCATACCCGGTTTACCGGTAAAGCGGTGAAAACCGTTGCTGTATGTGGCGGCAGCGGTAGTTTCTTGTTACCGGAGGCCATTCGGGCCGGTGCGCAGGTATATGTCTCGGCCGATTTTAAATATCATGAGTTTTTTGACGCCGATAACCGGATCATCATTGCCGATATCGGCCATTATGAAAGCGAAACGCGAACCAGGGAACTGCTGGCTGCGTTTTTAAGTAAAAAATTTCCTACTTTTGCAGTCCGAATTTCGGCAACTAACACAAATCCAATAAGTTACATAACCTGAATGGAAACCCAAACCGTAGCCCAAAAACTGGAAGCACTTCTGCACCTGCAATCCATTGACTCCAAACTCGACCAACTTAAAAAACTGAAAGGCGACCTGCCCGATGAAGTGCAGGACCTGGAAGACGAAATTGAGGGTTATAAAACACGGCTCCAGCGTCATCAGGCCGAACTGAAAGAAATCGATGACAGCATAAAAAAGAGCAAGGAAAGTATCAAAGAAGCTGAAAAGCTCATAAAAAAATACACCGAGCAGCAAAAAAACGTGCGCAACAATCGGGAGTATGATGCCATCACCAAGGAAATTGAGCTGCAGGAACTGGAGATTCAGGTGTGCGAAAAGAAAATCAAAGAAGGCAAGGAACTGATTGCTGCCAAGAAGGAAGAAATTGAAAAAACAGAACAGCTTATAAAGGAGCGTTCGGAACACCTGGAAAACAAAAAGAAGGAACTGGATGGCATACTTCAGGAAAGCCAGGAGGAGGAGCAGAAACTGCTGGCCGAACGCGAAAAAGCTGTAAAGCGCATTGAAGACAAAGCGTTATTGAAATACTATGAGCGCCTGCGCAGCAGCCTGAGCAACGGACTGGCCGTGGTGCGCGTGGTACGCGGTGCAGCCGAAGGATGCAATATTGTTATACCCCCGCAGAAAATTGCCGAGATTCGCGAAAAGAAAAAGATTGTTATTGATGAGCATTCGGGCCGTATACTGGCTGACGTGGATATGGAATCACTGGATGATGGCGACCGTCCGAAGCGCGAGCGCAGCACAGCCACTCCGGTACGGAGGCGTAAGGCTGTTGGTTAAAAATATGCGAAAGCACGTAAAGGCAGGTTTACCAGCCTGCCTTTTTTTGTTGCTTTTTTATATCGGAAAAGCACAGTCTGTAGCGTTACCTCCGGCTCAACAGGCATTTCAGTTAATTCTTGACCTGCGCACCGATGAAGCACGCAGGCTCATAGAAAAAATGCCACCGCCCCGCTCCATTTATCTCGCTTCGCTGGCTGATATGCTGGAAATGTTTGTCCGCGAAGATCCCGGGCTTTTTTCCGGTTACGAAAACAACTTTGAAAAGCGGCTTGACGAGTTGAGCCGTCTTAATGTTCCATCGGCTGAAAAAATGTACACGCTGGCCGAACTCAGGCTGCAATGGGCTTTTATTAATCTGAAATTTGGCAACGAACTGCAGGCAGCCTGGCAACTGCGGCAAAGCTACCTGGCAGCCCAGTCATGCCGTCAAAAATACCCGCATTATGAGCCCATACGCAAAACCTGGGGCGTACTTAATCTGACATTAGGCTCCGTGCCTGAAAAGTACCAATGGGTTTTGCGCATGCTTAACCTGAACGGTTCGGTGGAAACCGGCCTGCGCGAATTGAACCGCACTTCACGTGCGTCCGACAACTATGGCACGGAAGCACTCATCCTTCTTTCGCTGGCACAAAGTTACCTGCTTCAGCAAAACGAAATGGCACTTGCCAACATGGAAACACTCATCAAGACTCATCCGCAACAGGCTGTTTACTTTATGGCTGCAGCCATTGCCCTGAAAAGTTCGCAGGGAAAAAAAGCCCTTGCTTATGTTGACAGTTTATTGAGCAAACCACCCCTTCAGATACCCTACACATGGTATATCCGTGCAGAAGCCCTGTTATCAGCCGGCCGTTATGAAGAGGCCGCAACTGCTTACCAGCAGTTTATTCAAAGCTATCCCGGTGAAAATTTCGTAAAAGATGCATGGTACAAAACAGGTGTTTGTTACGCATTAATGAACGACAACCAGCAGGCTGAAACGTGTTTCTTTCGCGCACGCAGCGCCGGTGACAAGCGAACCGAAGCTGACCGGTATGCCGATTCGCAACTCAGCGAATCGCCCTGGCCTCATCCGGTTATCAGCAGACTGCGCTTCGCCACCGATGGCGGCTATTATGCCGAAGCGCTAAGCATCGTTCAGCAACATGCTTCTGACTCCTTTCCGTCAGGAAAGGACAGCGTGGAGTTTATCTACCGTACAGCCCGTTTGTTTCATCAACTAAATCAGACTGATACCTGTTTGTATCTCTATAAAAAAACGATTGAGCGGGCCGGCTACAAACCCTGGTATTTCGCTCCAAATGCTTGCCTGCAAACCGGTTATATCCTGCAACAACGCGGACAAGTGCGTGAGGCCGAAATGTACTTCCGGAAAGCCCTTTCCTATCCGCGTCATCCTTATAAAAACAGTATTGACAGCAAAGCCAAATCGGCACTAACGCAGCTTACTACGAAATAATAGAGCATGTTAGCAATTAAAAAGCAGCCAATGCTTAACGGTAACCGAAACCGACTTTAATACACGGTCTTCAGGCCGGACTTCAACCTGATTAAGTGACGGGTATCGTTGTATTTCTCAACTGTGAACAGCGAACCGGTATAATTGAGCTCGTATAAACAAAGGTTTTCGTGTTCAAACATGTCCATGCTGCGCAGCGGATAATTGAGCAACAGGCAAAGCAGAATGCGCATGGCACGACCATGCATGCATATCAGAATGGTTTTTTCATCCGGGCGATTAAAAATGTGCTCAACGGCAGGCATCATTCGCGCAACAACATCTTCCGGACTTTCTCCACCTTCAATACGCAGGGACGTATTTCCCTTTCGCCATTGGTCCAGCACGTAATGGTAATAGGCATCCTCTTCCGGTGTGATGGGCTGACCTTCCTTTCGACCCCAGCTGATTTCATTCAAGCCGGCCAGCTTTTCATGCGGAATACCGGCCTTCAGAAACATATCAACCGATTCGATACTGCGCTTTAATGCCGAAGTGTAAACCTTATCGAATGGCACGTGGCGGTAAGCTTCAAAAAATGCCAATGACTGCGCCCGGCCGAAATCATTGAGACTGCTGTCAACGCCGCTACCCTGAACAATATTTTTCAGATTAAAATCCGTTTGGCCGTGCCGGATGATATAGATTTTTTTGAACGTGAGTTTTGCGCTATTTTGTGCCGCCCGGAACATAACGGGCGCAAAAATAGAAAAATACTTTATCCGGCCTCATGAACCTGTTTCCCCCTGAAGTAACCGTTGACACACTGAATAAACTTTCTGTCCGCACCATGGTTGAATATATCGGTATTGAATTTACTGAGGTGGGAACAAACTTTATTCGGGCACGCATGCCGGTTGATCACCGCACCCAACAACCGTATGGTTTACTCCATGGTGGCGCTTCGGTAGTGCTGGCTGAAACGCTGGGCAGTGTAGCCGCACATTGCTCTGTTTTAAACGAAGACAAATATTGTGTCGGGCTTGAAATCAATGCCAATCATATTCGCTCCGTTAAGAGCGGTTTCGTAACCGGAACAACCCGCCCCATACACATCGGAAAACGTACGCAGGTTTGGGAAATACTAATAACCAATGAACAGGAAGAACTGGTGTGTATAAGTCGTATAACCCTTGCGGTATTGGATAAAAAGCCATGAGCAGCCTGATTACCACACAGGAAAATCTTACCACCACTCCGGCCTCGGTTGTTCAGGCTGCGCTGGCCCACGGTTATGCCATAGCCGCGTGGCAGTTGCCCGGCAGTAAAATTCGCTCTCTATTGCTGTGCGAAAAGCCGGTTGAATTTTCACTTGGGCAAACCTTCGAAAACCTCGATACCGGTTTTATCATTCATCCCTTTAATCGCAACAGCCAGGGTAAATACCTGAGGGCCGACTTGCTTTTTACTTTTTCAGAATCAGCGCTTCTTCCGCCGGAACTGCCTGAAGAAAACCACGCGCATGTTTGGTTAAAAAATACGGATGCAAGTACCAAGGGTGATTACTACGAAGGAGTTGCTAAGCCTATTGAAAAACCTGATGCACAACAGGATTTTTATCAGTTAACACGTGAAGCACTTCGATTAATTCAAAAAGGCGATTTCGAAAAGGCAGTGCCTTCACGGTATAAAGTGGTGCCATTGACCCATTCACTTAACCCGATGGATTTATTTGAAAAGATGTGCCGCGCATTTCCGCAGGCTTTTGTCTCCCTCATTAGCCTGCCGGACTACGGAACATGGATTGGCGCCTCTCCCGAAATACTGGTATCCGTTAAACAACACACTCTATTTCACACGGTTGCCCTTGCCGGCACCAAGCCTTATCATCCAGGCATGCAGGTAAAAGATGTAGCATGGACACAAAAGGAAATCGAAGAACAGGCACTGGTAAGCCGCTACATCATCAATTGCTTTAAAAAAATAAGGCTCAGGGAATTTGAGGAACACGGCCCTAAAACAGTGGAAGCCGGAAAACTACTGCACCTGAAAACAGAGTTTACGGTGGACATGAAGGCTGTTAACTTTCCTTTGCTGGGTTCCGTGATGCTGAACCTTCTCCATCCTACTTCAGCCGTTTGCGGCATGCCGCTGGAACCGGCCCTGCAATTTTTACAACAACACGAAGGTTACGACCGCAGCCTGTACTCCGGATTTCTCGGGCCGGTAAACTTACAGGGTAATACCGATATCTTTGTTAACCTGCGCTGCGTACAATGGCACAAAAACCGCTTAACCGGCTATGCCGGATGCGGAGTTACGGCCGATTCCGTTCCGGAAAATGAATGGAAAGAAAGTGAAATTAAAATCAACTCCCTCCTGAACGAAATCCTGTGAACATGTCGTTGCAGTCCGTGTTCGATATAGCTGAGGTGTGTGCACGGCATGGCATTCATCATGCCGTTATTTCTCCCGGTTCACGCAATGCCGCACTTACGTTAGCATTCGCAAGACATCCGGCTATTAAAACTTTTGTAATCCCTGATGAAAGAAGTGCCGGATATATCGCCTTAGGTATGGCCCAACAGTCGGGCAAACCGGTAGTGGTAATCTGTACCTCAGGTACTGCAGTGTATAATTTAGGGCCGGCCGTAGCTGAAGCATTTTTTCAACAGATACCGCTGATTGTAATTACGGCCGACCGGCCTCCGGAATGGGTAGCCCAGCAAGATGGGCAAACACTTTTTCAGCAAAATATTTTTGGTCATCATGTAAAACAATCTTTCCAGTTACCTGTATCCCGTCAGCATCCGGACGAACACTGGCACATTAACCGCATTGTAAACGAATCCATTAATCTGTCGCAGAACCTTCCGCAGGGACCGGTACATATCAACGCTCCTTTCCGGGAGCCTTTTTATCCTGCAAACGGTGAGGAATTACCCTATTCATCCGATGTGCGGATTATCAAGGAATCCGAACGCCATTACCCATTATCTGAAGACGAGGCAAATAAACTGCGTGACAGACTTAAATCTTTTAGAAAAATTTTAATTGTTTCCGGCCAGATGCCCTACGACCCACAACTGGTTAGACAAATTGAAAAACTTCCTAACGGGATTGCCGTGCTGGCCGATATTACTTCCAACCTGCACGAATGCGGGCGCATCATCCGTCACGGTGATTTACTAACTGCGCTGGCCTCTGACTCATTGCACAAAAACTTACAACCCGATTTACTGATAACGTTCGGACAATCGGTACTGTCAAAAAATGTGAAAGTATTTCTTCGGAAATATCCTGCCACCGAACACTGGCATATTCAACCCGCAGGCCAGACAGCCGATACTTTTCAACACCTTACCCGTATCATCCACACCACACCGCTGCATTTCATGGAATGGCTCACTTCCTGTTCGGCGCAGAATGTGGATTCGGAATACTACGGTCTGTGGAAAAATGCTGACGAACGTATTCGTTCCGGAATAAGTGCTTTCTTTAACAAAACCGCTCTGTCCGAACTTCACCTGATTAGCGAAGTTATTCATCACCTTTCGCACGATGCCTGCCTTCATCTGGCCAACTCCATGAGTATCCGTTACGCCAGCCTTATCGGATTACCGCCACTTAAGCACAACATTCAGGTGTACGCCAACCGGGGTACCAGTGGAATTGACGGATGCACCAGTACCGCAGTGGGTCATTGTCTGGTGAACAGCGGACTGCATGTTTTAATTACAGGCGACCTCGCATTTTTTTACGACCGGAATGCGTTCTGGCATAACTACCCTTTACCCAATCTGCGCATCATCGTCCTTAATAATCATGGTGGAATTATTTTTAAACTGATTGATGGTCCTGCGTACCTGCCCGAAGCCGATGAGTATTTTGTTACCCGGCAGCCTTTAAACGCAAAACATTTGTGCAGCGAATACGGTTTTGAGTATGTGCCGGTAGTACAACCCGATGATGTACATGCAGGTATTGAAAAACTTTTCAGCCCGGGCAAAACTGTCAAAATCCTGGAGCTGGAAACCAGCGTTTCAGATAATGTATCTATTTTTGAAGCCTTAAAATCTCACTTACGTTCAGTCTATGCAACTTAAATATCCCTGGCAACCAATCAAGGAATACAAGGAAATTCTGTTTCACCGGTTCGAAGAAATAGCCCGCATCAGCATCAACCGGCCGGAAGTGCACAATGCGTTCACTCCGCTTACTGTTCAGGAAATGATGGATGCCATGGCCTACTGTCGCGAAGATGCCAATATCCGCGTGGTGATTCTTACAGGCGAAGGCGGACAGGCCTTTTGCAGCGGTGGCGACCAACGGGTGCGCGGCCATGGTGGCTATGTAGGTCAGGATGCCGTACCGCGTCTCAATGTTCTCGACCTGCAACGCATGATTCGCTCCATACCTAAACCCGTAATAGCAGCCGTTGCCGGCTGGGCCATTGGCGGAGGGCATGTGCTGCATGTGGTATGCGACTTAACCATAGCTGCCGAGAACGCGCGTTTCGGACAAACCGGTCCGAAGGTTGGTAGTTTCGATGGTGGCTTTGGCGCGTCCTATCTGGCGCGCATCGTAGGACAAAAAAAGGCACGTGAAATCTGGTATCTGTGCGACCAGTACAATGCACAGGAAGCCCTGGAGATGGGCCTGGTAAACAAAGTCGTTCCGTTAGATAAGCTGGAAGATACGTACGTGGAATGGGCACGGAAAATCATAAAGAAAAGTCCGCTGGCCATCCGCATGCTGAAAGTTTCATTTAATGCCGAGCTGGACGGCCAGGCCGGTATTCAGGAACTGGCGGGTAATGCAACACTGCTCTACTACCTGACAGACGAAGCCAAGGAAGGCAAAAATGCATTCATTGAAAAGCGCGACCCCGATTGGAACAAATTCCCTAAATTCCCGTAATCTTTTATGGACTTCCAGAAACGGGAAATCTATCGCTCCATTGCTGAAGTAGCTTATGTAATCGCCAAGGCCGACCGCGGACTGAGCGCCAGAGAGCGCATGGCTTTCACCGACATCATTCGCGAAGAACTGGATTATGATGCATGGGTAGCTGAAAGCCGGTTTGAATTACTGGATGAGGTGCTCAACCCTTCGATGGAAGAAGCGTATAAGCAGGCCATGGCCGATTTCAGACGCTATAAAAAAGCGCTTACACCGGAGTTAAAAGAAAAAGCAAAACGCGTAGTACAACGCGTAGCCGAATCGTGCTGCGGCTTCTCGGCAAAAGAAGGATTGCTGGTAGGTCGATTTGAACAGGACCTGGATGAATTGTGAGCCTTCCTTTCAACTATTCATTTGATTACCTGCTACTGAATGGCCGCGAAGTGAAGCTCCGCTCAGCGGTCCGTGAAAAGCCACAAACATCCTTTGAAGAAGAGACACTGCATTTTATTTCATCCTGGATAAACGGTGAAAAATTTTTCAGCCAGCAAACCAGCGGCTCAACCGGAACTCCAAAGATTATTACGTTATCACGCGAACAGCTGGTTATGAGCGCCCAGCGCACCATGTCGCGGCTGCCGGTTAAGCCGGGCCAAACCGCGTTGGTTTGCCTGGATACCCGGTACATCGCAGGTAAGATGATGTTGGTGCGTGCATTAACCCACAACCTCCGCATCGTGGCCACCGAACCTTCCGGAAATCCGTTGCAACAAATTAACGACCCGGTTGATTTTATGGCCGTAGTGCCACTGCAGATGAGCCGTATGATGACTGAGTCGATGCACGCTTTGCTGAACATATCGGCCATACTCATTGGCGGAGCGCCGGTTTCACCTGTGCTGGCCGATGCGCTTCGAAATTTACCGAATAACATCTACGCCACCTATGGCATGACGGAGACCGCATCGAATATCGCGCTGCAACGGCTTTCAGGACCCGAGCCGGAAACGGCATTCCATCCCCTTCCAGGCGTTGAAATCAGCCTGAATGACGATGCCTGCCTGATCATAAAAGTACCTGAACTGGCCACACCGGTGATTACGCGTGATGTAGCCGAAATTTTTCCCGACGGATCGTTCCGTATTCTCGGGCGTATGGATCATGTTATTAACAGCGGCGGGATAAAAATTTTACCGGAACAATGCGAGAAGGTTGTTGCTGCTGTGCTAAGCAGAATGGGCATATCGTATGATTTTTTTGTAGGCAGCCTTCCGCACGATGAACTGGGCCAGCAGGCAGTGCTGATCATGGAAGGACGGCCATTGCCCTTAGACACCGAACAAATGATTCGCAGCGCGCTGAAAAAAGAACTCGCCCTTCACGCTCCGCGCAGCATATTCTACCTCCCTGAATTCAAACGAACATCCACGGGCAAAATCATGCGCAGCGAAACGCTTGCCCTGCTCCACGCCGGTTGAACAGTTGAAAAAGCATTATAATTTTGTGGCGCTAACCGGATACGCTATGGGTCGCATATTCGAAAAACGGAAGTACAAAATGTTTGCGCGGTACGACCGCATGTCGAAAGCCTTTACACGCATCGGCAAGGAAATATCCATTGCCGTGAAGCAGGGAGGTCCCAATCCGGAATACAATCCCAAGCTGCGCCTGGCTATTCAGAACGCCAAAGGCGTCAACATGCCAAAGGACAAAATCGAAGCCGCTATCAAACGGGCCAGCTCGCGCGATGAAAAAGATTATCAGGAAATAACTTACGAAGGGTACGGACCGCATGGCGTGCCCATTCTGGTGGAATGTGCCACCGATAACCCTACCCGCACGGTAGCCAACATCCGGCTTCACTTCTCCAAACATGGTGGCAGTCTGGGCACATCCGGTTCAGTAGCCTTTATGTTTGAACGCAAAGGCGTTTTTAAATTCGACCCTTCCCAAATTGACGTGGACGAAATTTTACTGGACCTCATTGATGCCGGTGCCGATGAAATTGAACGGGGAGAAGAAGAAATTACGGTCTATACCAAATTCAATGAGTTCGGCCAGATGCAGAAGTTTTTAGAGTCCCGCAACCTGGAGGCTAAAAGTGCCGAACTGCAATACATCCCTACTACCACCAAAGAGTTACCCGAAGAGCAGCTTGATGAAGTACTGAAATGCATCGAAGCACTGGAGAGCGATGACGATGTCCAGAAAGTACACCACAACCTGGCCTAACGCACTGTATAGTAAATAACCCGTGTTAGGCCGGTTATTTTTAAATGTAACCGGCCCGCTTTTTTTTTATTTTATCCTGATTTGTTACTTTAGAACAATTTGTCCGGGCCGATTTAACGTGGATGCCTCAGTGGGCTGATTGCTCGGCACACTTTATGCACGAGTGTTAACCACTTATTAAATTTGGTATGCCCACAATAACTCTTCACAACTCACTTTCCCTCCGCTGCACAGTTTTACTTTTCACACTGGCTTTCAGCACTTCCGTTGCGCAGGAAAGCGGATTAATCGGTCTGTACGGCAATATCAATTTACCCTTTAAGGAATTCCGCGAGGCTGTGGATAATCCCATCGGCGGAACAGCCGTAGGCTTCGACTTGCAGCTTTTGTTCAATCCGAAAGGAAAACAAAGTTACTCGCCCGTCTATCCGGGCATTGACTTTACTTACGTTACTTTCGGACGCGATTTTATTGACGGAACTCCCACCACGCCCCCGTTAAAAACAACTTTTAATTACTATGCCATCAATGCCCTATTCCGGCTCATGCCCTTTCAAAAACAAAAAGGCTTCATTCCTTTTATTGATGGCGCACTCGGACTGGAAATATATAATACGCGAACAAAAATTGACAAAAACGCCCTGGATATTGTGCTGAACGACAGCCAGCCCGAAGTTATTCACACTACAAACGATACGGGCCTGGTGCGCACGCTTGCCGTTGGCTGGTTTATACGCAGGCCCTCTAAAGCCAACCCCGACCAGCCGGGTGGCAGTTTCACCCTGCGAATCGGGTATTCGTCCGGCAGCCCGATTGATTATGTTAAGCGCGGCTCGGTGGCCGTTGACAATGGATTTGTGACCTACGAGGAAGGTCGTACACGTGCACAAATGATACTGATTCAGCTGGGCTTAAACCTGCCCTTTACATCGGTGGAGTAAGCCGGTTATCCAGTAACCGGTTATTATACTGTTGGATGATGGCTTTTATTTTAGCCTCCATCTGCCTGGTACGATCAAACTGTTCATCTTTTACATCGTTGTTCAGCATCCGGTCACTGGCAAAGTGATACAAAGCCCCGGTTGCACGACCGTCAAAATGCAGCAGCCACTCTCCTTCAAAATAGTTATACCCGTCACGGTAAGAAAAAGAAAATGGAGTAGCGGTAGCGGAAAAAACATTTCTGCCAAAAGCCAAATAAGGCTGATTGTAACCCAGGTAACCCAAAACCGATGGCATGATATCAGTTTGCTGGGCAATTTCATTGCGCATGCCCGCCAGCGAATTATCCGGGCGATAGAAAATGACCGGAACAGAAACTGCACCCCAGGCTGTGCGCGATTCCGGAAACAAAATATTCGAAGAGCAATGGTCGGCTGTAATTACAAAGAGCGTTTCCTTAAACCACGGCTGCCTGCGGATGCGATAAAAAAACTGCCGCAAAGCGTAATCGGTGTATTCAATGCACTTCAGGATGGGCTGCTCCCCTCCTTTAAATCTGCCTTCAAACTCAGAAGGAATAATGAAAGGATGGTGCGAACTAACCGAAAAGAAAACCGATAAAAACGGTTGCGGAAAGGTGCCCAGTTTTTCAGCATAAAAGTCCAAAAACTTATGGTCCCAGATACCCCACATGCCGTCAAAATCCTTATCGTTACCGTATTCAGTCATCCCGAAATAATTTTTTATACCGGCCATGTTTGCAAAAGCGTCAAAGCCCATGGAGCCGTTGGGTGCGCCATGAAAAAACGATGTATGATAACCCCGCTCGCTCAGCAGGGTACCTAATGCACGAATGCGGTTATTGGAGAAGGGCGTTAGCACATAGGGCACCTCCATGGACGGAATACCGGCCAGCACCGACGGAAGCGCATCAATCGACTTCCGTCCGTTGGCCAATGAATACCTGAACGTAAGGCTGTGCGCGATGAGAGAATCTAAAAAGGGCGTAAAACCCGAATAACCGGGTTTGTCTTTATTGAGCGCACCGATAAACTCACGGGAAAAACTTTCGAGAATGATAATTACCACGTTATACTTTCGAAACGTTAGCGTATCAGGCGGATGATGAACCGGCGAATAGATGCGTTCCAGTTCTTCTTCATCATAAAAGTTAACACGCGCAATTTTTGTTTTACCGATGGTGCGCAGAACAGCAAACGGGGTGTTCAGAACAACATTTACTTCAGCAGCCTGCTGCACATACGCAGCCGCATTGCTGATGGTAATGGGCCGTGTACTGTGGCGAAAGCCTCCGCGCACCCCTCCGATAAACAGGTAACCGATAAGCGGCAGACTCAGTACTCCCAGGGTGTAATACAAAAATCTGTTCTGCATTTGCGGGCCCTCAATCCGGTACCTGCGGTTCCACCACACCATCAGGGCGATCAGTGTAACCCACACCAAAACTGCGTACCAGTAATCGGCCATGAAACGGATAAAAAGCTGGGTAAGATTGGTTTCGTTTTCAAACTGGCGGAAAACATCAGCCGTTGTTCTTCGCAGCGTAAAGCGGTAATATACGGTGTCAGCCAGATTGGCCCCCAACATGAAACTGTTCAAAACATAGAATACCACTTCAGTGAAGCGTTGATAAGCCGGCTTGAAGCGGATATTCAACGGCAGTACCATAAGCAGGATAACGGGCAGGTTGACATACAGTACGGCCGTAAGATCGAACCGGAGGCCGCCCCACAATAGCCTGATCAGCGAAGGCAGGGTAACCTCCGGAAAGTATGCTATGTTGTACAGGTAAAAAAATACCCGTGTAAGGCTCATCATAACCATGATGATCAGGAGCCTTTGAATCAACACCATGAAGATGTTGGTCGATAAACGGATGGTAGCAAAACCGTTCAGCAAGGTCATATTAGCTAAGGGTACGAATAACGAAAAATGACGCAAATAAACACACAAAGTGCCCGGGTATGCCAGGCCTGTTACAGCCGAAACCGAACAAATTATTATTTTGCTGAGATAATTTGGCCAAATAAATGACCCTCAGCCTTAACCCTGTATTTTTTCTGTTATGCCTGATTGCCGCAGGCATACAAACAGCCTTCTGCCAGGAGGTACATTCTCTTGGAATCTTTTCCGGTTTTACCACGGCTTATACCTGGGATGAAGGCATCTTAAAGGACCCCAGGTACCGCGAAAAATACCGTATTAAGTTTGCCCCCATCGGCGTGCATTACGGAATAGACCTTGAAGGTTACGGTTTCACTTTAGACCCGGCTGTTGTTCAGATAGGACAATACTTTAATGTGATCAACGTAGCGGGTGGTGATGTGGGCGAGCGGAAAATTGATTTAACCTACCTCCAGGCACCTGTCGGATTTAAGCTGCACATGATTGACCTGAATTTTTTTAAAGTAAGCTTTGTAGCCTCGGCAAGCGCAGCCTACCTGTTGAAAGCAAAAGAAACCATCACGCACAGTGCAGCCACACTGAAGTTCCCAACGGCCGTTATACCTAATCTTCCGCCCGATTACACCCCTACTTTCCCTGGTTCATCCGAAATCATCTGTCCGGCTGTTAATAATCTGGTTATGCTGGATAAAAAAGATTTCAAACCCATCCAGCTTTTCGGAGCCATTGGTTTTCGCTCAGACTGGGATGTGCAGGAAACGCTTCGCATATCATTCGACTTCCGCATACAATACGGTCTGCTCGAACCCCGAACCGAAAGCTATTTGGAAAGGGTTCGTAATAATGAAGCCATTTACGATCGCTTCGGAGCGAGAAGAGACTTATTTGCGGTACTAACGGTTGGAATTTCAAAAACAGCCGAGATTGAGCCACGCGAAAAACAGTCGCGGTCGAAAAAAAGAGCCGAGAGCAAGCCTTATCGCCCCTCAAAATATCCATGGCCTGGACCGCGCAACAAAAAGCCCAAAAGTTAATCTATGCCCGTTGCACTCATTACCGGAGCCGGAGGAAACCTGGGTCAGGTGGCTGTTTCGCAGTTCCTGCAAAAAGGTTGGACTGTGCTGGCAACCGTTTCTCCCGGTAAAAGCTGGCCGGGTAATCCTCATCCTAATCTGCATTGCTACGCGATTGATTTGCGTAATCAGGCCGCTGTTTCCGACTGGCTGAGGGAAGTTTTCGTAAGCTGGAATCACATTCAGGCCGGATTATTACTGGCCGGAGGTTTTGCACCGGCATCACTACAACAGGCTGACGGAACATCTTTAAAACAAATGCTGGCACTCAACGCCCAAACGGCCTGGAACGTGGCCCAGCCACTCGCACTGCACATGATGAACCGCAATAACGGGCGGATTTTTTTCATCGGTGCCCGCACAGCCTTGCATCCTGAAAATGCAGCTGGCGCGCTGACCTATGCTTTTTCAAAAAGTTTGTTGTTCCGCTTCAGTGAAGCCATTAATCATGCAGGCCTTCAGCACAACGTAAGAAGCTACGTCCTGGTGCCGAATATTATCGACACGCCCGACAACCGAAGGGCCATGCCATCGGCTGATTTCACCTCATGGGTAAAACCTGAATATATGGTTGAAATCATGATTCGCTTAGCCGATAGTGGCTACCAGTCGGAAGAAACTGTTTTACGGCTTTATTAAAAGACTTTAAAGTCAACCCGGCGGTATTGCTGGTGGTCGCTTGTGCGGTTCACAGAGGCAACTGTTGCCGCCTGCTCTTCACCATAGCCCACTACCGAAATCAGGTCATCCGGCACGCCCATGTCGTGCATCATTTTGCGAATGCGCTCCACCCGTTTAATGGACAGTTGCACATTATATTGATCGGAGCCCTGGCTGTCGGTATGCCCTTCTATAAGTATGTGGCGGCCGTGCAGGGCAAATTCCACAGCATACAAAAATGGCTCGGTGTTTACGATGGCCAGCTCGTCACGGTTAAAGTGAAAGTAAAGCGGCGGTAAATCAATGGGTTCACCGTCTTTTTTCTGCTGAAGCATCTCGCGAACCTTTTGCCGTATCTCCGCATGTTTTTCCGAGGTAGGAACCGGCAAAAGATTTTCGGCCAGAACCTTATCTTCTACTTTATTCTGACGTTCCTCTTCAGTCGGTTCCGGTTGAACCGGAATGGTAGCAGGCACAGGTGTCGGAGTTAATAAGGCTGTTCTTACCGAGCCGGGAGGTTCAAATTCGGCCATGGGTTTATACCGGACCGGAGAAGTTCGGAGCCTAAAGGATTGTTTAGGTACGGTGTTCTTTTTTTTCTGCAGCAGGTCGCAGGCATCTGCATAATAAGCTATCTGGTTGCGATAGCGCGTTTTGTAGTGTCTCGCTTTATTACGATGGTAGGCATGCTGTGCCATGGCGCTTAATGTGCACAGCAGTGCAAGGAGAATCAGGAATATGAAGCGGACTTTCATGGGGTCTGAAATTTCACATCGAAGATGAAGGGCTGAAAGCGATGAAATGCGACAAAATGAAGACAAATCCTACATCAGCTAAAGAATAAACAAAACGGCCATCCCGCCGGTGGCGGGACGGCCGCTGTCAAACAACCCAAAAATCTATCGTTGAATTCCTTTGTTGTCTTTTGTTTCTCGCCTGGCCGAAATGCGATAGGCTGCCGGCGCTTCCATTTCAGCCTGCGGTTTATACTTAGGTTTCTTAATCGCAACGCGGATATTATCGGGGCGATTGCGTTTTTGAGCCAGAATCATACAGGCTTTTTTGGCTTTAAAGATTTTATGGCGAGGTTCCTGTGCGCGAACGTTTCCACTGATTAACATGCCCAAAATGATGGCCACGATAAGCAACGCCAGTTCGCGCAGCCGTCTGCTGAATTGTACGTGAGCCAACGTCCGGAAATCTGTTTTTCCCTTCACCATAAACCCTCCTTGTTTTACAATTCAAAAATTGAAGACTCAATCAAATGAATTGATGCAAATTGAGGTTAAATCCTACATCTGTATTCAAAAAGACGATTTACCAGTAACACAGCTAAAGCAGAGAAAACAGCGGTTTATCGCTTATAACGAGTGACCGCTAATGGTCAAAACCGGCGGCCTATTGAATACCTTTGTTTTAATGCTTTGATTATCAGAAAGTTAATTGAAAATCCCGGAGTACTCTTTTTTATCCGAATTCTTACAAAGCCGATAAAAACCTTACATAATCGAAACCTTTTTCAGCCGGCCATGCGAACGAATTCTTCCACGCGGTTACGTACATTCTCCAGCGTTTCCCCCTCTTCATCGGCTGTTGCGATCGCTGTAAACAGCTCGCTTACCAGCCGGGAGGAAAAGCCCAGTTTTTCGGCATATAGTGTGGCTATTTCCAACTCGGTATCTTCCACCACCTTATCGAGATAAATCATGTTAACGAGGTTAAAAATTTCTTCAGCCTTCCCGCTCATTTCCCCGGGGTGGGTAAAAGACAGGTGCGATAAATCTGCATGCTTGCGTAAATCGTCCGGTCCGATGTGCAACTGGAATCCCCACTTCAGCAGACATCGAAAATATTTACTGCTCACCCGATCCTGTGAAAGAAACAGAGCCACGATGTTGAGGTAACTTTTTTTTACCGATTCCAGCTGGGCGGGTGTGAGTGTGTGGTGCATTATCTGCAGAATTTACGTTGCAAATCTACTACTTCCCGTTTACCAAGTTTACGGGCCATCTTCAGGTCCTCGCACAAGCGGTAGGTGCGCCCTAAAGCAATGCGGCACATGGCCCTCATTTTCCACGCTTCCGCCTGCTGTGGTCGTAGAAACACAGCCCAGTTGCAGTCGGTCAGAGCTTCCTCAAAATTATTGAGCATCATATTGGATCGGGCCCGCGCTTCAAATAAGTGGTAGTAAATTTCGGGAACATCAGCCGGAATCATCACGACCTCAAATGCCTCTCCGTAAATACGCGACATGCTTTCTTTAAACATGCGCTTGCCTTCCGTAAAATAACCAATTGCTTTTTCAGGCTTGTTAAGGTTATCCAGGCTGATTATGCCCATTTGATAAACCAGTTCAAAATTCCATGGTTGCATTTTCCGGATATGCTCCAACGTAGCCAGCGTGCTGTCATACTGCTCCATCTGATATTCGCAGATGGCTTTCATCCGGAGGGTTTCAAATCGGGTTGGATTTTCGTAACGCTGCAGGAAACGCAGTGTGGTGACTGAAGCTGCCAGATCGTTGGCGGCGTATTGCTGTTTTACCCGGTAACGGAGAGTTTGCAGCATGCTATCGTAGGCCAGAGTAAACCGGTATTCCAGCGGGTCTTGCTGCATGAGTACGAGCACATGTTTAAATGCCTCATCGATATGTCCGGTTGCAAACAACGTATGAACCCGCTCCACCTGCTCCATGTTTTTCCGAAGTTGTTCGGCCATTTGTTTTTCCTGGAAGTAGGTTATGGTATGTATCAAGCCATAGCAAAAGCCTGCAATAATCAGAAAAACCAGAAACGCAAGGCCCTGAATTTTAAAGTAATTCCGATCAAATTTATACCGCGACTCCTGTGCAGCTTTCCATCGCATGTATTGCCTGTGCCGGTAGGCCCGCCAGGCCTGTTCATCGTACGAGCTTTCGGTAACAACTGTGTACGCGTTAAGGCGTGCATCGTACCGCGATTTTTTTACCGGATCGGACAGGGTATGATAGGCCTCATTAATCTGCTTAAAACGTTCTTCTGCCAGCGGATCGTTGGGATGTAAATCGGGGTGAAACTGGAAAGCAAGCTTTTTATAGGCAGCCCTAATCTCCGATGAATCGGCCGATTGCGGTATGCCCAGTATTTCGTAAAAATTGGCCACGGCTGCTTTCGTTTCTATTAACGAAAATACAACCTTTTAGGTGCAATGCCCTGTAATTCAATAAAAAAGCGCCTTTCAGGCGCTTTTACACAGATATTAGAACTACAATAGTAAACCGCTATTTTTTTGCCAGCTCGCAAACCAGATCAACCAGTTTATTGGAATAGCCCCATTCGTTATCGTACCAGGCCACCACTTTGACAAAATGGTCATTAAGGGATATACCGGCTTTGGCATCGAATATGGAAGTCCGCGGATCGCCTATGAAATCCTGCGAAACCACATCGTCTTCCGTATAACCCAAAATGCCTTTGAGTTGACCCTCGGAGGCCTCTTTCATGGCAGCTTTAATTTGTTCGTAGGATGCGGGCTTCTCCAGACGCACGGTTAAATCCACCACCGAAACATTGGCCACGGGCACCCTAAACGACATGCCGGTTAGTTTACCTTTTAGTTCGGGTATAACCAATGCCACGGCCTTAGCCGCCCCGGTAGAAGAGGGAATGATATTCTGATAAGCTCCCCTGCCCCCGCGCCAATCCTTGGCAGAAGGACCATCAACCGTTTTCTGGGTAGCCGTAACAGCGTGAACGGTACTCATCAGCCCTTCAACTATACCGAATTTTTCATGCAATACCTTGGCAACCGGTGCAATGCAGTTGGTGGTACAAGAAGCATTGGAGACAATAATATGTTCTGCAGTTAGCTTGTGGTGATTTACACCCATTACAAAGGTTGGCGTATCGTCTTTAGCCGGAGCCGACATTACCACTTTTTTCGCACCGGCCTGAATATGCTTACGGGCATCGGCCTGGGTAAGGAACAATCCGGTTGATTCGATGATGATCTCCGCCCCGATGTCCGACCATTTCAGATTAGCCGGGTCTTTCTCTGCTGTTATCCGAATCTTCTTACCATTCACCACCAAATGTCCGTCTTTTACCTCTACCGTGCCGGGGAAGCGACCGTGGGTAGAGTCGTATTTCAGCATGTAGGCCATGTAATCGGGCTCAAGCAGGTCGTTGATGCCTACTACTTCCACATCCGGACGGGTAATGGCAGCCCGGAATGCCATACGGCCAATTCGGCCAAATCCGTTAATTCCAATCCTGGTCATGGTATTTATTTTGAAGGCGACAAAATTAGGACTTGAATGCGGAAAACCAAGTCTTTCTGGCTTAGCGAATAGTTGTACTTTAGGACATGAAATACACGCTATTACCTCTTTTGCTGGTTCTTGTCGGACCACTTTGTGCGCAACCACACTCACCGGAAGTAAAGGCAATTACCGATGTGCTGATGAAACAACAGCAGCATTGGAATGAAGGCAACCTGATTGCCTTTATGGAAGGATACTGGAAATCTGACAGCCTTGTTTTTGTAGGACGAAACGGGGTTACAACCGGGTGGCACACCGTGCTGCGCAACTATCAGCAGGCCTATCCTAACCGTGAGGCAATGGGCCTGTTGACCTTTACCATTTTGCGGGTCGATGTTTTTACAAATCAAACCGCCCTGGTGGTTGGTCAATGGAAATTAAAACGTGCACAGGACGAACCCGGCGGATTTTTTACGCTGGTTTGGCGAAGAATTAAAGGTAAATGGGTTATTGTGGCCGACCATACTTCCTGAGCGGTCTGGGCTGATTGTGATAAATCAGATTTTTAAATTACCTTTACATCAATTGATTACTCTCCTGAAGTTCTTTCCCGGATTTTATTCGCGATTGCGTTTCAGGCTGTTATCAAGGTAAGTTTAATTTCTAACATTTATTTCTTAGTCAAAATGAACATTTATGTAGCCAACATCCCTTTCAGGGCAACCGAAGCCGAATTAAAGGGATTATTCGAGCAGTTTGGAGAAGTTACCTCCGCCAAAATCATCCTCGACAAGTTTACGCAACGCAGCCGGGGATTTGGATTTGTTGAGATGTCCGATGACTCATCAGCCCAGAGTGCCATCAGCCAGTTGAACGGTGCCGAATTCATGGGAAAGAATCTGGTTGTTAACGAAGCACGCCCCCGTACCGATGCCCCCCGCGGCAACCGTCAGGGCGGTGGTTTCCGTAAAAATTTTAACCGCGAAAACTTCAACCGCGAAGGATACTGATTTTAAAATATCAGGATTGTTAAGCCCGGCTCAAAAGCCGGGCTTTTTCATTTCATGCCCGATTGCTTTTACGCCGCTGATTTTGTAAACTTTGTAGTATAAAACCAACGGCCATGAGTGTAATTTCTGATGTGGAAAAATGGGGCAATGCGCATCGCCCCGGTTTCCTGGATTTCTTTCGTATTATCCTGGGTCTCTTCATCACTTACAAAGGCCTGGACTTCCTCACCAACATGGACGAGCTGGAGATGACTGCCTCCGGCATTAATGTTTATTTTGCAGGTGCCACGCTGGCGCACTATGTGGTGTTTGCCCACATCCTGGGAGGGCCACTTTTAACCGTAGGATTATTTACGCGCGCAGTGTGTGTTATTAACCTGCCGGTGCTGATTGGCGCAGTGGTTTTCGTTAACGCACCAAAAGGCTTTTTAAGTGTTGGCAATCACATGGAGCTGGAGGTGTCGTTACTAGTGCTGGCCGGGCTTTTGATTTTTACCGTTTTTGGTGCCGGAAAATTTTCAATCGATGCCAAGCGCAGACGCGAGGCAGAAGCAGCACAACAGGCAGGCTGATTCAGGCGCGCTTAAGTTCGATGATGGTAAGTTCGGGCGGAATGCCTATGCGCCCCGGATAACCGATAAACCCAAAGCCACGGTTAACATACAAATAGCGCCCATCATCCTGGTACAGTCCTGCCCATTGTTTGTAAACGTATTGAGAAGGACTCCACCGGATATTTCCGAATTCAAAACCAAACTGAAAACCGTGGGTATGTCCCGCAAACATAATGTCGATATCCGGAAAATCCGGTTTAACCTGAGCGTCCCAATGACTGGGGTCGTGCGATAACAGCAATTTGACGGCAGCCTCCTCCGTACCCGCATAAGCCCTGCCCAGATCACCGTACTTCGGGAAGCGCCCGGTACCCCAGTTTTCAACCCCGATGATGGCCAGTTTTTCACCGCTTAGTTCAATAAACCGGTTTTCATTCATCAGCAAATCAAAGCCCATAATCCGGTGGGCTTCCATCAAATCTTCAAAATTCTTTCTCTTGGCTGCCGGCGAGGGCCACGACCGGTAATCGCCATAGTCGTGATTGCCCGTAACCGAGTACACACCCAGCGGAGCTTTTAATCTGCTAAAAACCGGCACATAATCGTTCACTTCATCCGTCTGATTATTCACCAGGTCGCCAGTAAAAAATAAAACATCCGGCTTTTCTGCCATCAGCATCTCAACCCCGCCTTCAACTGCCGTTTTGTTAAAAAAGCTGCCGGAATGAATATCGGATATCTGCCCGATCCGGATGCCATCGAAAGCTTTGGGCAGACGAGGAAGGTAAATCGTTGCCCTGCGGATACGATAGTCATGGGCACCGGATATAATGCCAAAGGCCATGGTGCCAAACGGTACCGCGGCTGTCAATACGGCAGCCTTCGACAAAAACTCGGAGCGTGGAATTTTTCTACCATAGGAAGGCGATTCATTTTGCTTGCGCGTCCTACCTGTTATTTTTAGCAACAACCGTCTGAGGTCATCAGCCAATACCACCACGCCTCCGATAATTTTCGAGAGATAAACCATAACCAGAGCCGTAATCATCCAATTGCGCGTGGTAATACCCCAGTAATTCGGTCCGACAATAAAGAAGGCAATAACCACACCAAGCAAAATGAATGACACCGTCCAGTAAGTTCCGCGCAAACTTATTTTCATCGAAGCATTCATACCGCGCGTTACTACACGCACTGGCTGGTACAGGTACACATCGAGAACCAACAGAAAAGTAACTGTAACGAGCGCTGCGATGAATGCAATCATGGCTTTACTGCTCAGCTTAATGTCAGGAAGCGATGCCCAGTTTACGGTTAAGTTTTTCCAATAACAAATACATAACCGGAACAATTACCAGGGTGAGGAAGGTAGCAAAAGTTAACCCGTAAATGATGGTCCAGGACAAAGGCCCCCAGAAAATCACGCTATCGCCTCCAACGTAAAAATTCGCATTGTAGCTCTTAAAGAACTGAATGAAATCAATATTAATACCCACTGCCAGAGGTATAAGACCCAATATGGTAGTGATGGCCGTAAGCAAAACCGGACGCAGGCGGGTTTTTCCGGCAGCAGCAATAATGCGCAAAACTTCCTCCTTCGGTATGACATTCGTGTTGTTTTCTTCTTTATAACGTTTTTTGCCCAGCTCAATAAAGTCGATCAATACAATGGCATTATTTACGGCCACACCGGCCAGCGAGATAAGCCCGATCATGGTCATAATCACAATGAAATCCATCCGGAATATCAGCAGGCCGAGGAATACACCAATGGTGCTGAATACCACAGAGGTCATGATGATGAGCGGAGCGGTTATTTTATTAAACTGGGCAACGATGATGAGGAAGATGAGAAAAACGGCAAACAAACCGGCACGTGTGAGAAAACTCATCTGCTCGGCTTGTTTTTCCTGCTCCCCGGTGAACTTATAGGTATATCCCGGCGGGAAGGTATAATCGGCAAGTATTTCCTGAATCTGTTTGTTGATTTCCGTTGGGTTGTACCCTCCCAAAACATTCGATGTGATGGTAACTACCCTTTTGAGGTCATTGCGCTTAACCGAGCCATAGGATGAGGTAAGCTCAGCACTGGCAACTGAAGAAATGGGAACCTGAGCTATTCGTCCGCTGGTCTGATCGCGGAAGGTTATACTTTTATTCATCAATGCATCCAGATCGTACCGGTATTTGTCATCCAGCCGAAGCTGAATTTTATAATCGTCCTCGCCTTGTTTAAACTTGGAGATTTCTTTACCAAACAACGATGTACGTACTTCATTGGCTATGGCATAAGTTGAAACACCAAATCTGCGCGCCATGTCGCGATCAATGTGAACAATGAGTTCGGGTTTCCCGGTTTCAATATCGGTCTTTAGTTTTTCAATGCCCTGAATTCCGGATTCATTGATTTTCCGTTTGATGTCTTCCGACAGCCGGATAAGTGTGGCAATATCATTACCGGAAATCTCAATACTTACCGGCTTACCCGATGGGGGTCCGTTGGAGTCTTTATCTACCGTAAGGGAAACACCCGGATAAACACCAAGGGCATTACGCAGCTCTTCCATGACCTTGCTGGTACTGATGCCATTCCGGTATCTGAAATCCTTAAAATTAACGGTTATGCGTGCCTTGTTGGGTGTATCCGACATGCCCATGGATGACATATCACCAGGATCACTTGTACCCTGGCCTACATTCCCTGTTACGGATTCAACAATCTGCTCGTAAGGCTTAAGGAATGCAATTACCTTATCCTCTATTTCCCGGGTAAACTGATTCGTTACCTCTATATCCGTTCCGGTAGGAAATTCAATGAAAACGTTAATGTATTTGGGTTCATTTTCCGGAAAGAACAATACTTTGGGTGGGAACAAGCCCATCATAACCACCGAAAAAATCAGCAGGAAAGTGGTACCTATAAAAAACCTTACCGGGTTACGGCCTTTCAGTGCAAACTCAATCAGGCGGCCATAGCGATTTTCAACCTTAGGCAGAAATACCGTTTGAAACCAGTGCGAGGCCGGAGCAAACACATACACATTCAGCAGGGTAAGAATGGCAAACAACAACATCAGGTTGCCCAGCCAGAAAATCTTCAGACCGATAAAAACCAGACCTAGAACGGTTAATATACCCACGGTTCTCCATCTTTTTGCCGGATTGCCGGTTTTTTCGCCTTCGTGTTTCATAAACAACGATGTGATAACCGGTGTGATAAATAAGGCAACAAACAGCGATGACGATAACACCACGATGAGCGTAATGGGCAGGTATTTCATAAATTCACCCATGATTCCGGGCCACATGGCCAACGGTAAGAAGGCGGCGAGTGTTGTAGCAGTTGAGGATATGATAGGCCACGCTATTTCCCCAACGCCCAGTTTTGTGGCGCTCACCAAATCATACCCTTCCTCATAAAGCCTGTAAACATTTTCCACCACCACAATTCCATTGTCCACCAGCATACCCAGGCCCATAATCAATGCAAAGAGCACCATCATATTGATGTTATATCCAATAGCACTCAGTACGATAAAGGATAGAAACATAGAAAGCGGGATAGCTATGCCCACGAAATAGGCATTGCGGATACCCAGAAACAACATGAGCACACCAACCACTACAATTACGCCCGAAATAATATTGTTTTCCAGGCTGCTTACCATTTCCCGCGTGAACGATGACTGGTCGTTGGTTATGGTAACAAGTAAATCAGATGGGAATACATTCTTCTTTGCCTTTTCCAGTATAGCGTTTACTTTTTCAGTGGCGTTGAGCAGGTTTTCACCACTTCGCTTGATAACATCCACCATCACAACCGGCTGCCTGCCCAACCGGGCATAACTTTGCGGGTCTTTATAATTAAATTCAACCGTGGCCACATCGCGTAAATAAACCACATCACCCTTTTCATGTTTTACGATAATGTCTTCAAGTTGCCGGACATCATCGAATTCACCTACCACTCTGATGTTTCTGCGAATGCCGTCGTTGAGCAGATTACCTCCTGAGAGTGTAACATTCTCGGCTTTAACGGCATTTTCAATGTCGGAGAAATTCAACTTGCGGGCTTCGAGGGCGTATGGGTCAACTTTTATTTTAACCTCTTTTTCATCAACACCGCGTATTTCAGCTTTCGATATTTCCGAAACTTTTTCAATTTCCTCCTCCAGATATTCGGCGTAGCGCTTTAGCTGTCCGATGCTGTAATTACCCGAAAGGTTAATGTTCATGATGGGGAATTCGGCAAAATTCAATTCAAAAACATTCGGGTCGGCAGGTAAATCCTGTGGTAATTCGGGCTTGGCGCGGTCAACAGCATCCTTCACCTTGGTCAGCGCATCCTCTACGTTTGTTTCCGGATCAAATTCGATGATGATGGTGGAATAATCCTGAACCGAAGTGGACCGGATTTTATCCACTTCGCTTATGGTGTTGAGCTCCTTTTCAATCGGACGCGTTACCAGATTCTCCATATCGAGCGGGGAGTTGCCCGGATAGGACGTGCCGACATAAATGGTGGGCTGCTTGATTTCCGGAAAACTGTCTTTGGGCAGGGCCAGATAGGTAACCACACCCATCACGGCAATCAGAAATGCGAGAAAGATTACCGACGTGCGGTTATTAAGTGCAAATGAGGTTAGCCCGAACTGCTTGTCAATTTTTTTCATAATTCCTTACCATTGTTGATTTTATGGTTTTAATTCAGCAATCGAATCAGCTTTTGGCTGTACTTTCTCTACTTCTACGCCTTCCACCAGATCGCGGTAGCCCTGGTCAACAACCTGGTCACCGGAACGCAATCCTTCCAGAATTTCTGTCATGTTACCACTGGTTACTCCGGTAACAACATATCGCTTACGCGCATACAGTCTTCCTTCCCGTTCTTCAACAACATAAATGAACTGGCCGTCTTCATCGCGCTGGACGATGCGGGTGGGTACAGCAAATGCCTCGGTATTGATATAATCTTTCAATTCCAGTACGGCAACCTGATTGGGCTTAACCGCAAAATCAACCCTGGGCAGCATAACTTCAACCGTGAATGTCCGGTTTTCGGGATTGATAACTTGACCAACGGCCGATACTGTTGATTGGATGCGTTTGTCCAGCAGCGGAAAGTAGATAGTTACCGCATCCCCGGCCTTGAAACGACCGATGAAACGTTCGGATACATCGGCCTTTACAAACATCTGCTCCCGGCCAACCAAACGAACCAAGGGTACGCCGGGCGTAACCACCTGACCTACCTTAGCCGGAAGCTCGTCAACGGTTCCATTAAAAGGCGCACGAATCAACGCCAGTTCAAGCTGAGCCCGAGTAGTGGCAATGCGATATTCCAGGGCTTCTTTGTTGCTCTTGGCCTGGAGATATTGCATCTCCGTGCCGACTTTTTGCTGCCACAACCGGGCTTGTCGCTCATACGTTTCTTTAGCCAGTTGCAATGAAGATTCCAGTTCGGCCAGGGTATTTCTGAGTATTTCCGTATCCAGTGAAACCAACAATTGACCGGCCGTTACCGCCTGGCCTTCACGAACATGCACTTGCTTAATCTCGCCTGCTGTCTGGGCATTGATTATCACATTGGTACGCGACTCCACCGACCCGCGAACATCAATTTTGTGTTCGAAGGGCTTTTTCTCAGCCTGCACAACCGAGACCGGCACGGCACGCCGGAGCTGTCGGGCAAATTCCGGATCAACAGCACTGATTTCTTTTTCCAGTTCACTGATTTTTTTATGAAGTGCAGCCAGTTCCTTGCGGGCCTGTTCGAGTTCTTTCTTCTTTCCGGCAACATCATTGCTCTCCGAAGATGAGCATGCGTACAATAACACAAGAGTTAAAGTATAAACGAATATTTTTTTCATGCGTAAAAATTTTTTAGTTGTTAGTTGATGTATTGATTTTTCCTAAAGCCTTCGTGAGGTCGATACGCGCAATGATGGTATCGAAAAGTGCATTGAAGTAGTTAACCTGCGATTGACGCAGGGAGCTTTCCGCATCAACAACCTCAATGTTCGAACCTACACCTTCGCTGTATTTTATTTTGGTTACACGGGCAATTTTTTCCGATAATTCCATGTTTTCCCTTTGCCACTTCAGGGTTTCCAGGCTGCTCGCATACTTATTCAGGGCTTCTTTGATCTCCATATCGATCTGTGACCTGAGCTGCCGCTCGCCATTTTCAATTTTCTGAAGTGTTAACTTTTCCTGTTGTATTTTAAAAGTGCGCTGCAGGCCGCTGAAAATGGGCACGCTAAGCGATATACCAAATACGGAGTAAGGATACCATTTATCAGGACCAATCTGACCGTTGTCGTCAATGGGCGTTTCAGACTTAAATAGTCCACCGATGTTAGGCGATTGTGTGGAATAGCCCATGTTGGCATAAGCCGACAGGACGGGCATGCCGGCAGCAATGTTGTTGCGGATGTTGAGCGTTTGCAGTTTCTTGTTGGCCAGTAACACCTGGTAATCCGGCCGGTCTCGATAATTCCAGTCGGCCAATAAGGAGTCCAGGTTAACCAGTACTTCTTCTTCTGTCAGCGTACCGCTTACCTGAAGCGGCTGGTCCATCGGATAATTCATTTGAAACTTCAGTCGTTCAACGATAATGTCCTGAAGCCTGAGAAACTGATTGCGTTCGTTAATGAGGTTGTTCAAGGTTACCGCAAGACGGTCGGCTTCGAGTTGCTCGGCAAATCCGTTCTGCATCATTAGGCGCGTACTCTTGAGCAGCGAATCTACCCGGGCAATGTTTACATCAAAGGATTTGATGCGCTCGCGGTTAATCAACACTGCATAATACGCTTTGGTTACGGAGGCAATAACCTCTTCGCGGGTTTGTCCCGCATTTTTTTCAGCAAGCTCCTTGTACGCATTGGCAGCCTGAAGGCCTACCAGGTACGAGCCGTTAAATAACAGCTGGTTAACGCGAAGGCTGGCATCGCCCGTGCTGCGCAACTGAAAAAAGTTACGGGCGGCTACTACATCGCCAACTTCCAGGCCCGGAATCGGATTCTGGAAAAACGGACTATTCGGATCATATATCGCAAAAAACCTGCGTAACTGTTGGTTATGATCCAGCCCCACCGAGCCGTTAATCTGTGGCAGCCCGATGCCTATGGTTTCATTAACCCGTGCCTTTGCAATGCGTTCATCTAAAGCAGCATTTTTCATCGGCACCGATTCCTTTAAAGCGTAATCAATGCACTGCTGCAAGCTAAACACATTGTTGCCTTGTGACAAAGCAACAGCAGAGCCACCCGCAATGCAAACAATTGTTAGTATATGTGTTATCCTCATAAAATGGTAATGGATTGGTTGGTTTGTGATTTATATTTTTGATACAACTTTCGTCCCTTATCGGTAACGAGTCCATATACGAAATGGTCGTATAATTGTTCCTGCAAATCGCTCAGTGAATAGCGATTGCCTGAAAATAGCTCGCTGTTAAAAGCAAGTTGCACCAGTTCAATCCGCATGGATGCCATGACTTCGGGGTCAATGTCTTCGCGGATGTACCCCTGTTCGATACCTTGCTTTAAAAGTCTTACAATCGATTCACGTAAATATCCGCGTTTAAAATCCAGCCAGGCATTCCACGCACGCTGATGAAATTTCTGTAAGTCGAACAGGACGGAAGGGTTTAGTGACTCCATGGCGCTGCGAATACAGGTAGAAATCTTCGCCAGCTCCTCCACCGGATTACGCGCCTCTTTTCGTATGGACTCCGCAAGGGCCTTGTTTCGGTCAATCAGCGACCTTGCTACCAGCAAGACCAACTCGTCTTTATCCGGTACATGCTGATACAGCGTCTTCTTCGACATGCCCAGATGACGGGCAAGGTCATCCATGCTGAGACTTCGGATGCCGAAACGCATAAACAGCTCTTCGGCTCCGGAAAGTATTTTCTCCTTAACAGCGTTTTCTTCCATGAGGGCGGCAAAACTATGGAAACTTTCAGAGTTATTGAAGTTTCCTGCGTTTCCTTCAACGCTTTTTCAGGGAAATGGTTTACGGTAACACCTTTTTTTTTGAGAATCAGGAAAGTCCGAAGAATCGGACAATCGGCATAAAATTTTAGCAGTCCAAAAATCTCAAAATATTCTTCCGGGCCTACCTGAATAAAATTCTCTTATTGCAGTTATTCGTTCCCATTCAAAATTTTTTATTTACCAATAGGGACATTCAATTCTGTATTTTTGGCTCGCCAAAAGCGCCCTGCCCATGATATTTTTTTTTCGTGCCCTGCCTGATCGCATTTACGCAGTACAGTCCGAACATCCGCTTTCAGCCAACGACACCGAAAAGTTGACATGGCTGTTGGGTAATGCCACGCTACTCGATCAATTGAAACTACAGGGAACATTTATAGGCCCCCGCCGGGAAATGATTACTCCCTGGAGTACCAACGCCGTAGAAATAACCCAAAACATGGGTGTGTCCGGCATTAAACGGATGGAAGAATTCACTGAAGTAACCGGCGCAGTGCCCGCCTATGACCGCATGCTTCAGGCTGTCTATTCAGAACTTAATCAGGACCTTTTTTTCATTGGCATTACACCGGAACCGGTAAAACAAGTTACCGACATACGCGCCTACAACGATGCCGAAGGACTTGCCTTGAGTGATGAGGAGATTGACTACCTGGTACAGGTGAGCCGGGAACTTGGACGCCCGCTTACCGATAGCGAAGTGTTTGGTTTCTCCCAGGTTAACTCCGAACACTGCCGGCATAAAATTTTTAACGGAACTTTCATCATTAATGGTAAATCACAGCCGCATACGCTTTTCCAGCTTATTAAAAATACATCACGAAAGAACCCAAACTTTCTTGTATCGGCTTATAAGGATAACGTAGCCTTTATCGAAGGCCCGCGCATCGTGCAGTTTGCACCGTCGCGTCAGGATATACCCGGTTGGTTTGATGTACGGGAAATTGAATCGGTTATCTCATTAAAAGCCGAAACACATAACTTTCCCACTACCGTTGAACCTTTTAACGGAGCTGCTACCGGCACGGGTGGCGAAATACGCGACCGCCTGGCCGGCGGAAAAGGCGCGCTTCCTTTGGCCGGAACCGCGGTGTACATGACTTCCTACCCGCGACTGAATGGCGGACGCCCATGGGAGGAAAAATTCCCCGAGCGCAAATGGCTGTATCAAACTCCTTTGGATATCCTTATTAAAGCATCCGATGGCGCATCGGACTTTGGAAATAAATTCGGTCAACCGCTCATTACCGGCAGCGTGCTGACTTTTGAATATTTTGAAGACGAAATCCGGCTGGGATATGACAAGGTGATTATGCTGGCCGGAGGAATCGGTTTTGGCAAAAAACAAGACAGCACGAAAGAAAGTCTGCGTGCAGGAGATAAAATTATCCTGCTGGGCGGAGATAACTACCGCATAGGTATGGGTGGCGGTGCGGTTTCATCGGTGGCCACCGGTCAGTATGGTAATGCCATCGAACTCAATGCCATTCAGCGTTCGAATCCTGAAATGCAAAAGCGCGTCATGAACGCTATTCGTGCGCTGGTCGAGTCGGAAGTTAATCCCATTCTTTCCATTCACGACCACGGAGCCGGAGGACATTTCAATTGTTTATCCGAATTATTGGAGGAAACTGGCGGCATCATTGAGATTGATAAACTCCCTGTGGGTGATCCTACGCTTTCCGTTAAAGAGATCCTGTGCAACGAATCGCAGGAACGCATGGGCTTAGCTGTGCCAGCCGAAAGTCTGGAGGTTATGCGCCGTATTGCCGAACGCGAACGTGCGCCCATGTACGTTATTGGCCAGGCAACCGGAGACAAGCGACTGAAATTTATAAAGAACAACATGCCTGCACCTGTTGATTTGGAAGTGAGGCATCTGTTGGGTTCATCGCCTAAGACCATTCTTACTGACACCGAATCCTCCGATAGCTTTTCTGATCTGTCAACCGATCCACGAAAAATTGAAACGTACCTCAAAGCAGTTTTACAACTCGAATCCGTGGCCTGTAAAGACTGGCTAACGAATAAGGTGGATCGCTCCGTTACCGGAAAAGTAGCCCTTCAGCAAACCTGCGGGCAAATCCAGTTGCCTTTGAATAACGTAGGGGTAATGGCATTGGATTATCATACAAAATCCGGAGTGGCAACCGCCATTGGCCATGCGCCCGTAGTGGCATTGATTAACCCGGAGGCCGGAAGCCGTCTGGCCATCGCGGAAGCTTTAACCAACATGGTATGGGCACCACTTGCACACGGCCTGAAGGGCGTGTCGCTCAGTGCAAACTGGATGTGGCCCGCAAAGAAACCAGGCGAAAACACACGCCTGTATAAAGCAGTACAGGCAGCCAGCGAATTTGCCATCGAACTGGGCATCAATATCCCAACGGGTAAAGATTCGCTGTCTATGGCACAGAAATATCCTGATGGAACCGAGGTGAAATCTCCCGGAACTGTTATTATCTCGGCTGTTGCCGAAGTATCGGATATTTCAAAATGCATAACACCGGATGTGTTAACCGAAACCGAAAGTCATCTTATCTACATTGACTTCTCGGATATGCCGTTCGCTTTGGGCGGAAGTGCGCTGGCACAGGTGCTTGGTCAAATTGGCCATCATACACCCGATGTAAAGGCAGATACGCTGCAAAAATCTTTTGCAGCCGTACAGCAACTTATTCAGGAAAACCTGATTCTTGCCGGTCATGATATTTCATCAGGCGGTCTGATCACAACCATTCTGGAAATGTGTTTTCCATCTCCCGGAACAGGCGCTGAACTTGATTTCACCGCATTCGCTGATGATCCGGTAACCGTGCTGTTTGCAGAAAATCCGGGTGTTGTGGTGCAGGTAGCCGATTCTACCCGGGTTACAAGTATTTTGGAGCGACACAAAGCACCGTATAAAATCCTCGGAAAAGTTAACCGCTCATCAAAAGTTGATGTGCAGTGCTCCACCAACCGTCTTTCTTTTTCAGTTGATGAGTTACGAAACATCTGGTTCACAACCTCCTATTTATTAGATAGCCGGCAGCGACCGGAGAAACACGCCAAATTGCGATTTGAAAATTTTGCGCGTCAGCCCTTACGCTACCTCTTCCCTGCTCACTTTACCGGACAATCCGATAACCTGCACCCTGTTCATAAGAAGCCGTCACCGGTTAAAGCAGCTATTATCCGTGAAAAAGGCGTGAACGGTGACCGCGAAATGGCGTTTGCCCTTTACCTGGCAGGTTTTGAAGTCAAAGATGTTCACATGACCGACCTGATGACCGGTCGTGATAATTTAAGCGATGTGCAGATGATTGTTTTTGTGGGCGGATTCTCCAACTCCGATGTACTGGGCTCGGCTAAAGGATGGGCCGGTGCATTCCGATATAACGATAAGGCACGTCATGCCCTTGAGAAATTTTACAGCCGCCCGGACACTTTAAGTCTGGGTGTATGTAATGGTTGTCAGTTAATGATGGAACTGGGCTTGCTCTATCCGCAGATGGGCCAATCGCATCCGCGTATGCACCACAACGGTTCAGGAAAATTTGAATCGGCTTTTCTGTGCGTTACCATTCCCGAAAATAATTCGGTAATGCTTAATACGTTATCCGGCAGTACGCTGGGAATATGGGTAGCACATGGAGAAGGAAGATTTATACTTAAGGAAAAGCGTGATCAGGTAAATGTGGCTGCTGTGTACACCTATAATACCTACCCGGGCAACCCCAACGATTCGGAAGATAGTATAGCTGCCCTTTGCTCGGCAGATGGCCGCCACCTGGCCATTATGCCCCATTTGGAGCGTTCGCTCTTTCCCTGGAACTGGGCCTGGTATCCTTACAGCAGGAAAGCGGATAAGGTATCACCCTGGGTGGAGGCCTTTGTTAACGCAAGAAAATGGCTCGAACAAAAAATTAAGTAAAATCCGGCACGCCAGAAAACTTGCAAACCCGGCATAT
Organism: Cyclobacteriaceae bacterium; assembly: GCA_025055435.1. Taxonomy (GTDB): domain Bacteria; phylum Bacteroidota; class Bacteroidia; order Cytophagales; family Cyclobacteriaceae; genus UBA2336. The sequence continues at coordinate 116,083 of JANWWN010000001.1, read as the reverse complement.
TGAATTTTGAGATCCGTTTCGCCATCTTCGGGATATGATTCTCAGAATCATTCCCGCCATGTCCTTCCTTTTAGTCGTTTCCTGTGCCGGCTACAAGGAAATGCCTGTTGAATATGATTACAGCTACAAGGGCAACTTTAAAAAATACCGAACATTCGATATGATAAAACCGGCAGGCCCGTATGACCCTACAATGGACAATCCCGTAATCGAAAATTACATCATAGCGAGGATGAAATTTCTCGGTTACCGGCAGGCGGAAAAAAAGCCGCATCTACTCATCAGCTACAAAATGTTTCCCGACAGTCTGCAGTTTACCGGTTACATACAGCCCGAAATTGAAGAATGGATAAAAACACAGGATGAAAATCTGAATTATGATAAAAAGAAATTGGACCTGAAAACCGGTACGCTGCTTATCCAGTTTTTCGACAGGCGGCAAAACCGGTCCATCTGGCAAGGATATGCTACCACCCTTTACGGTCCAATCGACTATTCGAATAACCGCCACTTGCGCAATGCCGTCATTTCGATCCTGGATAAATACCGGTTTTGGGCCGAAGGCTTTCTGGAGGGCAACGTTGAAGTCCGGGCCGATGAGGATTCGGATAACTAACCGGAATTAGTCTTACGATTTACTTTTTTTGAAAAAAATTCTACTTTTGCACTCCCAAAATCAAAGCGAAGTACAATAAGCTGATGATTTTGGTGGGATTGTCCGATGGTGTAACGGTAGCACAGAAGATTTTGGTTCTTTTAGTCAGGGTTCGAATCCTTGTCGGACAACCAAAATTAACCACCCGGCACCGGCCGGGTTTTTAGTTTCAGCATGGCGGTTAAAATCTTTTCAGGACGGGCCACACGGTATCTGGCCGAAAAAATTGCCCACGCATATGGCGAGCCCTTGGGTGTGGTCAATTTTCAGCAATTCAGCGATGGCGAAATGTCTCCTCATATTGCTGAATCCGTTCGAGGCCATGAAGTCTTTATCATCCAGTCAACCCAGCCGCCTGCCGACAACCTGATGGAATTGCTGCTGATGGTGGATGCCGCCAACCGGGCGAGCGCCTCCAGCGTGAATGTGGTTATTCCATATTTTGGATATGCGCGGCAGGACCGCAAAGACAAGCCCCGGGTAAGCATTGCAGCCAAACTTATTGCCAACCTCTTATCCGCAGCCGGTGCCAGCCGTATTATGACCTGCGACCTGCATGCCGACCAAATTCAGGGCTTCTTCGACATTCCGGTTGATCATCTGGATGGCTCTTATATTTTCGTGCCCTACCTTAAATCCCTCAATCTGCCAAACATCATGTTCGCCTCCCCCGATGTGGGCGGTATTAAACGGGCACGAAGCTTCGCCAAATTTTTTGATGCCGAACTGGCCGTATGCGATAAGTACAGAAAAGAAGCCAACCAGGTTGAGTCCATGCGCCTCATCGGCGAAGTGGAAGGAAAAGATGTAGTACTGGTTGACGATCTGGTAGATACGGCAGGAACCATTTGCAAGGCGGCAGCTTTACTGAAGGAAAAAGGCGCCCGATCGGTGCGCGCAGCATGTACCCATCCGGTCCTTTCGGGAAAAGCCTACGAAAACATAGAAAACTCGGTACTCGAAGAAATTGTGGTGGCCGATACTTTACCACTTAAACAACAGTCATCTAAAATCCGTGTGCTTACCGTATCGGATTTATTTGCCAAGGCCATCCGAAAAATTCACGATCACGAATCCATAAGTTCATTATTTATCCGTTTATAAATGTTTCACCTTAAAACCCAGTAATCATGAAAACTGTTGAGATTGTAGGGTATAAAAGAGCGAATCTCGGCAAGTCAGAATCCAAACGATTACGCGAGGAAGGCAATGTTCCCTGTGTATTGTACGGAGGCGATCGCCAGGTACACTTCTATGCCCCAATGATTTTATTCCGCGAATTGGTGTACACCAACGAAGCACACTTTGTACACCTGAATATTGAAGGCGAAGAATGTCAGGCCATCCTTCAGGAGGTACAGTTCCATCCGGTAAGCGAAATCATCCTGCACGCCGACTTTTTGCGTATTGAGGAGAACCGCAAAATAAAAATGAGCATACCGGTTCGGCTGGTTGGCCGCGCACCGGGAGTTGATAAAGGCGGATTGCTTGTTCGCAAGCGCGCCACGCTCAAGGTTTATGGTTATCCGAAGGACATGCCCGACCACATTGATGTAGATGTTTCAACCCTTGACTTCCACCATGCCGTAAAAGTAGGCGACATGAAGGTTCCCGGACTGGAGTTCCTTGACCCCAAGCAATCGGCCATAGCCGCTGTTGAAGTTCCGCGTGCCGCCAAAATGGCCGCAGAAGCTGCTGCCGCTGCACCTGCCGAAGGTGGTGAGGCCGCTGCCGCTGCACCCGCAGCTGCTGCCGGAGGTGAAGCTAAAAAAGCTGAGGCTCCGAAAAAGGAAGAAGGCAAAAAGTAATCTGCAACAGCATAAGTTTCGTTCAATCCTGCTACCCTGCCGTAGCAGGATTTTTATTTTTTTGCGCCATGAAGTTTTTAATAGCAGGATTGGGCAACATCGGACCGGAATACGAGCTTACCCGCCACAACATCGGCTTTTTAATTGCCGACCGCCTGGCTGATAAATACAATGCCGGCTTTGAACTGTCGCGACACGCGTATAAAGCTGAATTCAAATACAAAGGTCGTTATGTTTACCTCATTAAGCCCACCACCTACATGAACCTGAGCGGCAAAGCCATTGCCTACTGGATGCAGGAACTGAAGATTGAACCTCCAAACCTGTTGGTTATTGTAGATGATGTAGCCCTTCCATTCGGAAAACTGCGGCTTCGGCCTAAGGGAAGCTCGGCCGGACATAACGGATTAAAACATATCGAAGAAACTTTAGGACATAACCACTATGCACGACTCCGATTCGGCATTGGTAATAATTATCATAAAGGGCAGCAGGTAAATTACGTTTTGGGAAATTTCACATCGGAAGAACTTCAAAACATAATCACACCCATGGATAAAGCATGCGAAATGATTTTATCATTTTGTACGGTTGGTATTGAAAAGACGATGAGTGTTTACAACGATTAAACAGGCTTCATTACGTTGAACAGCGTTTGACCCTTTCAGGGTCGTAATACCTATTCTTCTAAAAAATGGGAATCCTTCGGATTCCCATGCCCAATGTCCGTTCATTCCCGAAGGGATTGAATTTCTTGGTGAAAAGAAACCACCTGTCGCCCGACTCCAAAGGGAGTCACATGGTTCATCATTTTATCCGGCGGACTTAGCTAATGGTCGCTCCCGGGGAAATCTCATCAGCTGATTGAATGAGTCGCAACGTGCCGTCAGGATTTTCGGCAGTTAAAATCATACCCTGCGATTCAATGCCCATCATTTTCCGGGGCGCAAGGTTAGCCAACAGCGTTACCTGCCGGCCTACCAGTTCTTCGGGTGAATAATGACGCGCTATACCGCTTAAAATTGTTCGCTTATCAATGCCGGTATCGACAACCAGTTTAAGCAGCTTATCCGATTTCTCAACGCGTTCGGCCGAAATCACCTTTCCGATGCGTATATCAAGCTTCGCAAAATCATCAATGGAAATCTGCGGCTTAAGCGGTTTTAGTTTCGTTTGCTGATTAGGCTCATCCATGGTCTTTTCTTTTTTCTTTAAACGTTCCAGTTGTGTTTCAATCTGTTCGTCCGGCACCGGGGTAAACAATAGGTCGGCTTTTTCAGGCACCATGATGTTTTGCTGCAGAGCTAATAACCTGGAGTTTTTCCAGAAAGAGACGGCTTCATTATTTGCATTGCTCAAGAAATTAATCTGCCTTTGTATGCGCTTAGCCGTATCGGGCAAGAACGGCTCGCAGGCAAAGCCGAGGGTAGCTACAATGCGCATGGCCTGATGGAGTATAAATGCCGTTACCGCTTTATCATCTGCGTAGCGTTTCCATGGTTCGGTATCAGCCAGCCATTTGTTACCTGCCCGCGCCAGATTCATCATTTGAAATTGCGCCTCGCGAAAACGAAATTCTTCCAGCGCCTTAACCATTTCAGCCAAAGTTCGGTTAAGCTCCTCTTCTGTGTTCTGCCATAACTGCATAATACGTTGCTCCGCCACAATGGCCGGCAGGGCCGGAACGACATGATTAAAATATTTGGCTATCAGTACGAGCACACGGTTTACAAAATTTCCCAGAATGCCGACCAACTCGCTGTTAACACGCTGCTGGTAATCTTTCCAGGTAAAATCCGAATCTTTGGTTTCGGGAGCTATGGAGGTTAACACGTACCGCAGCTCATCGCGTCGGCCGGGAAAATCCCGGAGATATTCGTGCAGCCATACAGCATGATTCCGTGAAGTGGATATTTTATCGCCTTCAAGATTCAGGAATTCATTGGCCGGAACGTTATCAGGCAATATATAACTGCCCTCGGCTTTCAGCATGCATGGAAAGATAATACAGTGAAACACGATATTATCTTTTCCGATAAAATGGATAAGCCGCGTATCCGGGTCTTTCCAGTATTTTTCCCACTCACTTCCCTTTAGTTCCTTGGTAGCCGAGATGTATCCGATGGGCGCATCGAACCAAACGTACAGAACTTTTCCTTTTGCATCAGGCAGCGGGACGGGTACTCCCCAGTCCATATCGCGGGTGATAGAGCGGGCCTGCAGTCCCTGTTCGATCCATGATTTGCATTGACCATAAACATTTGTTTTCCAATCGTGCGCATGTCCTTTGAGCAGCCATTCGCGCAGCCAGTCTTCATACTCATCAAGCGGAAAGTACCAATGCCGGGTGGGCTTCAGAACAGGCGGGTTGCCGGACACGGTTGAACGCGGGTTAATCAGTTGTTTCGGACTTAAACTCGTTCCGCATTTTTCGCATTGATCGCCATAGGCTCGATCATAACCACAAACCGGGCATGTACCTACAATGTAGCGGTCGGCAAGGAAAAGTCCTTCCTGTTCATCGTAATACTGTTCCGACACTTCCTCTCTGAAAATTCCGCTTTGATGGATAGTTGTAAAAAACTCCTGGGCTGTCTGGTAATGAACCGGATGGGTAGTCCGTGAGTAAATGTCGAATGAAATGCCGAAGGCCTCAAACGTATTTTTCATCAGTTCATGGTATTTGTCCACAAACTGTTTGGGAGGCACGCCTTCTTTTCTGGCTCCTATTTGGATTGCTACCCCATGTTCATCCGAACCACATACATAAATTACATCTTCGCCTTTCAGCCGCAGATAACGAACATATATGTCTGAAGGCAGATATGCTCCGGCAATATGACCAATGTGGAGCGGCCCGTTGGCATAAGGCAAGGCAGCAGTTACAGTAGTTCTTTTAAAATTTTTGGGCATGCAATCCGTACAATAACGAGGGCAGCAAAGATGCAAATTGAGAACGAAGGCACAAAGTTCAGGCAGTCACCTCTGCGTCTTTCATGACCGGCAGCACCACATAAAAATCCGTATAGTGCTCGGTGCCCGTTGTAGAAACCCCAATTTTACCTTGTAGCCTTTCGGTAGCAAGGCGACAAAGGTAAAGACCCACTCCTCCGGTTTCCGATTTTTCATTGCCGCGGTAAAACAACTGAAAGATTTTTTCGCGGTCTGATTCATTTACGCCCAGACCGTTATCTACTACATGAATATGAAGTTCACTATTTTTCAATTCGGCAGTGATGCGCACAAACGGCTCGAGTCGCTGGGAGTTGGAGTGATACTTGATGGCATTGTCAATCAGGTTGGCAAGTATAATACCCAGCAGTTGCCGGTCGGAATGAAAAACCAGATTGGGTGAAATTTCTTTGATGATTTTCATGCGCGGAGGCAGGCCGTTCCGACTTTCCTGAGCAATGATCTCGTCCACCATTTCGCTTACGTTAAGAGGCTCAACGGAAAGGATAGCCTGATTAACCTGATTGATGATTAGGAGTCTGGACAACACACGGTTCAGCTTGGTGGCAGTGGCATCCAGCCGCTGGAAATATTCGATAGCCTTTGGATCTTTTACATCAATCAGTGCCACACCGGTTACACCTTTTAGCGTAGCAAGCGGGCCACGAATATCGTGTGATGTTTTATAAATAAAGTGCTCCATTTCACGGTTCACCTTTTCCAGTGACGCAGTTTTTTCTTTGACTTTTTTATCGAGGTCGCGGTTTAAATCCTCCAGTTCCTGTTTGGCTTTCGATAAGGCTTGGTTAACTTTTTTTACGACAATGTTGCTCCGGAAAAGAATAAACAATAGTGCGGCTGCCAGCAGCGCGATAATTCCAATGAGCAGATTAAGCATGCGTTGACGCCGAATGATTTCCTCTTTGGCCCGGATAGTGGCAAGGTTTTCGCGCTCGGCAAAGTCGGTCTGAATCTGGGCGATGCGTTCAATCAGCTCTTCGCTGTACACACTGTCTTTCAGATGAATGTATTTTTGCTGAAAAGAAGATGCCATTTTATGGTCTTGCATTTCAGTATACAGAATAGAGTATTGACGATAGGTATCTATCAGCAACTCCTTAAAGCCATATTGCTGTGCGATGTTCTCGGCCTGTTGCAAAAAAGGAACGGCTTCGGTATAGCGCTGTTGTGCAATTTTTAGCTTGGCCAGGTAAACATTATTCTCGGCTTCGTAGCGGTGATTTGCCGAACGCCGGGAAGCTTCAAGCGATTCGAGGAACGCATTTTCCGCTTCAGCAAACCGTTGTAATCCCAAATTGGTAACACCTAAGCCAAACTTAGCGGTAACTATTGTTCTATCACTGCAGTTTGGCTTACATATTTCCAGAGCCTTATTTAGCGATTCCGTAGCCTCTTTATATTGTTTTAACTGATTGTAGCATAAACCAATATTGGCATATTGCAAATCAATAAAAGAGCTGTCTTTTGATTCAATCTGTTTATTTAAGGCAAGCTGATAGAACTCGAGTGCTTTGGGGTAGTTTCGAAGTTTAAAATATGTGAGGCCAACATTATTTAAAGCAGCCGAAATTTCTTTCAGGTCACCGTCCTTTTCGCGCAACACCAGTGTTTTAAAATAAACATCAAGCGCTTTATGATATTCTGCTAGAAATGTATAGGCAATCCCTATATTATTGAGTATTCGTTTTTCTTCATCTTCAAAATTGTTTCTTTGCGCGATAGCCAGTGATGCAGAAAGGATTTCCAATGCATCCTTTGGTTGATCCATCCAATTATAAATTTGCCCTAAGGCTCTCCCCGCCCACACCATCGAAGCACTGTCTCCGGTTTTTGTGGCAAGTTCAAGCATTCTTTTTGAGTAAGTCATGGATTTTGTCAATGCCTCTGAATTATTTGCATAAGTTGCCCGAACCAGTTCTTTATAAACTTCAATTTGATCTTTTTCAGAGTTAACAACCTTAAGCCTCCCAAGCAATGAATCTTCACGATTATTTTGGGAAAAAGAGTTACTAAGTGGTATTAAAGAGAATAAAATTATCGAGATATAATTTTTAAAATACATAAACACAACATAAAAAAAATCTACATAAGTAAGAAGTCAAAAATTTTGTACGCAATTTTTTTTATTCAAGCACGGATCTTTACATCAGAAATTTAAACAAATTTATTTCAAACCTTAACCCCACAATGCTATGAAAAAATTATTGTACTTCCTTTTTGCTTTTGCAGCCATTGCATTCGTTTCCACTTCTTGTGCTGAAGAAGAAGTAGCACCTTCGTCAGAGTTGTTTGACAATGGCGGTGGAAATGCCAACCCAGGTGGAATAGGTTAACTTTGAGTTTTTGTGCAATCTTTCCATTGAAATCAAATTCTTCATTTTATGAAAATGCGCTCTTTAATCCTTGCTGTGGCTGCCATTGTTGTGTTGCTTTCGTTTACAGTGGTATCAGTGCGCAAGCACAAACAAGCTCCTGTTTCGAAACAGGAAAGGCAAGGTCCGGTTTATCGCACGGAGCCCCTTGGAGGCTTTGTGGCAGAAGATCGGTTATAATCTTAGGCTACTGATAATCAACTGGTTAGATAGCCCTGCGCCTTCGGAATTCGTTCCGGAGGGCAGGGTTTTTGTTTGCCGCCTGCTAAACAAATACTTGGTAAAGGCAGAAGAATTTCCGCTGTTGAATCTTTGAAGTTAACCGAGGCAACTACCGGAAAAGCATCGTTCGATTTTTCATATCAGCTCAGCTGTAAGCTTTACTTACTCTTAAAACACAAGAGAATCTGACCCGCCTCAATGGTTTGGTATCAGTTACCTAGAGTAAAATCCGGTTTTCATCTTACATACGTCAAAGTTTATCCGGAAATCTTTCTCAATATGAGGCTCCTTTATTGGCAAAAGAGCGCCCATAAGGAATGATGCCAAATAATTTTTCACAGTTTTTAAAAATTACAGAATAGATTAAGCTAGAATACCCTTCCATATCAATAAGGTACTGATGTTCTTCACCAGAAGGTCTTGTCTGCATTAGCCTTCAGAGAGTCAAAAAGTGTTACTTTTTTTAAAAAAAGTGCAAAAATCAGCCAAAATCTTACATCTAAAATCACCTGGATCTAAGGGCTACCTAAGGGTAAATTCCCAAGGCATCCGGGCCTGCAATCCATGCAGGTGGCGGGCTTCTTTGAATTGCAGGTATAGCGGATAGTATTCGCCTAATTCTTTCCTGGCAAAGCGTGCTTCCGACTCTCCCGACAAAGCCGCTAATATTTGTTCAGGAAGTGATTTAGCTTTTGGATAGAAGCGAACCCGGAAATCATCTGCAACGCCCGCGGCTTCGGCTGCCAGGCGGATGGCATCGTCCAGCCCTCCCATTACATCAACCAGTTTACGCTGTAAAGCCTGCTCACCAGTCCAAACCCTACCTCCTGCCACTTTCAGAATTTCTTCTACCGGAATGTTTCTACCCTGTGCCGCTTTACTGGTAAACACCCCATATACCTCATCCGTGCGCTTTTGCCAAACCTGTTTTTCAGCATCGGTTAGCGGACGGGTAAAAGTTATTAAATCGCCAAATTCACCGGTGCGCACTTCATCGAAGGTTATTCCAAGCTTGTTACTTAAAAACCCACTTGCATCAAACAACACAGAAAAAATTCCAATCGAGCCGGTGATGGTATGTGGCTGCGCAACAATGGTATCACAACCCATTGCCAGGTAATAGCCACCCGAAGCGGCGTAGTCAGACATGGATGCAATTACCGGTTTTTCCTTTGTGGTCAACACAATTTCGCGCCACATTACGTCGGAGGCCTGAAAACTTCCGCCTGGAGAATTGATGCGAAGCACAACTGCTTTCACGCGCTTGTTTTCTCTTACTTTTTTGATGGTCTCAGTGAACGTTTCAGAACCAATCAAACCATTGTCTGATTTACCTGGAACAATCGTACCATCGGCTACAATAACAGCAATTTCATTGGATGATGTTTTTTTTTCTTCGTCAGTAAAACTCTTCTGATATTTCTTGTACGAAATGAAGCTGACTTTTTTTCCTTCTTCCAGATTTAAGCGATTTCGTATCTCAGTCTCTACTTCATCAAAATATAACAACGAATCAACAAGTCTGTACTCCAAAGCCTGTTTGGCATTTCTAACCAGCATTTTATCCGATATTTCGTGCAGCCGGTTTGCCTCTATCCCGCGCGCTTCGGCTATGCGTTGCACCACCACATCATAAACTGAATTAACCAGCTCATTAAGCTGTTCACGGTTTTCCTTACTCATTTTTTCGAGCATAAATGGCTCGACCGCACTTTTGTAATCACCCACCCGAAAAATCTCAGGCTTGATTTCCAGTTTATCAAACAGGCGTTTAAAGAAACTCACTTCTGCAGTAATGCCGTTGAATTCCAGTTCGCCTTCAGGATTCAAATAAATTTTATCAGCAGCCGATGCCAGGTAATAGGCTTGCTCCGACATCACCTCAGAATAAACCAGTACCCATTTACCCGACTGCCTGAATTCCTTCAACGCCTGTCGGATTTCTTCCAGCGTAGAATAACCAGCTATGGGATAGCTTGCCGTAATCAGAATACCCTGGATGTTCGCATCACCTGCTGCCTGACGGATGGTTTCTTTAAGTTGAATCAGCCCGATATTGGTTGGTTGCGCACCGCCTCCCAATCCCTCGAACGGATTGTCCACCTGTTGTTCGGTAATCTGTGCATCAAGCCGAAGGTGCAGCACAGAATTGGGTTTCACCGTAACTACTTCGCTTGCCGATAGTCCGGCCAGCAAAAAAAGAAATAGGAAAAACGAAAGAACGAAAAACACTGTTAAGGCCAGTAGGGTAGCGAGAAAGGTTTTGAAGAAATTCATATGAACAACTTTAAACTTTCGGTTTTTACTGTTTAAAAAGCATAAGTTTGATGCGTGGTAAGCGCATACTTACTTCTGGGCTCAAACTTAGGCAACCGGGCGGAAAATCTTTTATTCGCCCGACGTGAAATCAGTCGGTTGTGCGGACAAATTATTACAGCCTCATCTGTTTACGAAACCGAACCCTGGGGAAAGCCGGAGCAGCCCTGGTTTTACAATCAGGTGATTGAAATACGGACCCATCATCAGCCGGATGCTTTGCTTACCCGGCTTCAGTTCATTGAAAATGAATTGGGAAGAACCCGCCCGGAAAAATGGGGGCCGCGAACACTGGATATTGACATTTTGTACTACGGCAGTTTTCTCATTCAAACCGATAATCTGATTATCCCTCCGCCAACCCTTCCTGAACGCCGGTTTGCTCTGCTGCCTTTTGCAGAAATTGCGCCCAACCTGGTTCATCCTTCTATGCATTGTACCATTAAGCAGCTCCTGGAGCGATGCCCCGATGAATTAACGGCAAGAAAAATTATTTAAATACTAATGGCTTCTGCCTCGGGAGCAATTTTTTTGATCAAACCCTGCAATACCTTTCCGGGCCCACACTCAATGAAAACCCGTGCACCATCGGCTACCATTTTCTGCACCGACTGGGTCCACCTCACCGGCGCAGTTAGCTGGGCAATCAGATTGGATTTTATTTCGTTCACATCGGTTGAAGGAAGTGCATTCACATTTTGATATACCGGGCAAACGGGTTTGTGAAATAAGGTTTCTCCGATGGCAGCAGCCAATTCCATCCGGGCGGGCTCCATGAGTGGCGAATGGAACGCTCCGCCAACCTGAAGAGGTAAAACGCGCTTTGCTCCCGCTGCCTTCAGCCTCTCAGCAGCCAGTTCTACGCCCTTCATCGTACCGGATATAACCAGTTGCCCCGGGCAATTATAATTAGCAGCCACTACAATCTCCTCTTTGATTGAGGCACAAACATCTTCCACCACTTGATCATCCAGACCCAGAACAGCTGCCATGGTTGACGGATTAATCTCACAGGCACGCTGCATGGCCTGAGCACGCTGAAAAACAAGCTTTAGTCCGTCAGCAAAAGAGAGTGTGCCGTTGGCCACTAATGCCGAGAATTCACCCAGTGAATGGCCGGCAACCATATCAGGCTTAAATGATTCGTTGCTTAACGCTGCTATTACGGAATGAATAAAAACGGCAGGCTGTGTGATACGTGTTTGCTTCAATTCATCAGGTGTACCGTTAAACATCACATCGGTAATGGCAAAGCCCAAAACATCGTTGGCTTCTTCAAACATCTGACGTGCTTTTGCATTGCCCTCAAACAATTCTTTACCCATGCCCGGAAACTGTGCACCCTGACCGGGAAAAACGTATGCCTTCATGATTCACCTTTTTAGGCCGGCAAAATACAAAATTTCATCAGCCGCTTTACAAATCCAGAAACCTTGGACGCAGTTCTTCATCCGGTAGCCAACATTCTTCAAATCTTCCAAACCAACGATAACGGTTTCGCGCAATAAACCTGTAAACCGCGTTGCGCAGGAAAGGTGGGACGATGATAAAGACATACAACAGTGGCCACGGTGCTGAAAGATGCAGGGCAATGAGCAGGGCAGCCGTGCTTTCCGTATATGCCCGGCCATGAAGAATCAGAACAACACTGTCGGCTTTGACTGCTGCAAGTCCGTATTTTTTACCGATTGCACTGCCCACCCGGGATTGAAGTGAAGCGAAACGGAATTTTTTTTTCTTATCGCGTTTAATGATGAACTGTACAGCGCCCGAGCACAGGTTACAATAACCGTCAAACAACACCAAAAAATCATCCAACGGTGTTAACGGATTATCTGAACCCATCCCTTAATAATTTGCTTTCGTTTGGCAGGATCGACCACATTAAAGACAACTTCGGCAACGTAATAATAAATGCCGGATGATAATGGAATTCCGTTTTTATTTCGACCGTCCCATCGGATGTAAATATCAAATCGCTCATCTCCGGAACGACCCTGATAGGTATAAACTTCATCTCCCCAACGGTTCACTACACGGAAGTTTACCGACTGAACAAACCTTGCGCATTTCAACGAAAGATTTTCACCCCGCGGACCGATTGTAATATTTCGACAGGGATAATTCTCCGGAATTTCCGGATCGAAAACCGGCTGATATCCGTATGCCGCAAAAACATCGTTACAAAAGTCCCCGTTAGGAGTAAAAAGATTTGGCAATTCGTAATACGGACAATTATCGTTGCAGGCCGGCACACTCAGCTCGCTTTCATTTCCGGAACGGTCAACCGCACTGATTCGATAGCATCGGGCAAATGACGAAAGTGCGCTATCGTAAAAAACAGTGTCCCGGATGTTGGAGGCCAGTAAAAAGTATTCCCCGGTTGTAGTTCCTGATGCATAGACGTTGTAGCTCCTGGTGTCTTCACGACAAACCGGGTCGGAAGGCCGGCGCCAACGAACTATGTTAACAAAGTTAGAAGGGTTGCAACCATATTGGTTTACGAAGTTTTCACAGTCAATTACAAAAGGAACCATTTCAGGACGGCACGGTGGGATTATATCGTTGGGTTGCGCACAACCTATCTGACTGAAGTTTTTCAGCGGTTCACCAATGGCGGGATTACCGTACCCGCCTTTTACCATCACCCGATAACAGTAAACCTGTGACTCCACCAGCGGTGTGTTATTCCATTGGCCAGAATCCACATAATTAAAACCAGACTGTAACACATCCACGCTGTCAATCAGTACCAAATCGTTCTCTGAAGCACCCTCCGGACCACGGTAAATAAGATGACGGGGGTAGGCCGTTAAGGAATTGGACCAAGGTACCACGGCACTCCAAGTTAGCTGAATTTTATTGCGGGAAGGACGCAAATCCAACCGCACAGAAGAGGCAACTGATGAAGTATCAATAGGCGACCAAACTGTAGGCTGGGACACTGTATTGGAATACAGAACAACCCGATAGTTGAATGCGTCCACATCGGTATTGATGTTATCATCCACTACCGTGGTGTCGCCAGGCAATGTACCGGTATGTACTTCTGTCAAACCGGTGTTACCGGTAAAACCCCTGGCACGCCACACCTTGTATTCATACGGCCCGGGAAACTGGGTTCTGTCAATATCAAATGGTGACCTCCAGCTGATGCGGATTCTACCGTCTGTCTGTCCGGTTTTCTCAACTGTTACGTGGGTAATGATGGGTTCATCAGCCAGAATGGGCGGAATACAAATTTCCTGCGAAACATAACTTTCTCCGCCCAGTGGTTGCGGAAAAATTGCAACTAAACGATAACAATATTGGGCGCCTGCATCCAATCCACGTCCTCCGTTGGTGTCGGTAAAAGAAACAAATGATGCGGGACTGGTTCCGATCAGGGAATAACCCAGGAAGGGCGGCATACCGGTCTGACAACTGTCGGGCGTAAAAGGTGTAGGACTTACTTTGCGCCATATTTGAATTCGTTCGGCATTCTGACAAACATAAGGTTGCCATTCCAATTGCGCACTGCGTTGGGCAATATTGACATTAGCCTGAACCCATTGTGGTGCAGGCCCAATTACTTTTATCCGCCAGGTTTTAAACGTAACAAGACGCGGAGCGCCATCATCGGTAACTTTAAAAACAATCTGATAAGGCTGATCTTTTACGTGGTCACAGGTTGTGTTCCAGGTAAACTGCAACTGGGCAGGCGGATTTGAATTTTGAAATACCGGTGGGAACGGACTGACCGTTGCGCGCGAAGGAAAAGTGGAATCGAATATTTCTGAAAAAGCCTCCAGCTTAACGCGATTATTATTCGGGTCAATTCCAAAAATGGTGGCATTGATGGTTGTTCCCGCCTCCACGCATAAATCAGCAGGTACTTCCAGATCGGGCCGGTCGTTGTCGCAGTCTTCCACAATAATCTGCATATCCCTGCGTACAAATCCGATACGTACCCACTGACCATTTATTTTTCGCCACTCTACAACAATAAAAGCAATGTTGTACTCACCAACCTGACACGGTGCATCCCAAAGAAGAGTACCATCAACAGGGTTGATGCTAAAAGTTGGAGGCCCATCGCCTTCCTCATTACCAGGTCTGCAGGCACCGTAAAATCCGGGATGATTAGGCGGTCGGTAATTAATAACGGGGGTGTTCCTGTCGCGAAAGGGTACAACCAGCTCATACGAAAGACTGTCCCCATCCGCATCGTAAGCTCCGGGATTATGAAAGAAAGCCACACCTTTACATGCCCGGTCAATGGGAGGAACAAGGAGATTCGGACTGTTGCGGTTGCAGATAAAAGGGTCTATTATAAGTAAGGTCTCCAGATAAAAGGTGGTGTTAATTGAAGAATCCATATTAAGCACCCCACCGTTTCTGTTCGGTTCAAAATAACTAATGGTGTAAGCGCCGGGACCGGGAAAAGTGTGAACTATGCGGTAAGATGCCGTGCCGATGTTCGGTCCGAATTCCGGTAAAACGGTATTGGGTGTTTCCGGTACCAATACAAACGTGCCATCACCGAAACGAAGCACATCCTGATCGCCACCAAACAAAACCGGTGAACCGGTGTTGGTGTACACGGTAACTATTATTTCGTAAGTAAAATCGCAGTTGTCACCCACTTTTCTAACCGTTATCTGTCCTGCCCGTAAGTGAGTTGCCCCAACCTGAGATGTAATACCACAGAGCAGCACAACAAATATCCACCCTCTACTTATAAATGAGTGAAAATCACGCCATACCATCTGTAATACCTTGACCAGATTCATATTCAGGTTACAATATAAAACCCTGACACGGATGGAAAAAATCCCACAGGATAACGTGCCGGCAGAATACTTTATTTTAACATTTTATCAAACCTTATGTTCTTTGCTGGTGAATTTAACCCGGTGCCATGCGAATCATTAATGAACTGATTTTTGGCGATTGTAAAGCCACGCTGATGATTTGGAATAACCGATACATAATTAAACTGGAGAGGGGGCTGCTGGAGCAGACTTTTAAAATCAGTCAATTTGACGTGGATAGCGAGCACCAGGTTCAGCTTATGCTAAACGATCGGTTTATTGAACTGGCCAACCTTCGTTTTGACCAAATGGAGCGCGACCTGCAGCAGGCCCTGCACGAAGCCAGAGCCGCAGGTGAATAATTCCTGCTATCCTGCATTAAAAATATGCTAATTTGCCACCGTGGAAGTACTGGAGAAAAAGAATAAGAACAAGAGATATAAACCTATTCTTGACGGAATACCCGACTGGCCGGTTTATCAACTCAGCCGCAACCGGAAAGAGTTCATTGAAGAAGTAGCGCAAAAATCGTTCGAGCGCATCCTGCAACTACGCCCCACGCGAAAACAACTGTTGGATGAGCTTCAAACTACGGTGTACCGGGAACAGCAACGCATGAAGCGCAACCGGTGGCGCGTAGATCCCAAGGATGAACCGCGTTTCTGGGCCCAGATTAAAGAATCCGTAAATGCCTTGTCGGCACGTGCAGATGACAACAGCGGTGAAGAAAAAGAGTTACTCAAACAAATTGTAACACGGTATGCCAACGAAATAGCCGGAAATTTTAAACCCAGCTCCTATAAGCTGGCGCGCGAAATCACCACTTTCTGGTTTAACCGCCTGCTGAATGCCGCCCGTGTGAAAAAATTCGGGGCCATATTCCGAAGCCAGTACACCTTACGCGATAAAATTCAGATCGTAGGAAAAGTAAAACAACTTCGCAGGCTGGCCCGCCGCGGTACCATTGTTATGGTCCCCACGCATTTCAGCAACCTTGATTCGGTTTTAATTGGTTGGGTTATTCACGCCCTCGGGCTGCCGGCCTTTATTTACGGAGCAGGATTAAACCTGTTCAACATAAAAATATTCGCCTACTTTATGAACAGCCTCGGTGCCTATAAGGTCGATCGAAGGAAAAAGAACCTGCCCTATCTGGAAACCCTTAAAACCTACTCAACACTGGCTATTCAGAAAGGAGCGCATAGTTTATTTTTTCCAGGCGGAACCCGCTCCCGCAGTGGTGCAATAGAAAAATCACTTAAACTCGGACTCTTATCAACCTGCATTGAAGCGCAACGCAACTTATATCTGGAAACACCACCCGATGAAGAGCCGCGAAAAATTTTTGTGGTTCCGGTTACTCTTAACTACCATTTCGTTTTAGAAGCACCCGATTTAATTGAAGAATATTTAACTGTAAAAGGCCAGGACCGCTATCTTCCGGAGCAAGATAAATACGGCAGTTTCCAGCTTATCCGGTTCTTAATTAAGTTTTTCAGTAAAGGGTCCAACATCTCCGTTTCCATTGGCAAGGCTTTAGATGTGATGGGCAATTATGTTGATGACGAAGGGAATAGCATTGATAACCAGGGAAGGCTCATCAACACGCGCGATTATTTTATCTCCAACGGCCACATTACCATCGATAAACAGCGTGAGGATGAATACACGCGTATGCTGGGCCAGCGCATCGTTGCCGAGTACCACCGCATCAACCGGGTGTTTGCCAGTCATTTAGTGGCTTTCGTAGCTTTTGAGCTTTGGCAGAAAAAACATCCCAAGCTGGATTTGTTCGGATTGCTCAAATTACCTGAAGAAGACCTGGTACTGGAGTATGCCGAATTCCGCAAAGCCTGTAAACGGGTACGCAAACACATTTACCGTCTTAAGGAGGAAGGAAAAATAAACCATGCCACCCACCTGAAAGGTAAAATTGATCTGGTTATCCGCCATGGCATGGAAAACGTGGGCATATTTCACCTTAAGCGTCCGTTGCTTTTCAATAAAGAGGGCAATATTATCACGCAGGACCTCAGCCTGCTTTATTATTACCACAACCGGCTTACCGGGTATGACCTCGAAAAAATTATCTGACGAAAAACCGGTTGGTGTTATCGGGGCCGGAAACTTCGGAAGTGCAGTAGCTAACCTGCTGGCTGTTCACCGTAATGTGTTGTTGTACGCACGCGATGAGAAAACCATTGAGCGCATACTGAGCAAGCGTGAAAACCGCGGGCATAAAATGAAAAAAAACATTACGCCGGTTAACGACCTCGAACAGCTGGCCCGCGAATGTGATGTGATTTTTCCGATCGTGCCCTCAGCGCATTTCCGAAGTATGATGCGCAAACTCTCTCCTCACCTCCATCCTTATCATATTCTCATTCACGGAACAAAAGGATTTGACATTACCCTGCCTAAGGGACAAACCATTGAAACCATTGCCAAACTGAACCGCACCCATGTTAAAACCATGAGCGAAGTTATACGCGAAGAAAGCGTTGCTGTTCGTGTGGGCTGCCTGGCAGGTCCAAATCTTTCGAAGGAACTGGCTGCCAAACATCCGGCTGCAACGGTAGTGGCAAGTCATTTCAACGAAGTAATCAGCCTGGGCAAAAGGTTACTGCGCAACGACCGCTTTCAGGTGTACGGCAATAATGACCTGACAGGCGTTGAACTGGCCGGGGTTTTGAAAAATATCATTGCCATTGCATCGGGTGCATTAACCGGCATGGGGTACGGCGAAAATGCGCGCGGCCTGCTGATTAGCCGCGGCATCGTGGAAATGATTTACCTGGGCCGGGCTCTGGGCGGCAACACAAAAGCATTTCTCGGTCTTGCGGGGGTAGGCGATTTGGTTACCACCTGCAGCAGCTCGCTCAGTCGCAACTTTCAGGTAGGTTACAAACTTGCGCAAGGTATGACGCTACAGGAAATTCTGGATAGTATGGATGAAGTAGCGGAAGGAGTTAATACCGTGCGCATTGCGCGAAAATGTGCCGACTATTACGGTGTCCGGGCACCTATAACAACCACCCTGTATAAAGTGCTGTTTGAAGACCTCACCGTTAAACAGGCTTTGCAATACCTGATGCGCTACCCGCTGAATGTGGATATCGATTTTCTGGATTAAAACGCACCCCGGATCTTTTCGGCCATCCGGGCCAGTTCTTCCGAAGCCGGTTTGAGTTTCGGACGGGTAAAATTCAGGTCGTCCATTGAATTCATCGGAACCAGGTGAATATGAACGTGAGGCACCTCCAGGCCGATAACTGCCACGCCTATGCGCCTGCACGGAATAACTTTTTTCATAGCAGTTGCCACATTTTTGGCAAAGCAGGTTAGTCCGGAAAGTGTTGCATTATCCAGATCAAAAATGTAATCCACTTCCTTTTTGGGAACTACCAGCACATGCCCGGGTACCAAAGGCATGATATCGAGAAAAGCGATATAGTTTTCATCTTCGGCTACAATATGCCCCGGAATTTCGCGGTTGATAATCCTGGTGAAAACGGATGCCATAACAAGCTCTCGGTTTTTCAGATGCTGATATCAACAATCTCAAAAGTCATTTCACCGGCAGGTGTTTTTATTACAGCCGTATCGCCTTTTTTCTTTCCCAACAGTCCTTTACCTATTGGCGAAAGCGTTGAAATTTTTCCAGATTTCAAATCGGCTTCTTCTTCTGAAACCAACGTGTACGTAAATGTGGCTCCGTTCCGCGTGTTTTTAATCGTTACGCGCGAAAGAATACTCACTTTAGATGTGTCGATGTTGGTTTCATCCAGCAGGCGGGCGTTGGCCAGCAACTCCTCCAGCTGCGCAATTTTTGCTTCCAGATGTCCCTGGGCATCTTTAGCCGCATCGTACTCGGCATTTTCACTCAGGTCGCCTTTATCGCGTGCCTCGGCAATCTGTCGGGCAATCTCCGCGCGGCCTTTTCCTTTCAGTTCGGCCAGCTCACTTTTCAGTTTCTCCAGACCCTCTTTGGTGTAGTAAGAAATCTTACGGGACATAAACTATATTTTTATTTGATGATACGTTCAGTAAAAAAGAAACAACGGACGGGCAGGCCGACCGTTGTCAGGTTTTGCAAAGGTAGGATTTTTCGATTAATACTTCCAATAAAAGCCGGACCGTGACTGCACTACTTCATTAAGCGCCAACCAGCTCGGGAAGAGTTTGAATGATCTGACTCTGCAAATCGTCATCAAACCGGGCCAGATAAAGTGTTTTTGCTTTAGCCAGTTGATCAACAGTTAGTCCTTTGGCTCCACGAAAATCAGCTTTATATAAGCTGGCATTTTCAAAGTCGGCACCCATCAGGTAACTGTTGCGCAGGTTTGCTTCCATCAGATAGGCATTATTGAAATTAGCTTTGATAAGAAAGGCATTTTCAAACTGGGCCTTTATCAGAAAAGCATCTTTAAAATTTGCACCACTGGCGTAGGCACCTTTAAAATTTGCCTGATTCAGATTGGAGTTTTCGAAATTGGTTTGATTTAATCGGGTGTTTTCTAAGTTAGCTTCAATAAGGGATGACTGCGATACATTGGCTGAGTTAAGGTTGGAGCCTTTCAGGTTAACGTAGTTAAGGTTGGTACGCGACAGAAAACAGTTAACCAGATTGATTTCATAAATCTTGTGGCGATTCAGACGCTTAATATTACCTACTGTTCGGAATGCGGCTTCTTCCGATTCCCACAACCGGAAGTCGTCAATTTCATCTTTATAAAAACGAATGCGCTGCCGGGTTTGACCGTTCTCATTCAGCCAGAAAATTAAAATACCGATTACGGCAATGTCGAATATCATGCCATGGGCTTCGGCAAGCACCTGTGCCCAGAACGAGTCGAAATCCTGCAGATAATATTTCAGACTTAAAGACAACACCAGTATGGTGATCATCACCAACACCAGTGTGGAAGTAAGCAGCGGCTTTTCAATAACGGAGTTAAATTTCTCGGTAAGCCGTTCCGACCACTTTTTGGGTTTTCCTTCCATTTGTTTTTCGGAATTCAAATTAACATTAAAACCATCAATCGGAACAAATCAAAATGTTCCTTAAACTTACACCATTCTGTACACCCGAAGGGCTTACAGCAGAAAGTGGACCGTTAGAAAATAGACGGTAAGACCCAGCAAATCATTGATGGTGGTAATGAACGGACCGCTGGCAAGTGCAGGATTGTATCCGAGTTTGTTTAATACCAAGGGTGTGAACGTGCCAACAAATGATGCGAAAACCACTACACTGAATAGGGCAACGGATACAATCAGCGATAAGCGCATCTCTTTGAACAACAAAATATTTGCTCCATACACCAGCAAAGAAAGGAACAAGCCATTAAGCAGCGCAATCAAAAATACTTTGGTAAGGCGTCCAAGCAATCCTTCGTAAACAAAGCCGGGATGGGCCAGGCTCTGAACAATAAGGGCAGATGACTGGATGCCAACGTTACCCCCGGTGGCCTGAATAAGCGGAGTGAAAAAGGCAATGGCCGTAACACGTGCCAGCTCGCTTTCAAAAAAGCCCATGAACTTGGCATTCAGCAATCCGCCGGCTATACCAATCAACAGCCACGGCAAGCGTGCGCGGGTGTTACGCCACACCGAGTCGTCTTCCTCTACGTCTTCGCTTATACCCGACATCAGTTGCCGTTCCTCTTCGGCCTGTTCGGTAATTACATCCACCACATCATCAATGGTGATGCGTCCTACCAGCTGGCCGTTAACATTCACAACCGGCACCGACTCCAGATCGTATTTGCGCATGATTTCCGCAACATCCCGATCGGGTAAAAACGTATCCACCGATACAATATCCGTTTCACATATTTCGGAAACCAGCTTTGACGGATGCGACAATACCAGGTCTTTCAACGACACCCTACCCACCAGTTTATCCTGCTCATCCACAACATAGACAGCGTAAAATTTATCAACTTCCTCAGCCTGTTTACGCACTTCTTCCAGACATTGGGCTACCGACCAGTTGTGGCGCACCTTAATGAGTTCTTTGGCCATCAGGCCTCCGGCCACGTTTTCTTCAAACCGCAGCAGGTCAATTACCTGAGCGCGAAGTTGGGCATCCATGCCGCCTAACACTTCTTCGCGTGTTTTTACCGGAAGTTCATTGAGCAGGTCGGCTGCGTCATCGGAGTTAAGCAGGTTTACAATCTTGACTATCTCGCCTGCTGGGTAAATTTTAAGAAACCGTTTCCGCGTTTCTTCGTCCAGATCATTAATGATTTCTGCCTGCACTTCTATCGGAAGCAAATCGAGCACATATTTCGATTCCTCCGAGTCGAATTCATATAAGAGGGCCGAAATGTCGGCAGGCTTCACTTCATTCAACACCTCGCGGATAGCAGCACTGTTGCGGGCTTCTACCAGTTGACGGAAGTATTCAACAAATTCGCGGGTCAGTTCAAACTGTACGGTCGGCTGCACGGCATCTTTCAATTAAAGTTGTTAGGGCAATAAAATCGTCCACCGATAATTGTTCAGCCCGCAGGTTGCTAAACTGATGCCAGGTGGAGTCATTTTCACAGGCGGGCAAAGTTAGACTTTTCAATGCGTTGCGCAAGGTCTTCCTTCGTGTATGAAATGCCTGTTTAACCAAAGTAAAGAAAAGGTTTTCATCGCACGGCAGTGTTATGCGTTCGTTACGCGTAAGTCGCACCACTACCGATTGCACCTTGGGAGGAGGAATAAAAGCTCCGGGTGCAACCCGAAAAAGCAGTTCAACCTGATAAAAAGTTTGCAGTAAAACACTTAGCAGGCCATAGGTCTTGCTGCCGGACCCGGCGGCTATGCGCTCGCCCACTTCCCGCTGCACCATGCCCACCACCTGTTTTACCTGGTGCCGATGATGCAAAACCGTAAAAAAAATCGGAGAACTGATGTTATAAGGAAAATTTCCTATGATACTGAAACGGCCCGGAAACAAACCGGAAAGATTCATACTTAAAAAATCGCCTTCGCTTAAATTAAGCGACGGATAGTGTTCGCGTAAATAAGCCACGGATTCTTTATCCAGTTCAACTGCCCGAAGCACAATTTCGGGCTTTTGAAGCAAGTATCCTGTAAGTATACCGGTGCCCGGGCCAATCTCCAGAACATATTCGGTAGTTTCGGATATCCGCAAGGCATCAACAATACGTCTGGCAATATTCCGGTCGTGTAAAAAATGCTGGCCGAGGTGTTTTTTAGCCCTTACCGATTGCATGACCTTTTGTGAATGCGTAAAGTACTGTAAAACATTTGATATTTTTGCCCGCCATGACGCATACCCCGAAAACCGGCAAACCGCGCATCGGCATTACGCTGGGCGACATTAACGGCATAGGACCCGAAGTAGTGATGAAGGCGCTGCTCGATGCGCGCATGCTTAATCTCATTACTCCGGTTATTTACGGCTCCACGCGCGTACTTTCGTACTATAAAAAACTGCTCAGCCTGGAAGATTTTTCCTATGGTCAGGTAAAAACACCGGGTCAGTTTGTGCCCAAAGCCATTAACGTGATAAACTGCTGGGAGGAAGCAATTGAAATACAACCCGGAAAACCCGATACAGAAGCTGGACGGGCAGCTTTGCTTAGTCTGAAACAGGCTGCCGCTGACCTCAAATCGGGTATAATTGAAGCGTTGGTAACCGCACCGATTAACAAACATGTTATCCATGGATCGGAATTCCCTTTCCGCGGACATACAGAATTCCTGGCCGACTACTTTTCGGTTACGGATTATCTGATGTTTATGGTCAGCGAACAGCTTCGGGTGGGTTTGGTAACTGAGCACATTCCTTTAAAGGAAGTACCGTTGTTCATTTCTAAAGATCGCATCCAAACTAAATTACTGATTATGGAACAAACCCTGCGCAGGGAGTTCGGAATCAATAAACCGCGCATGGCGGTACTGGGGCTTAACCCACATGCAGGCGATGGCGGATTGCTGGGCACCGAAGATGACCAGCTGATTAAACCGGTAATTGATGACCTGAAAAATAAAGGTAAACTGGTATTTGGACCTTTTCCGGCCGATGGCTTTTTTGCTTCCGGACAATACTGCCGTTTTGATGGCATTCTGGCCATGTATCACGATCAGGGACTCATTCCTTTTAAAACCATATCATTCGAAAGCGGAGTAAATCTTACAGCCGGCCTGCCAGTCGTCCGCACCTCGCCCGACCATGGAACAGCCTATTCACTCGCAGGTAAAAACGCGGCAAACGAATCTTCAATGCGACAGGCCATCTTCACGGCTGTTGATATTTTAAATGTTCGCAGAGGCATGACCGATTCAAACTGAGCAAAATCGGCAAAAATATTACGCGAAACTAACGTAGCTCATGAAAGTAAAACTTTAAACCTTATCTTTACTTCGGCTGGTAATCAAGATGGACATCGTAACCCAGGCACAACTGAATGTACTTATTCAGCTTGCTGAAGCCGATAAGCATTTTGCCCGGGTTGAACGCGATATGATCATGCGTATTGCACGCGAAAGGAATTTTCCGGAAGAACAGGTAATCCAGCTTATTCGCAACCCCCAACCCATCGAAACCCTTGGCGCATTATCTCCGGATCAAAAGTTCGATTACCTGATGTCATGCATTGAACTCATCTTTGCCGACCACAATGTCTTTGAAAGCGAGGTAATTTTTGCAAAGAACATAGCCATTAAGCTGGGCTTTAAGAAGGCCGTAATTGACTATTTTATCGATCAGTATCAAAAGAAAAGCCGGGAGGAGTTTAAGCGAATAGCCCTGACAGAATACGTTTAACAGGCTTAAAATCCTGCTTTTTACAATCAGCCAAAATCTCATAAATTTGCCGTCCTGTTTTTGATACAGTGGACTTATATCGTGTTCATATTCAGGGCCTGAGCAACACCATTCATCATTTTCACTATCAGTTTGGCGATGAGTTCTTCAGGCATTACGGTACCGCCCTGGTTGAAAAGGGCAGTTTCCGGGCCGATATTGCCCTGGATAAACATGATACATTTATCGAAGCCTCCTTTCGCCTGTCCGGCACGGTGAGCCTGATATGCGACCGTAGTCTCGATGAATTTGATTACCCGATGGAAATTAACCGGAAAATCATCTTCAAGTATGGAGATGCCGATCGGGAAATAGATGAGGAAGTGCAGATGATTACCTGGGGAACCGAGTCGTTGGAGTTGGGCCAGTTCATGTATGAATTTATCGGACTGGAAGTGCCCTTAAAAAAACTTCACCCGCGTTATGATGACGATACCGGGCCCGACGGCATCATTTATTCAACCCGCGATCCGGAAACGGATTCTACATGGGATATTTTAAAAGGACTGAAAGACAATTAATACAACTTAATTCTATTGAACTATGCCCAATCCGAAACGTAAAACGTCCAAAACACGCAGAGATAAGCGCAGAACGCACTACAAAGCCGAGGCACACCAACTGGTTGTTTGTCCCGTAACAGGCGAACACCACCTGCCACATCGCGCCTATTGGCACGAAGGTAAGCTGTACTACAACGGCAAAGTAGTGCTGGAAAAAGAAGTGCTCGCCTGAAGCTAAGTCATGAGTCGCATACGCGCTGCCATTACCGGTGTAGGTGGGTACGTACCCGATTACATACTCACCAATCAGGAACTGGAAAAAATGGTCGATACCAGCGATGAGTGGATAACCACACGAACCGGTATTAAAGAGCGAAGGATTTTAAAAGGCGAAGGCCTGGGAACGTCCTTCATGGTTTCTAAAGCGGTAAAGGAATTACTCGATAAAACCCGGACCCGCCCGGAAGAAATCGACCTCATTATTGTAGCCACCATAACACCGGATATGCCTTTTCCGGCTACCGCTAACCTCGTGGCCGATGAAGTTGGCGCTGTCAATGCTTTTAGCTACGATCTGGCCGCAGCCTGTTCGGGTTTCTTGTATGCCCTGACCACCGGTGCCAAGTTTATTGAAGCCGGTACCTATAAAAAGGTAATCGTTGCCGGTGGCGATAAAATGTCCTCCATCATCAACTACAAGGACCGCACCACCTGTGTGATATTTGGCGATGGTGCCGGTGCGGTTTTACTCGAGCCGAATTACGAAGACCTGGGTTTAATTGATTCCATTCTTCGAAGCGATGGATCAGGCGCTGTATATCTGAACATGAAAGCCGGCGGAAGCCGCATCCCGGCATCGCATGCATCCGTTGATGCCAACCTCCATTATGTATTTCAGGACGGCCAGCCCGTATTCAAGTTTGCCGTAACCAAAATGGCCGAAGTAGCCGCAGAAATTGCCGAACGCAATCATTTATCGGGCGAAGATATCGACTGGCTTGTTCCGCATCAGGCCAATAAACGCATTATTGATGCCACAGCGGCCCGCATCGGTCTGAACAGCGATAAAGTCATGATGAACATTGAGCGCTACGGCAACACCACAGCCGGCACGCTTCCCCTTTTATTATGGGATTATGAAGGACAGCTGAAAAAAGGTGATAATCTTATTTTTGCCGCCTTTGGCGGAGGATTTACCTGGGGCGCATCGTACCTGCGCTGGGCCTATGATGGAATTCATTTTACACGTAAAACCAACTTTTAATATTTTTCGATAAATATGGCAACCATATCCGATCTGAGCAGAGGAAATTACATTCGATACAACGGAGAAATTGTACAGATTGAAGAACTCCAGCATCGCACGCCCGGCAACCTGCGGGCTTTTTATCAGGTTAAGATGCGCAACGTTCGAAACGGTAAGATTGTAGAAAACCGTTTTCGTCCAGGAGACGAGGTAGATCGACTGAATGTTGAAACCCGCGAATACCAATACCTCTACAGCGATGGCGAAAGCCTGGTGTGTATGGACAACAACACCTTCGATCAGATTTACATCGATAAAGAATTACTTGGAGAAAGTCTGAAATACATTAAGGAAGGCACTACCCTTTTAATAACGTTTGAAAACGGAACAACACCCATTACCGCCCAGGCGCCTCCTCACGTGGTAATGCAAGTACAATATACCGAGCCTGGTATTCAGGGCGATACAGCCACGCGCACGTTAAAACCGGCCACCCTTGAAAACGGTACCGAAATTCGCGTACCTTTATTCATCAACACCGGTGATAACGTAAAAGTAGATACCCGCACCGGCGAATATGTAGAACGAGTTAAATAACCATCATGACAAGTTTGCCTAAACGAAACGACAATAAAAAAACAGCCCGTACAACCTCTAAAGCTGAAACCATGAAAACCGCAGAAATCCGGGACCTGATCGACTTCATTTCCAAATCCGGACTCAATGAAGTGAACATCGAAACCAGCGAACTGAAATTGCACGTTAAACGCGAACCCGACCAAAAAATCATAAAATCAGCCGCACCGGTAGTAGCAGCTCCCGTTGCCGCACCGGTTACTGCACCAATGCCTGCGCCGGTACCCGCACCTCCTGCGCCTCAGCCGGCTCCCAAGCCCGCCGCAGTGGAACAGCCCGCCCCTGGCAAAAGTACCATTCAAATCAAATCACCCATGATTGGTACCTTTTACCGTTCGTCCAACCCGGATTCTCCTCCTTTCGTTTCCGTGGGCGATAAGGTTTCCAAAGGGCAAACGGTGTGCATAATCGAAGCCATGAAACTATTTAATGAAATTGAATCGGAAGTATCGGGTACCATTGTAAAAGTATTGGTCGAGAACGCCTCGCCCGTGGAATACGACCAACCTTTGTTTGAAGTAGAACCGGATTAATATTGTGGTCTTGTTGCCGGAATAAAAAATTTCGGCTGAATTAATTTCGTACCGTTAAAAACCGAACACCATGTTCAAAAAAATCCTCATAGCCAACCGTGGAGAAATCGCTTTACGTGTTATCCGTACCTGCAAGGAAATGGGTATTAAAACAGTAGCCGTATATTCTACGGCCGACCGCGAAAGTCTGCATGTACGCTTTGCCGATGAAGCGGTGTGTATTGGCGATGCACCCAGTAAGGATTCCTACCTGAATATCCCACGCATCATATCGGCAGCCGAGATCACCAATGCCGATGCAATCCATCCGGGCTATGGGTTTTTATCAGAGCGCGCTGAATTTTCTGCTATCTGTCACGAATACGGTATAAAATTCATCGGTCCTACCCCTCCGATGATTGAAGCCATGGGCGATAAATCAACAGCAAAGGAAACCATGAAAAAAGCGGGCGTACCCACAATTCCGGGTTCCGATGGTTTACTGAGTTCCCTGGAGGAAGGAATTTCGCTGGCCCGCGAAATCGGTTATCCGGTAATCCTTAAGGCAACGGCAGGTGGTGGCGGAAAAGGCATGCGGATTGTAAACGAAGAAGCAGAGTTTAAAAAAGCCTGGGACGATGCCAAGCGCGAAGCCGGTGCTGCATTTGGAAATGACGGCCTTTACCTCGAAAAATTTGTGGAGGAACCACGCCACATCGAAATTCAGGTGGTAGGCGACCAATACGGTAAGGTATGCCACTTATCAGAACGCGACTGCTCCATTCAGCGAAGGCACCAAAAACTGGTTGAAGAAACCCCCTCGCCCATTATGACACAGGAACTACGCGACCGCATGGGCGAAGCTGCTATAAAAGGTGCAAAAGCAATAAATTACGAAGGAGCCGGCACCATCGAATTTTTGGTGGACAAACATGGCAACTTCTACTTCATGGAGATGAACACCCGCATCCAGGTTGAGCACCCCATAACTGAAGAGGTTACCGACTACGACCTGATCAAGGAACAAATTAAGGTAGCTGCCGGCGTACCGATTTCCGGAAGGAACTACTACCCCAACCTGTATGCCATGGAGTGCCGCATCAATGCCGAAGACCCGGCTAACGGATTCCGCCCCTCACCCGGAAAAATTACCAATCTGCACATGCCTGGTGGGCACGGGGTACGTATTGACAGCCATGTGTATGCAGGATATACCATTCCACCTAACTACGACTCGATGATCGCCAAATTGATTGTCAGCGGACAATCGCGGGAAGAGGTAATTACCCGCATGAAGCGGGCATTGGAAGAGTTTGTAATTGAAGGGATCAAAACCACTATCCCTTTCCACATTAAACTGATGGATAACCCGGTGTTCAGATCAGGTAAATTTACGACTAAGTTTATTGAAACTTCGTTCGACTTCTCGCAGCTGAAGTAATCCGAACTTCAATTTTATTGAGCCAGGCGTTCATTAATTTGGGCTTCGAGTTCGGAGTACCATGCTTCTCCGTACTTTCGGATTAATGCTTCTCTCAAAAACCGGTACACCGGCACTTTCAGTTGTTTACCTAACTCGCAGGCAGGCGAGCAGATTTCCCACCGGTGATAATTTAATGCTTCCAGATTTCTTTTTTTTAAAACCCTGATCGGATATAAATGACACGAAATCGGTTTCTTCCAGTTTATCTTACCCGCATTATAGGCCCGCTCAATTCCGCATTGTAATACTCCACGCTCATCATAAACGGCATAAGCACATTCGCGTCCGCCAATCGTGGGTGTAGAATAATCGCCATCCTCATCTAAAATGTACAAACCCTGGTCTTCGATGGCTTTTATCCCTTCGGATGTAAGAAAAGGCTTTACATCCTCGTATATGGCCCTCAAAATATCCAGCTCGTCTTCTTCCAGTGGCGCACCCAGCTCGCCCTCCACACAACAGGCACCCTTGCATTTTTCCAGATTGCAGACAAAATCATTTTCTGCAATTTCATCGGATACGAGAATATTGCCTACGCGAATCATGGTGTATCGAACAAAGTAAATTGAGTAAACATTTGCTGCTGTACTTCGCGCTGAACATTACGAACAGCCGGGATAGCAGTAAACATTCCGACATAGTACGATGGCAGCTCCATTAAACCAGAATCAAGCGAGTGAACTGACAACGAACCGCCTATGCCCTGCATCAACATTTCCTGATGGTATAACCGGACCAGGTGTTTGTAAAAGTTACGGTTATCGGTAACGGTTTCCAGTTTGGTACCTTTGGATGAGCGGCCCAGATAACGCTCCAGCTTGTCGCGCTGCTCATGCAGATAAAACTGCCAGTTGTGCTGATCATTCAGACAAAAAGTAAATGGTATGATGAAGTTGATTCCCAGCGGAAGGGTCTGCACGACAAATTCAAATGGAAACTCAAACGAAAACGAATCAACGATGCAAAGAGCAGAGACGCGATGCCTCCGAGAGCTTCGCGGTATGTACCACGACAGCTTTTCGGGAAGGATACGCAAAGCATCTTCAAGTATGAGCACCTGTTTATCCCGGAAAAATCTTCGTGTACGAACACGCAACGCATGGGCACTGTTCTTATCCCGCTCGCACAAAATCCAACGGTTAAACGGAAGTCCGGCCCGCATTAGCTCCAACGCAATGCCAGCGTATCGTTCCTTTTTGTTGCCTATGGTGTAAAACCCGCTCCCGGCAAATAAATCAATCAGGATGAACTCATCCGTATGGGCTGCCAGCTTGCTGATGAATAATCCGGCCGACTGCCTGATAATGCCTGTTTTATGAATAAACCACGGTTCGGCAGCAGTGCAAACTAAATCGTCATCAGGAAAAGATTGAAGCGTCAAGGGTTAACGGTTTGACAAAGGTACAGTTGCCAGACGGTTGAACCAACAACCAAGTATAAATTTCAAATTAGCCAACAAACTTTCCTTTCGGGCGCTTAACTTGCGTTGGGTTATGGATTATCTGAACGAACTGAATGATGCACAACGCGAGGCGGTGTTGCATACGGAAGGACCAGCCATGATTATAGCCGGTGCCGGCTCCGGTAAAACGCGCGTTTTGACTTACCGCATTGCCCATCTGATAAAAGCCCAGGGTGTTGATGCATTCAATATCATGGCATTAACCTTTACCAACAAGGCTGCCCGCGAAATGCGCGACCGTATTGAGCCGATCGCAGGCACCGATGCACGGAACATCTGGATGGGAACTTTCCACTCGGTATTTGCCCGCATCCTTCGTGCAGAGGCGCACCATATCGGTTACCCGCACAACTTCACCATTTACGATACAGACGACACCAAAGCCCTGCTGAAAACCATCGTCAAGGAGCTTAATCTGGACGAAAACACCTATAAGCCCAATGTGTTGTACGGCCGCATTTCCGCCGCCAAAAATCAGCTTATCACCTGGGAACAGTATCTGGCCAATCCTGAACTGCTTGAGCAGGACCGCGAACAGCAACGCCCCGAAATCGGCCGCATCTATAAAGCTTATGCCCAGCGTTGCTACAAATCGGGTGCAATGGATTTTGATGACCTCCTGCTCAACACACACCGCTTATTTACCGAACACCTGGAAGTATTGAATAAATACCAATACCGGATTCATTACATTATGGTTGATGAATTTCAGGACACCAACCTGTGCCAGTATTACATCATCCGAAAGCTGGCTAATGTTCATCAGAATATTTGCGTTGTGGGCGATGATGCACAAAGTATTTATGCATTCCGGGGTGCCACCATTGCGAACATCCTGAATTTTGAACGCGACTATCCGGACCTGAAAATATTCAAGCTTGAACAAAACTACCGCTCCACGCAGGTTATTGTAGAAGCAGCCAACTCGGTAATTCGGCATAACAAGGCTCAGATCCCCAAACGAATTTGGACACAAAATGAACCGGGCTCATATATTGAACTGATTAAAGCTGTAAGCGACAACGAAGAAGGAAGGTTGATTGCTACCAGCATCTTTGAAGAAAAAATGCAGAATCAGCTGCGATACAGCGACTTTGCCGTATTGTACCGTAAGAACGTTCAGTCCCGGTCGTTTGAGGAAGCCCTTCGCAGGGCAAACATACCGTATAAAATCGTAGGCGGTTTATCGTTTTATCAGCGCAAGGAAATCAAGGACCTCCTCGCATACCTGCGTTTCACCTTAAATCACGATGACGAAGCTTCATTCAGGCGCATCGTAAACCTGCCCAAGCGAGGTATAGGCGATACCACCGTTGATAAGATTGTAGTAGCCGCCAACGACCACGGCATTTCCCTATGGGAAGTGCTGCAAAATGCATCACACTTTTTAGGCAATCGGTCGGCCGGTCCGGTGGAAAACTTTGTTACACTCATTAAGCGATGTGAACTGGAAGTACAGCGAAAAAATGCCTATGAAGCTGCGTTGGAAATAGCCCGCGCCTCGGGCCTTCTGCGCGAGCTTCATGCCGATAAAACCGATGAAGGCATAAACCGATACGAAAACGTTCAGGAATTGTTCAATGCCATCCGCGAATTTGTGGACGATGATGAACGGGAGGATAAATCATTAACAGCCTTTTTGCAGGAAGTAAGCCTGCTCACCGGACAGGATGAAGATAAAGACACCGGATCGGATAAAGTTACGCTTATGACCATCCACATGGCCAAAGGCCTGGAGTTTAAATATGTATATGTGGTAGGTATGGAAGAGAATCTCTTCCCTTCACAAATGATGCTGAGCAGTCGAGCTGACCTCGAAGAAGAACGCCGGTTGTTTTACGTGGCCATCACCCGCGCACGTAAAAGATTGTTTTTATCCTACGCATTGATGCGTTACAACTACGGACGGCTTCAGGATTGCTCGCCCAGCCGGTTTCTCAATGAGATTGATCCCTCCTATATACGCACCAGCAAACGTTTCACCGGTTTACAGTCAGCCCCGCCCCCGGCGTCCGGTTATGCAAAAACCCTGATAAACGGAATCAGTCGCCAGCGAAAAGCTGCCGCACCACAGCGCACCTCAACCTACACGCCTCCACCCGACTTTACACCCAGTGATACGCGAAATCTGAAAGAAGGTATGCGGGTGGAGCACCCGCGTTTTGGCTTCGGAACTGTTGTTCAAGTTGATGCAGACGTACCCGAACGAAAAGCCAAAATCCACTTTGATGATTTTGGCGAGAAAACCTTATTACTTAGCTTTGCGAAGCTTAAAATTCATAGCTAATTACATAATTATTTGTCCCATTAGATTCCCTTTTTTAATCCATTTTCATGATTGGTGAATACAATACCCAACGTCCGCAGATTATCCTGAAAGAGTACGGGCGCAACGTGCAGAAACTGGTGGAGTACCTCCGCACCATCCCTGACAAAGAGAAGCGTACCGAGCTGGCACGCACACTCATCGAACTGATAAAACAGCTTACACCCAGTCTGAAGGAACAACCCGAAAACGATCAGCGGCTGTGGGATGATTTGTACATCATGGCCGATTTCAACCTGGAACTAAACAACCCCTATCCTGTGCCGGAACGCGATGTTTTGTTTAAGAAGCCTCAGAAAATGGAATACCCGCAAACCGACATCCGCTACAAACACTACGGAAAAAATATTGAGCGGCTGGTGCAGGAAGCCATGAAAAAAGAAGACCCGCAGGAGCGCGAAGATGCGGTTATCTATCTGGGTAAACTGATGAAGACTTTCTATAGCAACTGGAACAAAGAAACCCTGGATGATTCCGTCATACTCAACGACATCAAAGCCATGTCAGGTGGCCGGCTGAGTCTGGATATCGATAAAGTTCGGGAAGATAACCTGTTTGAAAAGTTATACCGTGACCGGAAAAAACTAAAGCCTGTTACCGAAAACGGTCACCGCAACGGAGGGCACCGTCACCGCCATAAAAAAATGTTCCGTAAGCGCAGGGATAACAATTAAGCATGAGCACCTTCCGCATTCGTGGCGGTAACAGCCTGTATGGCACTATTGAACCCAAAGGCGCCAAAAACGAGGCCCTGCAGGTTATTTGCGCTACCCTGCTCACACCACATCCCGTTACACTCCATAACGTCCCCGACATTCGCGATGTCAACAAATTATTGGAGCTCATAGCTGAGCTGGGTTGTACCGTTGAAAAGACCGGTCACCATTCCTGGACCATCACGGCAAAGGAGGTCAACCTCACTTATTTGGAGTCGGAGGCATATCGGCATAAAGCGTCTGCACTGCGCGGCTCCGTCATGCTCCTTGGCCCTATCCTGGCCCGGTTCGGAAAAGCCCGTTTGCCCAAGCCCGGCGGTGATAAAATAGGACGCAGGCGATTGGACACACACTTTCTCGGTTTTCAGAAACTCGGAGCCCGCTTTCAGTTTGACACTGCCGAACACTTTTTCTCCGTTGATGCCCGTCAGTTATCCGGAACCTACATGTTGCTGGATGAAGCTTCGGTTACCGGTACCGCCAACATTATTATGGCAGCAGTGTTGGCAAAGGGAACGACCGTCATTTACAATGCCGCATGCGAACCCTATGTGCAGCAACTTTGCCACATGCTTAACCGCATGGGGGCACGCATCAGTGGAATCGGTTCGAACCTGCTCACCATTGAAGGCGTAACCGGATTGCGTGGCACCGAACATACCCTTTTGCCCGACATGATCGAAGTAGGCAGCTTTATCGGAATGGCTGCCATGACCCGATCCGATCTTACCATCAAAAATTGTCGGGTGGACATGCTGGGTATAATTCCCGATGTTTTCCGCAGACTGGGCATTGCCTTGGACATTCAGGGCGATGACATCCGCATTCTGCCGCAGGATAGCTATTCGATAGAAAATTTTATAGATGGCTCCATCCTTACCATAGCCGATGCCCCCTGGCCCGGCTTTACACCCGACCTGCTGAGCGTTGTTTTGGTTACGGCTACCCAGGCGCAGGGCACCGTGCTCATTCATCAGAAGATGTTTGAAAGCCGGTTGTTTTTTGTTGATAAGCTGATTGAGATGGGCGCACAGATTATCTTATGCGACCCTCATCGTGCCACCGTAATAGGCCTCAATCGCAAACAACCATTACGTGGAATAAAAATGGCCTCTCCCGATATACGGGCAGGCGTAGCTTTATTGATTGCCGCACTCTCTGCCGAAGGTATCAGCGAAATCTCCAACATCGATCAAATCGACCGCGGTTACGAACGCATTGATGAGCGCCTGAATGTGCTGGGTGCTAAAATTGAACGAATACCTTAAGATTACTCACAATCCGCTCACTCCACCGGATACAATGAACTTCATGGCCATGGTTCCACTAACAGGTAAAGGCTTAACGCGATCGCGTGGAACAACAAAATGATCACCAGCCACGGCATACGACTGCGGAAAGTACACCACCACCATATCCTGCAAACCAAAGCGCGACAAATCGTCCTGTGTTATGAAACCGATTCGGTGAAGATTATTTGCCAAATCGATGGTAACCAAAACCGGCCGGTCGAATTTTTTCTTTTCCCCGACAAAAGCAGCCATTAAATCCTTGATGGACGAGTACACGAGTTTAACCAATGGAATGCGTCCGATAACCTGCTCAAACCATTCGGAAAGCGTGCGGAAAGCAAAATTAGTGGTAAAGTATCCGAACAGCGTTATTCCACTGATGATGATTAAGAATCCAACACCGGGATAGGGCAGATTAAGTCGCGAATCCAGCCAATTAAATGCTTCAACAATAAAATAAATGGTGGCGACCAGTGGAACAATAAAAAGAGTGCCGTTAAAAAAATAACGGGCAAATAGGGATACGATTTGTTTCATGCCTGTTTGGTTTAGATATAAAAAAACCTTCCGTTTATGCGGAAGGTTTCGGGTGTATCAGCTGAAACATTATATCGAGAAGCCGAGAAAACTCAAAAAGCCAAGCGACATCAGGCCTACCAGAATAAACGTTATACCCAGGCCTCTGAGCGGTCCGGGAACATTCGAGTATTTCATCTTCTCGCGCACACCAGCCAGCGCTACAATGGCCAGCAACCAACCTATACCGCTGCCCAACCCGAACATCGTGGCCTCGGCAAGCGTGTACGAGCGACCAACCATAAACAGCGAACCTCCGAGTATTGAACAATTCACGGCAATAAGCGGGAGGAAAATTCCCAACGATCCGTAAAGGGCGGGAGAAAATTTCTCAACCGCCATTTCGGTTAACTGTACCATCGCCGCGATTACGGCAATAAACACGATAAACTGCAAGAAGCCGAGATCAACCGATGAAAATTCGGGGCTGATCCACGCCAAAGCCCCTGCGTTCAAAATGTAATTCTGAATCAGCCAGTTAATGGGAATTGTAATTCCCAACACAAACACGACTGCCAGGCCAAGCCCGAAAGCGGTTTTTACTTTTTTGGAAACGGCCAGATAAGAGCACATGCCCAGGAAGTAGGCAAATATCATGTTGTCAACAAAAATTGAGCGAACGCCGATGCTGATAAGATTTTCCATAATTCAAGAATTACGCTTCACGATAGCCATTGAGGTAACGCTGTACCCAAATAATTATTCCAACAATAATACAGGCACCTGCCGGGAGCAACATCAGACCATTGCCGGTATAGTGCAAGCCGATGGCTTCAAAAATCTTGAAGCCAAACAACGCTCCTGAACCCAACAACTCGCGGAAGAATGCAATAATGAGCAGGATGACGCCATAACCCATGCCATTACCAATGCCATCGAGCAAGGAAGGACCAACCGGATTACCCATGGCAAAGGCTTCCAGGCGCCCCATTACAATACAGTTGGTAATAATGAGGCCCACAAACACACTAAGCTGCTTCGAAACGTCATAGACATACGCTTTCAAAACCTGATCGACCAGAATTACCCACGTTGCCACAATGGCCAGCTGAACGATAATGCGGATGCGTGAAGGAATGGTGTTGCGCATCAATGAAATAACCACATTGGAGCTGGCCGTTACTACCATCAGGCTGAGCGCCATGATGAATGCCGGTTTTAATTGGGTAGTTACTGCCAACGCACTACAGATACCCAAAACCTGCACCGTAATCGGGTTATTAATATCCAGTGGGTGGGTAATTAATTTACGGTTCTTTTTGGAGAGCAGCGGTTCCCGCTTTTTCTCCACTACAGCTTCAGCAGTTGCAGTACTCATACGCCAGCCTGTTGTTGTTTTAACTTATTGAAATAGTTTACATAACAACTGAGGTAATCCTTCAGCATGTTATTCACTCCCTTCCCGGTTAAAGTCGCGCCCGACATCCCGTCAACCTTGTGCGGGTCATCGGAATAATCAAAGCCTTCGCCCTTCATCATAACAACCGAAACCAGTTCATTTCCTTCGAAAACCTTCTTTCCTCGGTAACGGTTTTGAATATCTTCCGAAGCTATCCGCGCTCCTAACCCGGGCGTTTCGCCCTTGTGCTGAAAAATCACACCTTGTACCGTGTTTAGGTCCGCCTGAAGGGCAACATACCCCCAAATTTTATCCCACAAACCAAAACCATGCACCGGCACAACAATAAACTCCAGTTTATCCGGATTGCTTTCGCTGCGGAACTCATAAACCGGAAGCAGTCTTTTTTCGGGCGCTTTTTTGTACTCGGCTTCGACATTCACCGAGGCGGCATCTACACCGTCAACCATGTTCCCGTTAAAATCAACTACGTATGACTTTACGCGCTTATTGTACACTTCGGCAACGTTCACCCCATCCTCTATGTTCATCACAGTTGAAAGGATGTTGGCTTTGCGTTCCAGTTCAATATTAGCCTGTTGACGCTCTTTGAGCCCTTCGGATGCAAGCGCCAGTAATCCGCCACAAACAATAGTAATGCCTGCAGCGTAAAGCAAAATATACAAATTAGACTGTCGCACGTTTTAATCTGCGTTTTTTGTTTGCACTAACTACTGCGTAATCAATGAGCGGAGCCATCACGTTCATCAGCAAAATTGCCAGCATGATACCCTCCGGATAAGCCGGGTTAAATACCCGGATAAGTACGGTAAGAATACCAATCAGTAAACCATAAAACCACTTACCCAGTTCGGTTTGAGCAGCAGTAACCGGATCGGTGGCCATAAATACAGCTCCAAAAGCCAGTCCGCCCATCACCAGATGATAGTGGGCTGGCATTTGCATAAAGACATTGGTACCCAGCAGGTTAAGGAACAAGCCCATACCATATGCACCGGCAAATACGCTCAGAATAATTTTCCAGCTACCTACGCCGGTAATTATCAAAATCGCTGCACCGATCAAACACATCAGCGTGCTCGTTTCGCCAATACAGCCGGGTATAATGCCAAGGAAAAGATTTTCCCAACTGTACAGATTATCTGCCCAACCGGCGCCAAACGCGTTTAAATCCTGCACAACACTGGTAGTCGAAGCAGCAGCCACGGCAAGCGGAGTGGCACCCGAATAGCCGGCTACGGTTTTGGCATCACCCAGGTAAGTCCAAACTTCACCCGAAATGTCGGTGGGGTAAGCAAAATACAAAAATGCCCGTGCAGTGAGTGCTACATTAACCACATTCATACCGGTACCACCAAAAGCTTCCTTGGCAAATACAACGGCAAACACGGTGGCCACGGCTACCTGCCACAAGGGAATATCAGGTGGCATGACCAGCGGAATGAGTAAGCCGGTCACCAGAAAACCTTCATTTATCGGGTGCTTACGGATGATGGCAAAAATTACCTCAACCAAACCTCCGGATACGTAACTAACCAGGACGATAGGTATAACCTGAACCAGGCCTATCCATATTTTTTGGCCTTCGGTTGCCGCTACACCGGTTGCCAGGAAGTGCTGATGACCAACATTCCAAATGCCAAAAGCAAGGCATGGCAGCATGGCGATAACCACCGTCATCATCAATCGCTTCAGGTCAATGGCATCGCGTATCTGCGCGCCTTTAACCGGTGTTACCGTATTAGGTGAAAAGTGAAACGTATCGAGCGCTTCAAACAGGTAAAAGTACTTGTGGTACTTTCCTCCTCGCTCGAAATGAGGTTTGGCTTTATCGAATAGGTCACGTAAAAATTTCATAGCATCAGCTGTTCATAATCAGTTCTATTCCTTCCCGAACAAGTTCCTGCACGTTATGTTTGCTTACATCTACAAATTCACATAGCGCAAGGTCCTCTTCAATTACCTCGTAAATACCCAGCGCCTCCATCTCGTCAAAATCTTCTGCAATTATTGCTTTTAACAAATAAGTAGGCAAAATGTCCATGGGTGTAACTTTTTCGAACACGCCGGTTTGTACAAATGCACGGGGCTCACCATGGGTATTGCTGTCAACAACGTATTCCTTTTTCGGATTCAGGAACGACAGCAGACCGAAAGCACGATGTAAACTTAGCTTATTGAAACTGGGTTTGATCCAACCCAGAAATTCATAATAATCCCCTTCCGGAATTACCGTTATGAGATGATCAAAAAATCCAAGATGCCCCTCTTTACCCACATTCGTGCCGGTAAGGACATTGCCTGAAATAACCCGCACGTGCTCACTCTTGATGTTGTTGGCTATAAACTTTTTCACCGATGCACCGGTGTAGGTTTTATAATACTGCGGTTGCTTCACTTCCGAACCGGCCAGTGCGATAATCCGTGAGGCATCATATATACCGTTCAGAAATAATTTTCCGATTTGAATAACGCCCTGCGGCTGAATGGTCCACACCACATCACCTTTATTAATAGGATCAATGTGATGAATCTGAACACCCACACAGCCGGAAGGATGAGGCCCTGAAAATTTGTTGAGTTCAACACCTTTGGCCTGTGAGAATACAGATGAAATTTCGCGCTCGGCATGAACATTTACATGAACCGGGCCGGATGTTAACTTTTTCAGTACATCAATACCAGCCTGAAAATATTGTTCCTGACCTTTAAATAATACGTTGTAATCCGGGGCAAGCGGTGCCGAGTCGAAAGCAGATATGAAAATGGATTTGGGTTTCTCGTTCGGATCGGCAACAATGCCAAAAGGACGTTGAACAATGTTAACCCATACACCACTTTCCAGCAACTGTTCGATGGCTTTTTCGCGCGTTAAGTTGGCCAGATCGGAAACTGAATATTTGGAAAAGTTGAGGTGTTCAACCGTTTTGTCGGCCAGGATTTTTATTTCGAGGAGTTTGCGTTTTTCTCCCCGCTTTACCTCAACAATTTCACCACTCACCGGAGCGGTGAATACGATTTTTTCATTGCGCTTGTCATGAAACAGTACCGAACCCGCTTTTACGACATCGCCTTCCTTTACCACTGGCTTGGGCATGTAAATCCCATGAAAGTCCGTGGGCTTAATTACGAAAGTTTCAGGTTGATCAACCGAAGCAATGCGGGGTTCAGCTTTACCGGCAAGATGAATATCAAAACCTTTTTTTAACCGGATGAATCGGCCCATGCAGAATATGCGATTAGGTGTTTTTTTGAACGGTGGCAAAATTAAGGATAAATCTGACAATAAAAAGGTTTTCCGAATAAGCGTTTAACGCGGTTTTAACATCAGTGAAACCGCCCGGCGTACCACCTCGTCCACCTGCTCATCAATGGTCAGATGCGTCGTATCCAGCACAATGGCATCGGGTGCCTGGCGCAGCGGACTTTCGGAGCGGGTGGTGTCAATCCGGTCGCGTTCCATTATGTTTTGAATTACGGAATCCAGATCAGCCAGTATATTCTTTTCAAGCAATTCGCGCTGCCTGCGCTCAGCACGTACAGTAATATCAGCTGTCATAAAAAATTTCAAGTCAGCATCCGGAAACACCACCGTACCAATATCACGACCATCCATAACTATTCCTTTATCCTTACCTATTTTCCGCTGTTGTTGTACCAGCTTCTCGCGCACCGGTTTTAAGGCACTTACCTGACTAACAGACTCTGCAACCCGTAACTCACGGATTTCCTGCTCAACATTTAATCCGTTGAGGTAGGTGTCACTGTCTCCGGCCGGGTTAACGCGAAAAGAGATGGTAATGTTATCCAGTGCCCTGGCTACTTCTTTCGGGTTGGTAATGGCAACGTGATGGTCCAGAAAGTAAAGTGTAACCGCACGATACATGGCTCCCGTATCAATGTAGCGGTACCCCAAAATGCGGGCTACGGCACGTGCCGTTGTACTCTTTCCGCAAGCCGAATAACCATCAATAGCAATGATAAGGCGCTTCAGCATGTCTAACAGTCTTTTACCGGACAGGGAATGGGTTTACCGGGTTTTAACTTCTTCGGCTTACCGGATGATGCGCAAGACAGAACAAAAACAGAAAGAAGAACGATGAAAAGAGTCTTACTTCGCATAGCTGATTTGGCGGCAATATAACAGTGTTATGATGTATAATCCTATTTAGCCGGATTTATCCTGATGCTTCATCCGGAATCCAATTTTCTGGCCACCACCTAAATCAGGCGTATGCTCCATCTTTTGATACAATGTAATGAACTTAACCTGCGGATAAGGCGGAGCCATCAAATCATTTTCAATTGCAATGGCCAGCGCCATCTTTACCAGACCGTTCAAAAATACCGGCGTTAAAGGACCTTCTGAAATGCGATTGAACAAATACGCCAACGGCCCCTCCCCTTCCACAAAAAAACGATTTTCATGATTAATCATTAACCGCGCCAACAAATAGCCCGGATCGTTTACACGGTTAAACTTCAGCGAATCCGCCATGAAATTATAAATCATGATCTGGCCGAAATACCGGTTGCATTCATTTTCCCTGATGTACGGATCCTGCATGGCGAAATGCTGGTCATCAAAGGTTACAATGTTGGTATGCAGTACGAAGATAAGCAGGTCGCCCGCCAGTTTTACATGAAACTCGTGCGGCCCGATTTCTTTGAATTCGATGGTAACCTCCGGGTCTGTCGATTGCGCCCGGCTGGCCAGTTCTGCCGTGATGCGCCCGGACTCCGAACGCAACACACTAAAAGCATCCAGTAAATGCCGGTAAGTTTTTTGCTTGGCCGATGACTTAGTTTCGAGAAGTTTCGTAATATAGGCGATGTGATCGGGATTGTTTTCCATAACCTTGCGTTAACAAACCTGAATGTACAAACTTTTAAACGCTGCAACTATGAAATCGGAAAAAGATGAAGGAAAAGCTGAAAAGGCACTCAAAAATCTGGGTAAAAAAATTGATGAATTCGTTGCCGAACTGAAACAAGCCGGTGAGCGCATGGAAAAAGAGTTTGAAGACCGCTATGAAGAATTGCGCAAATCGGCTGAAAAGCTCCGTCAGGAGGCTACCGACAAGGAACGCTGGAAAGAAGTGGAAGAAAGCCTGAAACGGGCAGGAAAAGAATTGGAACACGCCATGAAAACTGCTTTTTCAAAGCGGAACAAATAAAGTACCAGGGAAAGGCATCGAATGAAGAAGCAACTTGTAAGTGTTAGCGATTTTTCGAAAGCAACCGGAATCCGAAACCGTATTATTGCCTCCGGCTTAATGAAATTTTCCGGCATTGCCGATTTGAACAAGCTCTACGCGGAAATTCAGAATCATCAGGGACTTGACTTCATTCACGCACTTTTGAAGCGCAAAAACATTGTGATTGAAGTGGACGAATCGGAGTTGTTACGCATACCGGCAAAAGGAGCTTTTATCACGGTTTCCAATCATCCCTACGGCGGTCTGGATGGCCTTGCATTGATTGAACTGATTAGCCGCAGACGTAAGGATTTCAAAGTAATGGCCAACTTTCTGTTAAAAAAAATCGAACCCATCAAGGACTACTTCATTGGTGTAAACCCCCTTGAAGAATACAAGCAGGCATATTCCAGCGCAGCAGGGATGAAGGAGGCTATTCAGCATCTGCAGTCGGGCGGAGGGCTGGGCATGTTTCCTGCCGGTGAGGTTTCCTCAACGAGAAGAAAACTAAATCAGATAACCGACCGCGAGTGGCAAAAGCCGGCCATTAAACTGATTCAAAAGGTTAACGTTCCGGTGATACCCATTTATTTTTACGGGCACAATTCGTGGTCGTTTCATATCCTTGGCCAGATTCATCCTTCCCTGCGCACATTAAGACTACCTCATGAACTGGCACGCATTCGCGACATTAACCTGCGCATTCGTATCGGCCATCCCATCCAGCCGGAGGAGTACAACGTGTTTAGTGATGTTGAACAAACCGGGAAGTTTCTGCGCACCCGTACCTACGCCCTGGGCAAAGTACTGGATGCTTCCCGAAACAGGGTTAAACTTCCGAAATTAATTAAACCTTCAGCCGTACCCGGAGCCACCGACCCTGAACTGATTCAACAGGACCTGAGCAGCATTCAACATCGAAAATTATTTTCCCAACAACAGTTTGATGTGTACCTGACCGAAGCTCATGAATTGCCTCACATTTTGCATGAAATCGGCCGACTGAGGGAGATTACTTTCCGGCAGGAAGGCGAAGGAACCAACAAGGAAATTGATTTAGACAAGTACGACAGCTTTTACCGGCATCTTTTTTTATACGACCGCGAAGCGGACTGCTTAGTTGGCGCATACCGCATCGGGTTAGGAAGGGAAATTATTCGGCGTTTCGGGCGAAAAGGATTTTACACCTATTCGCTTTTTAAAATGAAAGATGGCTTCATTCCCATTTTAAACGAAGCCATTGAGCTGGGCCGGTCGTTCATTATTCCCGAATACCAAAACAAACGACTCCCTTTGTTTTTGTTATGGCGTGGCATACTCACCGTGCTGATACGCCACCCTGAGTATAATTACATCATCGGCCCTGTAAGTATCAGTAATTATTATTCCAAGGTGAGCAAAGGCGTGATTGTGGCTTTTATTCAACGCAATTACTTTGATAACGAACTGGCTGCTTTTATTGAGCCGCGTAAAAAATTCAGAATTCCGTCTTCCATACTGCAGGAAGCCGAACTGATGCTGAAGGGTACCGGGAAAGACCTGCGAAAGCTGGATAAAATTATTGATGATATCGAGCCTGCCATACGCTCAGCTCCCGTTCTGCTTAAAAAATATATCCAGCAAAATGCACGGATAATCGGATTTAACGTTGACCCAAAATTCAACCAAGCGTTAGACGGACTGATGATTCTTGACTTCCGTCATGTAAACCGCACGACCATCGAAAACCTGCAAAAGGAATTCCAGATGTAGCTCCTATTGAAGTGAGTTGTAATAATCAAAAAGGGCCTGAACGTGATATTCGTTAGTCAGGTCGAGCTCATTAATCTTGACAAAGCGTTGAATTTCTGCCTGATGGTCGTTAAATAAAAAAAGCATTTTCTTTTTCGGCGGCAAAAGCCGGAACGTAGAACCTATGAGGTAATAAAGGTGAGTTTTTGTAATGAATTGGTGATCGCGGCTGCCAACATTGAGGGCAACATGATAGTTGGCCTCTTTAAAGATTACTTCGGTTTGTTTAAGCAGGCCGATTTTTCCTTCGCACAAAATCTGCATAAAACCCGCGCCCGGTGTACCATCATCTCTTTTATATTCTTTCATGTTCACAAAAACCTGTGGCTTGCTGGTAGCGCTGTCAAGCCACACAAAACTTTTTACACGATCACCTTTAAGGGTACGTACTCCCTGCCCGGTCTTCACATCGAATTCATTTCTCATGATGTAATACCGCGCCGGCAGACCTTCAAGAAGAGAGCTGTCGTTAAGCAAAAACGTTGCACGATTGTAATTC
This sequence comes from Cyclobacteriaceae bacterium, assembly GCA_025055435.1. Classification (GTDB taxonomy): domain Bacteria; phylum Bacteroidota; class Bacteroidia; order Cytophagales; family Cyclobacteriaceae; genus UBA2336. The sequence goes on along the minus strand of JANWWN010000001.1, from coordinate 72,517 downwards.
CGGTTCAGAAGGTCAGTGCCCAATACTTCGGGTGGAGCCATTGGTAAGGTCTGAACGGTACCCATAGCCAACTGTTCGGTGCTGGACATGCGCTCCAGCAAGTACCGGTTTTGCATGAAGTTGCGGGTTGAAGAAGTCTGCTGGGCTTTCAGCGCAATTACCTGCAAAAAGGCAAAAACAAACGCAGGTAGTTTAGAATTAATTTTCATATTGTCCGGGTTGCTTGTGTTTCAAAAATCTATTTAAGTGAGTTGTAATAATCCACCAGTATCTGAATATGATGTTCAAGATTTAAATCCAGTTGATTGACTTTAATAAATCGCTGCAGTTCATCCTGATGGTCGGGAAAAACGGTCAACAATTTCTTTTTTCCGGGTAGTGGTTGAAAAGTTTTGCCTGTGAGGTAAAACAAATGTGTTTTTCGGATAAACTCATGATCGGGACTGCCTACATGCATGGCGACATGGTAATTGGCCTTTTTAAAAATCACTTCAGTTTGCTTAAGCAGGGTGATTTTTCCCTCTGAAAGAATCTGCATAAACCCTGAACCGGGGGAGCCATTCGCTCCCTGGTACTCTTTCATGTTAACAAAGAACTCAGTCTTTTTTGAAGCGCTGTCAACCCACATAAAACTCTTCACGCGATCTCCTTTCAACGTGCGAATACCTTGTGGCGTTTTTACATCGAACTCATTTCGTAATACATAATACTTAGCGGGAAGGTTATTAAGTAAAGAACTGTCGTTGAGCAGAAAAGTGGAAGCATTGTAACCCGGATTAAGTAAGTCGCTGCCTTTAACATCAGGAGGAGGCATAGGCAGTGATTGTACTGTCCCTAAAGCAGTCGGATCATCACTGCCTAATCTGGCAAGTCGCTCCAACGTATATTTCGTTTCCATGTAAGTGCGCTTGGGCTTTTCCGGATTTTGGCATAATCCATTAAAACAAATCCAGAGCAGCACCAGAGGAATATACCGGCTCCTTAAGACTTGCATATTTATTCTAATTTTTGTTGAAGCCTCATCCTGTTTTGAAGTTATCCAATTGAAACACGCTTAAAAGCGGCAACCGAAAGTCCCTTACTCACATCGTTCAGATACTGTCCCACGGTTTTGTTATTATCCTTAACGAAAGCCTGGGCCAATAAGGTATTTTCTTTGAGGAATTTATTCACTTTGCCCTGCGCAATTTTCTCCACCATGTTTTCAGGTTTACCCTCGGCCAACACCTGTGCGCGGGCTATTTCCATTTCCTTGTCTATCAGGCTTTTATCAACCGAGTGCTCATCAACTGCAACCGGATTCATAGCTGCAATCTGCATCCCCACATCTTTACCGGCTGCCAGCACTGCCTCAGACACTCCGTTAGCTCCTTTCAAAGCCACCAGCACTCCCAGTTTGGCTCCAGCATGAATATAGGCAACAACGGGTTCACCAGTCAAGCGTACATACTCTGAAACTTCAATTTTTTCGCCAATCTTACCCACCAGTTCAATGATCTTATCCTGAATGGTGAGATTACCTGATGTAAGGGTCAGTAAGGCTTCCTTATCAGCGGGTTTATGCGTAAAGGCTGCTTCAGCAATTAGTTTTCCCAGATTCTGAAATTCTTCGTTTTTGGCTACAAAATCGGTTTCACAATTCAGGGCTATTAAAACGGCCTCCCGGTTATCATCGCTTACTTTTACAAACACGGCACCTTCCCGGGCCTCTTTATCCATCCTGGAAGCAGATACTTTCTGCCCTTTTTTGCGTAAAATCTCGATGGCCTTTTCAAAATCACCATTGGCTTCGGTAAGCGCCTTTTTACAATCCATCATGCCGGCACCGGTCATCTGCCGGAGTTTGTTAACATCCTGTGCTGAAATCATAGTTATGGTTGTTTAATTAATCGGTTAAGTTCACATTTAAAAAAGAACATCGGCCTGCGCAGCCGATGTTCATCTGAAGTTTAATATCTGACAGACAAGTTACTTGCTTTCTTCAACGGCTGCCTCGTCAATCTTACGTTTTTCTTCCTCTTCTTTTTTGAGGCTTGCTTCTTCCTTGTCCTTTTTGCGCTCCATCAAACCTTCTTCAATAACTTCACCAATATATTTGGTGATGAGGGCTATGGATTTGAAGGCGTCGTCATTGGCCGGTATTGGGAAATCCACCAGCGTAGGATCGGAGTTGGTATCAACCATCGCAAAAACCGGAATATTAAGTTTCTGCGCTTCGGCCACAGCGATATGTTCGCGTTTTACGTCAATAACAAAAAGGGCTGCCGGCAGGCGGTTCAAATCAACAATGCCGCCAAGCTGACGCTCGAGTTTTGCCTTTTCGCGAGCCAGCATCAGGCGTTCCTTCTTCTGCAAACCCTGTTGTGCCGACTCGTCCTTCAGAAGCTTTTCAATCTGGGAGAGCTTTTTCAGCGATTTGCGTATGGTGGCAAAGTTGGTCAGCATGCCTCCAAGCCAACGCTCGGTTACATAAGGCATGTTGAGTCGCTTGGCCTCCTCGGTAACAATATCTTTTGCCTGCTTTTTCGTTGCAACAAACATGATTTTCCTTCCGGAACGCACGATGTTTTTCAGGGCATAGGCTGCCTCATCCAGGCATTCCAGGGTTTTATTCAAATCAATGAGGTGGATGCCGTTGTTTTCCATGAAGATGTACTCGGCCATCTTCGGGTTCCATTTGCGGGTAAGGTGACCGAAGTGTACTCCGGCTTCCAATAATTCCTGATAGGTAAGTTTTCTTGGCATGATGAATTTTAACGTTTGCTGAACTGGAATCTTCTGCGTGCTTTTCTGCGTCCGTATTTCTTCCGCTCAACCATACGGCTGTCGCGGGTTAATAAACCTTCCTTCCGAAGGGTTGTTTTATTTTCTTCGTTAACCTGAACGAGCGCACGGGCAATACCCAAACGGATGGCCTCGGCCTGACCCTTGATACCTCCGCCTTCAACATTCACCCGCACATCGTACTGGCCATCTGCTTTGGCAACCTGCAACGGATATTTTATTAACGACTGATGAATTTCGGAATGAAAGTAATCGGAAAGCGGGCGCTGGTTAATCAGAATTTCACCTTTTCCCGGTTTAAGGTAAACCCGCGCTATGGATGTTTTTCTTCTTCCTGTTGCGTTGATGATTTCCATGAAGTTCAGAAATTAATTGCTTGAGGTTGTTGTGCGGCATGCGGATGCTCGGGACCAGCATACACATGAAGACTGCGGAACAGCTGCCGGCCAAGGCGGTTCTTGGGAAGCATTCCGCGGACTGCATGTTCAATGAGGCGTTCCGGTCTTTTGGAATGGATATAAGCCGGTGTAAGCTCGCGCTGGCTGCCCGGGTACCCGGAATGGGTAAAAATTACCCGCCTAGTCCATTTTTTCCCGGTCATGCGCACTTTATCGGCATTGATAACAATTACATGATCACCGCAATCCATGTTGGGCGCGTAGCTGGTTTTGTGTTTTCCCTTAATAAGGTGCGCTACGCGACTGGCAAGACGACCCAATACCTGATCACGGGCGTCCACCACATACCAGGCTTTTTGATACGATGCCTGGCTGGGAACAATGGTCTTATAACTTTCAGCCTTCACTTTTGCTATGGTTAAACGTGCTTTTTGTACCCTGTTTTAAAAAGGGACACAAAGGTAAGCGGAAGGGTTTTTAAATACAAATGAGTTTAAAAAAGCCTTTCGCGATTTGCTTAGGAGCCTTTGGTTAGCTCAAGCTGACGAACCAATGCGCGGAAATCTTTTGGATAAGGGGCCTCCATTCTAATCTGCTTTCCTTCAAAATCCTTAAAATCCAAAGTAAGGGCGTGGAGTGCGGCCCTACCCATTAAAGGCTGCTCCAATGTGCCCTTCTTCAATCGAAAACCCGGTTTTAAGGCCGACAAATAAACCGGACTTCCGCCATATAGTGTGTCGCCTGCAATCGGAGTCCCCGCGTAAGCCAAATGAACGCGAATCTGATGCATTCGCCCCGTGAACGGTCGGCAGGCAACCAGGGTATGCTGACGATAAACATTGATGGTACTGACCACCGTGACTGACTTCTTACCGCGGGATACAACTTTTACCGGAGGAGCATCCCGCGTATCCAATGCCGCATCAATGGTAAAATTTTCATACCGGTGCACGCCATGCACCACTGCATGGTATAATTTTTCTACCTGACGATTCTGAAATTGCAGACTTAAGTGGCGGTAGGCTTCCGGGTTCCTGGCAAAAATCAGAACTCCGGAAGTTTCCTTATCCAGGCGATGACATGCCTGCGCATCGGGATATCGCTTTCGAATCAGTTCCAGCATATTCAAGTCACTGGCCCGGTCGGCTAAAGTGGAAATACCCGGTGGTTTGTTGATTGCCACCCAGTTTTCGTCCTCCCACAACAAGTATTCTTCAAAAAAGGAAGATTTCATTATTCTTTTTCTTCGCCCGGTTTAAAGCGTGGCAGTTTAAAAAAGAAGTCGGAGCCTTTTTCCGGTTCGCTTTTCACCTCGGCTTTGGTATTATGATTTTCCAAAATATGCTTCACGATGGCCAGCCCCAGGCCTGTGCCTCCTTTTTCGCGGCTGCGGCTTTTATCCACGCGGTAAAACCGTTCGAAAATACGGGGCAGGTGCTCGGCCGGAATACCCTCGCCATAGTCGCGTACATGGGTAGTAACGTTTTTTTTGCCGATTTCAAACCACACGATCACTTCGCCTCCTTCATAGGAATGTTTGATGGCATTGGATACCAGATTGGATATCACCTGAAAAATCCGTTGCCAGTCAGCATATACAATCACCGGCCGGGTTTCGGTGTCAATTCGCAGGCGGACGTTTCGCTTTTTGGCCTTGTCTTCCAATTGCTCGAACACCTCTTCAGTAAGTTTTACCAGGTCAATGCTTTCAAAGTGCATCTTGATTTGCCCGGTTTCGATTTGCGAAAGTGTAAGTAAATCCTGCACCAGGGCATCGAGACCATCCAGACTCTTGGCAGCTTTTTTCAGAAATTTTGTCCGCACCGACTTATCGTTCACCGCACCATCGAGCAGTGTATGTACAAAACCCTGTGCGGCAAATATGGGTGTTTTCAGTTCGTGCGAAACATCGGCAATGAACTCCCTGCGAAAGGCCTCCAGTTTTTTCAGTTCGTCAATTTCCTTCTGCTTCAGTTCGGCAAATGAATAAATCTCTTCGTTAATTCCTTTCAAAGGATTAAGCAAAGACGATTTATGGCGTGTAATGCGGTTCAGTTCTTTTTTGCGGAGCTTACTGATGAGCTTGTTAATTTTATTGATTTCACGAAAGATGAGAAACTCAAGTACTACAAAAACAAGCAGATAGGAAACAGAAAAACTAATAAACAATGCCACCAGCAAGGCAGACGACTTTACGTCCAACAGCGAAAGAAAGGCCGTAGTGACCAATGCGATGCTGATAGCCAACAACAACGCAAGCGTGCGGGAAGAATATACCATGGCGGTTATTCAGGCAAGCTCAAAGTTCAGCAAATAATCGGGAATATGGACTTATACAAATAAAAATTTAAGCAGTGATGCATCGAGCGCAAAACCTGCACATGCTAAAAAAAAATCAAATCCTACCGTTAAGCCGCACCAAACTTATATCCCACTCCCTTTACCGTAGTGATGTAATCTTCGCCTATTTTTTCGCGTACCTTTCGGATGTGAACATCAACTGTGCGGGCCAGCACATACACGTCGGAGCCCCAAATGTTTTGCAGCAAATCTTCACGGCTGAACACTTTGTTAGGGTTTTGCGCCAGGAAGAAAAGGAGTTCAAACTCTTTTTTAGGTAAGCTTACTTCACGCCCCTGCACTTTAACCGTATAGCTGTCGCGGTCAATTACCAAATCTCCGATGGTAATTACATTATTACCGGTCTTCTTGGTGTCGCGACGGAATAATGCAGCAATGCGACTTAAAAGGGCTCTCGGTTTAATGGGCTTGGTGATGTAATCATCGGCACCCACATCGAATGCCGCAACTTCGGAATATTCTTCTGAGCGGGCCGTGAGAAATATGATAAAGGTGTTTTGTAAAGAGGGTAATTCGCGCAATTGGCGGCAGGTTTCCACACCATCCATCTTGGGCATCATGATGTCGAGCAGTACCAGGTCGGGTTGGAATTTGCGTGCCACTTCAATGGCCTTGAAGCCATCTCCCGCTGTTTTTACCTCATAACCACTCTTTTCCAGGTTGTAGCGAAGCAGTTCCTGAATGGGTTCTTCGTCATCAACCACCAATACCCGGTGTGCCGTTTTGTTAGCCATAAAACCTGATAATCGCGTAACAAAAGTAGGCAGAAAATGAGGCTTTAAAAATCCGTTAAGCCATTTTAACAAATCCTTAAAAATCCGTAAACATTAAGGCGAAGGGTATTTTTCTTTTAAGTAGGTAATGTATAACTGCAGATCTCCGCGAAAACGGCTTTGCCACTCTTTTTCAAAGTTGTCCTGTCGCGACTGATATCGTTTAAAATTCATGAAGTAGGTATTGTTAGGTAATGAGTCGCTATATGTTTTCGCCGGACTGCGCAACCATTTCAGTTTCAGGGTATCGGTAGCTGAAATGATGTTTCGGATTACTTTTCTTTTCAGAGTAACTTTTTGTTCATCTGAAAAACCTTCCATGCCTTTATATAAACTATCGAGCAGATCATATCCGCGCAGCATATGGTCGCTGAGCTTGCGGTATTCCATATCTTCTTCCCGGTATTGCCGGAGTTCATCACTGTGTTTGCCATATTTCCAGTTAAGAAAAAATTCTGCGCCGCGATCGCCAATAAACGAAGCCAGATTTTCGTTCAGGTCGGCACTGTCTTTCACATACAACGTGGCATGAACCATCTCATGGATTATCAAACTGGCCAGGTCGCCCTCGCTGCGAAAGAGCATGCTGCTGAGTAAAGGGTCTTCAAACCAACCTAAAGTTGACCAGCCGCCCGGGTTGCGTACACTTACATCCCATCCTTCGGCCTCCAGCTTATGTTTTTCTGCTTCCGCATGTGCAGGATTGAAAAATCCCTTATAGGGAACTTCACCAACTATCGGAAACCTCCATCGCTTTTCAACAAGCTCAAAAGGCTTACAGGCTGTAACCACCCATAGCACTTCCCTGCCCTGCTGGTCGTACAGTTTCCGGTAGCTGCGGGTATCTTTTAGCCCAAGAGAGTTGATGGCAAACTGCCGGATTTCGTCAACCAACATGAGCTTCTGTTTTACCGAATCGGGCACGGAAGGATCGGCCACAACTTCCTTAACGGGGCGGGCATTCCAGATCAATAAAAATTGTCCGGCGCCCTGGCGCGCAGCATAAAGCAACAAATCGGCATGCCAGATGGCAGTAAGTGCCAGTAGCATCAGGACGATAAGAAATATTTTTTTCAGCATTTTGCGCATGCGGTAAAAATCGTATTTAAACCCATCCGGCAAAACTGTCAGACCATGTCAGGGTTTAAATCTTTTCATTTGAATTTGGATAGCATCATCGTAATTTGAGCCCCGATTCGAAAATCAACTATATGAGCGACGCCAAAGAAAAATTAAAAGCCCTTCAGCTTACCATCGACAAACTGGAAAAGACGTACGGCAAGGGCACGGTGATGAAATTAAGCGATGAAAAGATTGCCGATATACCTGCCATTTCCACGGGTTCTATCGGTTTGGATATAGCACTGGGCGTAGGCGGTATTCCGCGCGGACGTATTACGGAAATCTATGGCCCGGAGTCATCGGGTAAAACCACCCTCACGCTGCACATGATTGCCGAAGCTCAAAAGAAGGGCGGCCTGGCTGCATTTATTGATGCCGAACACGCTTTTGATAAAGCCTATGCCGAGAAGCTGGGCATTGACACCGAAAACCTGCTCATCTCGCAACCCGACAATGGCGAACAGGCCCTGGAAATTGCCGACCACCTGATTCGCTCGGGAGCCATCGATATTATCGTGATTGACTCGGTAGCGGCCCTCGTGCCGAAAGGCGAACTGGAAGGCGAAATGGGCGACAGCAAGATGGGCCTTCAGGCGCGCCTGATGTCGCAGGCGCTGCGTAAACTTACCGGAACCATAAGCAAAACCGGCTGTGCCTGCGTATTCATTAACCAGTTGCGCGAAAAAATCGGTGTAATGTTCGGCAATCCGGAAACCACAACAGGTGGTAATGCTTTAAAGTTTTATGCCTCAGTGCGGTTAGATATTCGCAGAATCGGCCAGATTAAAGAAGGTGCCGATGATGTGACAGGTAACCGCGTTAAGGTAAAAGTGGTAAAAAACAAAGTAGCCCCGCCATTTAAAGTGGTGGAGTTCGACATCATGTATGGAAAAGGTATTTCCAAATCGGGCGAGATCGTTGATTTGGGGGTTGAGCTGAACATTCTGCAGAAATCGGGTTCGTGGTTCTCCTATGAGGGCAACAAACTGGGACAGGGCCGCGATGCCGTAAAACAACTCATTGAAGATAATCCGGAACTGATGGAAGAGCTGGAAAGAAAAATTAAGGAAAAACTCATGCCGCCTGTCCCGGCGCGGTCAACGGATTAATTACAAGCACCTGGTGCAGGAATACAAAAGGGAGTAGGCCGGATTTAGGTAGCCCGTATGGCAATTACCGGGTCCATGCGGGCCGCTACCGCGGCAGGCACTATACCCGAAATAAGTCCGATTACACTGGCCACTCCCAAACCCAGCACAATATTTTTAAACGATAACGTTACTTCCAGGCTGCCAAAAGGAAGGAAGGTAATGGCGTACGTAAGCAACAGACCTGCCAATCCTCCTATCATACTGAGAAACACCGCCTCGAAAAGAAATTGCGAAAGAATAAAATAGTTCTTGGCCCCAACCGACTTCTGTAAACCGATTAAAGGCGTCCGCTCTTTAACCGATACAAACATAATGTTAGCAATTCCGAAGCCACCAACCAGCATGGCAAACCCTCCGATAATCCAGCCCGCAATGCTGACACCGTTAAACAGACCCGTAACAATAGCCATCACAGCTTCCGGGCGGTTTATGGCAAAGTTATCCTTTTGCGTAGGCCGCAGACCACGCTTGCTGCGTAGCATACCTCGTACTTCGTTCTCCAATTCCACCAAACCCACATCGCTATCATAGCCTTTTATTCCTATTGTTGATTCCGTTTCGTTCCATCGGCCTGTACCGGTCTGATACATCTTCCGGAAGGTGTTGTAAGGAATAATTACGGCATAATCGTTGCTGCTGTTCCCGAATAAACCTGCCCCCTCCTTTTTTATGGTACCCACAACGGCAAACTGCACATCGCGCACTTTAATGTATTTACCCAACGGGTCTTCAGCATTTGGAAAAAGTGCTTGAGCAACTTCATAACCGATAACCGCTACATTTCTTCCGGCTGCCAGCTCATCCGGCGTAAGGTAACGACCGAGTTCTACCGGCACATCAAATATTTTATCGTAGTTCTCGCTCCCACCTACCAGGCGTACTTGTCCGAGGCTGTTGTTTTCACGCTTCACCAAAACATTATTACGATCAGCCGTAATACATATGGCGCTGGCGTGTTTCAGATTTTGTTGCAACGTTTTGTACTCGGCAAACGAAGGCGTGGGTCTGCGCCAGAACTCCCACCATTTGTACTGCCCGTCATTATCGGCCAGCCATGGCCACTTTTCCACGTAAATGACACCACTACCAATAAAGTTAAGGCTGTCTTTAATGCCTTTCTCCAGCGAATCAACCAACGTCAATACCGTGATAATGGAAAATATTCCGATCGTTACACCCAGCAGGCTGAGAATGGTACGCAGTAAATTTGATTTCAATGCCCTCCAGGCAAACCTGAAGCTTTCCAGTATCTGACGCAGCACAAACATGATGAGTTACTTACCGCGGTTAGTCGGTAAAACCCTGGTGTAATTACGCCGGCAGGTCTTTCCGGTTGATAATCAACCCCTAACAAAAAATACGGGTAACTTCGCAAATACCCGTTTCTGCCTTATTTTTGCAACCTTAATTTCAGCCCGGCCTATAAATTTATGAAGTTATCCGAATTTAAGTTCGAATTACCCAGCACACTCATAGCCCAACGACCTGCCGAAAACCGTGATGAAGCTCGTATGATGGTGATTCACCGTGACACCGGCAAGATCGAACACCGGATATTTAAAGACATTGTTGAGTACTTCGACAAAGGCGATGTGATGGTAGCCAACGACACCATGGTTTTCCCGGCCCGCCTCTATGGCCGAAAAGAAAAAACCGGAGCCAAAATCGAAGTATTCCTGCTTCGCGAACTTAATCCGGAAATGCACCTCTGGGATGTGCTGGTTGACCCGGCCCGGAAAATTCGGGTAGGCAACAAGTTGTATTTTGGTAATGGCGATTTGGTGGCTGAAGTCATCGACAATACCACTTCGCGCGGACGAACCATCCGGTTTTTATTTGATGGCGACTCAGCCGCCTTCGATAAAGTAATTGACCAGTTGGGCGAAACACCGCTGCCGAAGTATATCAAAAGAAAAGTTGAGCCCGAAGACCGCGAGCGCTTTCAAACCATCTTCGCAAAACACAAGGGCGCTGTGGCTGCACCCACAGCCGGCCTGCACTTCACCAAACAGCTGGTTAAACGCCTCGAAATAAAAGGTGTAAACATGGCCTTTATAACCCTCCATGTGGGGCTGGGCACCTTCCGCAGTGTGGATGTGGAAGACCTGACCAAGCATAAGATGGACTCGGAAAACTTCCGGGTAGGTCCGGAATGTGTTGAAATCGTGAACAAAGCACTGGACAGCAAAAAGCGTGTTTGTGCGATAGGAACTACGGTGGCACGCGCCCTCGAATCGTCCGTATCGGCTACTAACAAACTAAAAGCCAAGGAAGGCTGGACAGATAAATTTATCTTCCCTCCTTACGACTTTAAAATCTGCAACGCACTCATCACCAACTTCCATGCTCCCGAATCCACCTTGCTGATGATGGCTGCCGCCTTTGGCGGATATGAATTGATCATGGAAGCGTACAAAATAGCCAAAAAGGAAAAGTATAAATTCCTCACCTACGGTGATTGTATGCTCATCCTGTAATCTATTTTACTTCCCGTATCAAATACAAAAAAATAAGAATCGCCACAGGGTAGAGTAAGAAATATTGCATGCCGGGACGAAACGTCCCGATGAACATGCTTACCGGCGAAAACAGCAAGATCAACCCGGCCGCTACAACCAGCATCTTTTTCCACCGCACTATCGGTTCCTGTATGACCATAAAGAGACGGTAAACCAGATAGGTAACCACCACTACATTAAAAGCGATAACAAGCAGACGAATCATAACCTTAATAAAGTTGTAATTTTCAGACAAGATATGAAGATGGAAGAATACGCGCTGGTTGTTGCCGGAGGCAAGGGAACCCGCATTAAAAGTCACCTGCCAAAGCAGTTTTTAGAGGTTGCCGGCCTTCCTGTTCTGATGCACACCCTGCATGCTTTTAACCGGTATTCATCAACAGTTCAAATCATACTGGTTCTGCCGGAAGATGATTTTGGATTATGGAAGGATTTGTGCCAACGGTATGATTTCCAGTTGCCGCATCGTTTGCAGGCAGGTGGCGAAACGCGTTTTCAGTCGGTAAAAAAAGGATTGGAACAGGTGCCCGATAACAGCCTGGTATGCATACACGATGGCGTGCGGCCGCTGGTTCACGAAAACCTGATTGCCGCTTCGTTCCGCCTGGCCGCCATCCACGGTTCGGCAGTAGCGGCCGTGCGACTGAAAGAATCCATCCGCATGATTGATCAGGATAAAACACAGGCCCTGGACCGCTCCCGGTTCCGGTTAATTCAAACGCCTCAAACTTTTCAATCGGATTTGATTAAAAAAGCTTATCAGGTTAAAGAAGACAGCAGCCTGACCGATGACGCTTCCGTTGCCGAACGCGCAGGACACACCATATCGTTGTTTGAAGGCAGTTATGAAAACATCAAGATTACCACAGCCGAAGATCTGGTTATAGCTGATGCCCTCTTACAATCACATAAAAAATAAAAGCCGGCATTCACCGGCTTCACATTAAAATTCATAAAGCTTTTATGTCATTACTTAGTACTCGTCTTCATTGAAGAAGAAATCTTCCTTAGTCGGATAATCGGGCCAGATTTCTTCGATGCTTTCGTAAGGCTGGCCGTCATCTTCCAGTTCCTGAAGGTTTTCCACCACTTCCAGCGGAGCTCCCGACCGGATGGAGTAGTCAATCAGTTCGTCTTTGGTCGCCGGCCAGGGCGCATCTTCCAGATACGAGGCAAGTTCAAGTGTCCAGTACATAGGCAAACCTCCTTTTTTAATTTTCCGCAAAAATAAAATTAAACCAATGCAGGGCAACACCACCAAACGGGTGCATTGCCCGGTATTTCATCTTAGCTAAACCGTTACGGTAACCGCCTGGTTCGCGGCCCGTAAGCCAAAAAGCACCATATTTGCAGCCGCATTAACTGCAAGGTTTTTAAAAAAATTCCCATGGCTGACGAAAAAATTATTTTTTCCATGGCGGGTGTAAGCAAAATTTACCCGCCCAATAAACAAGTCCTCAAAGACATCTACCTCTCCTTCTTTTACGGAGCCAAAATCGGCGTGCTCGGACTGAACGGCTCGGGCAAATCTACGCTGCTTCGCATCATTGCCGGCATCGATAAAGACTACCAGGGCGAAGTGGTATCCGATCTTTCCTATACAGTAGGACTGCTGGAACAGGAACCGCAGCTCGACAAATCCAAGACCGTACGCGAGGTGGTAGAAGAAGGCGTGAAAGATACGGTTGCCCTGTTGAAAGAGTTTGAAGCAGTTAATGAAAAGTTTGCCGACCCGGCCGTGATGGAAGACCCCGATGCCATGGAAAAACTCATCACCCGGCAGGGCGAGATTCAGGAGAAGCTCGATGCGCTGGGTGCCTGGGAACTTGACCATAAACTGGAGCGGGCCATGGATGCCCTGCGCTGCCCGCCGCCTGATGCAAAAATTGAACACCTTTCGGGTGGTGAAAAGAGAAGGGTTGCCTTGTGCCGCCTTTTACTTCAGCAACCCGATGTGCTGTTACTCGATGAACCAACCAACCACCTTGATGCCGAATCGGTGTTGTGGCTGGAGCAGCACCTGCAGCAATACAAAGGAACGGTAATTGCCGTTACGCACGATCGTTATTTTCTGGACAACGTAGCCGGATGGATACTGGAGCTTGACCGCGGTGAAGGCATTCCATGGAAAGGAAACTATTCTTCGTGGCTTGAACAGAAACAAAAACGTCTGGCGCAGGAAGAAAAAACCGAATCGAAGCGCCAGAAAACACTGGAGCGCGAACTGGAATGGGTGCGCATGAGCCCGAAGGGCCGTCATGCCAAAGCCAAAGCCCGCTTATCGGCCTATGAAAAGCTTTTGAATCAGGAAGTAAAGGAGCGCGAAGAAAAACTGGAGCTTTACATTCCGCCAGGTCCGCGACTGGGTAATAAGGTAATCGAAGCCAAAAATGTGAGCAAAGCCTTTGGCGATAAGCTGCTCATGGAAAATCTTACCTTTTCACTCCCGCCTGCCGGAATCGTAGGCGTAATAGGCCCGAACGGTGCCGGTAAAACTACTTTGTTTAAAATGATTATCGGCAAGGAGAAACCCGACTCGGGCACATTTGAAGTGGGTGAGACGGTGAAGATTGCTTACGTGGATCAGGAACACGATGACCTGAAACCTGATGATACGGTATGGCAGGCCATTACCGGAGGACACGATATCATTATGCTGGGCGGCCGTGAAATAAACTCCCGGGCCTACGTGGGCAAGTTCAATTTCAGCGGAACTGACCAACAGCGTAAAATCCGCGAACTGTCGGGCGGAATGCGCAACCGCGTTCACCTGGCCATCGCCCTCAAGCAGGGTGGCAATCTGCTCTTGTTGGACGAACCCACCAACGATTTAGACGTCAACACCCTGCGGGCATTGGAAGAAGCATTGGAAAATTTTGCCGGTTGTGCCGTGATTATTTCACACGACCGGTGGTTTTTAGACCGCGTATGCACGCACATACTTGCATTTGAAGGTAATTCCCAGGTATATTGGTTTGAAGGAACCTTCAGCGAATACGAGGAAAACAAGAAAAAACGCCTGGGCGATGACCAGCCGCACCGGATTAAGTATAAAAAACTGGTTAGTTAATATGCGGTTACTGCCAATCATCGGCTTTACACTATCTACCCTTTTTGCCCAGGCACAGAAACATATTGTAAAGTTAACCTTATACGAAATCGGGAGGTTTGACTCAACCGGGAAACCCGTTGGCATTTGGAATTACTTTGATGAACCGGGAGAAGTGTCACTGGTTGTTAATTATGACAATGGAGCCTTACTGTATCAAAAAGTAAAAAGTTCAACACAGGAAATCTTCCTCTCCGATAAATGGGTTATCACTAATGTTCAACGACCCGCACGCTATTTGGGAAGCTTAAACGATTTGATTTATCATTATCATAAAAACGTTTCCATGTTTCTGGCCCGGGAACTGGAAATCAATGATCAGCTTAAAAAGATACATGAAGAAATATTCTGGTTGTCGTTTGAAGTGGATACCCATGGTAGAGCTGCTAACCCCACAGTGAATTCGCTTTATGGCAACAACACCGCAATCATCGACAGGATTTTTTTAAATGGATTTGAAACGGCCCCGGCATTATGGATACCTGCATTGCACAAAGGAGTTGAAGTGCCGGTAAGATTTACCATTCCATTTTATTATTGCCGTAAAGGAGACTGCAAAATCAATTCAATACCACAAACAGAAAGTATCACACCCTACGGCCAGATTTTATTTTCGATGCCGGTTAGCAGAAGAGGTCCCTATGAAGCAGCCTTTCCAAAAATGCTACAACTAAAAAGTTCAGGAAACAAGTTGGGCTGGTCACCCGATGGACAGTACGTTCTCTTTCAACATGCGTTCACGCCGAGTAGTTATTTGAATTATGTGTTCACGCACCAAATGCCTGCGTTGATGTACCGGCTTGATCAATCGGGTCGGGTAATTAATGGTTTCCTGCTGACTTCGCAAAGCAATATCGTCTGCGCTTCTAACGATTGTTCCGATTTTCTGTTTCAATCCTTAAATGCAGTTACGCCCTGGTTGGGCTATTACAACAATAAATTCAGTAGCATTTCGTATGCAAAGAGCTATTACCTGCATCATCCCGTCCCGCGTTACGATAAGCCGGTAGTTACGGTAGGTAAACTCAATCCCGGAAATAACTTACAAATACTGGAATGGAATTGGCAAACCAATACCTTGAGTGAACCATACCCGGAGCTGGTTCGTGCCATCCCAATAACCTGGATTAATGAAAAAAAACTTTTGGTGCAGCAAATGAATCCGTTTGGCGAAACACATAACCTGGTATTGTTTGATGAAGGCACAAAAAAAACCAACATACTGCCGTTTATTGATGCGTATATTTTTGATATATCAAAAGACAAAAGACACCTGATTATTGCCCGGAGCGATCCCTACTCGAAAACATTCGTTAAGTTATTCCGGATTAACCTGGAAACCCTGGCGGAAGAACGGATTACAAAAGATTACATGGATATACAAACCGCGTTTTTCGGAGAAAGTGAGGATGAGATATTCTATCTCCTGGGATTTGATGTTAAGAAATTGGATTTACGAACAAACAAATCGAAAAAAGTGCTATCCGGCGTTTCCATGCCGTCCATCAACCCGCAACGAACAGATATTGTGTACATTGACCAGAAGAGCAAATCGATTTATAAATTCACAATCGCTACTTCATTGAAGAAAAAATTTTTTGATCCTCCTAAGGAGATTTTTTTCAATCAATAAAACTATGCCCAAAGCTGTTCTCACTATTTTCCTCCTCATCCTCTCCAATACGTTCATGACCTTTGCCTGGTACGGCCACCTGAAATTTAAGGAAATGAAATGGAGCCAGAGCTTGCCGCTCTTTACCATCATCCTCATCAGCTGGGGCATCGCCTTTTTCGAATACCTGCTTCAGGTACCGGCAAACCGTATCGGCTTTCGTTCCTATGGCGGGCCGTTTTCACTGGTGCAACTTAAAGTCTTGCAGGAAGTAATCACACTGGTTGTTTTTGTGGCTTTTTCACTGCTGGTATTCAAAAACGAAACCTTCCGGTGGAATCACCTTATCGGCTTCTTCTTTCTGGTGCTGGCTGTTTATTTCATCTTCAAAAAGTAGTGCCCGCTTCACTCGTTGCCTTTTCCAGCAACGACTTATCGCCCGTCATCTCCCAGTATAATAACGACATCGGAATAATACCGCGCGAGGTGAAGTCATCCATGAACTCGCGTAATACAAACCGATCGTTACGCTGACGGGCATATTCAGCTATAAGCTGATCAATCATCAGCTTGCCGATAACATACGAGCTGCCATACGCGGGTTGCTCCAGATAAAACTGTTCTTCATGTTGAATGGTAGATCCTTCAGCCGGCAGCAGTCCGCGCGGCACCCACTTACTTGCAAAACGTGTTGCCTCATCGAAGGTCATTTCCTGGCTGTGCTGATACAATCCGCCCAGTCCGCGTGCCGCACGCTGAATGAGCATGATGTACATCAATTCCTTAGCCCGTGGCCGGTTTTCCAGCAGGCCGGCGTGCATCACCAACTCCTCCATGGCCGTAGCCAGCCCTTCGGCACGACTGTCGAAAATATTATACAACAGCGGCGTTCTGCGGATCGCGCTGGCTTGGGGATGAATCTTCTCGCGGGCTTTGTCAATCCAGTGAAAATGATGTGCCCGCATGGGCATCGGGTCGCGGTATTCAATTTCATAAAAGAAGTTCAGCAGTTCATCTCCCGGAATAAACTTCCCGATTTGTTCCATCAGCGCATCTTTCATCCACGAATGAACCGTGATCACCTCCTGCTCATCCAGAAATTTTATGTATTCCTGCACGCCATCGGTCAGCAATTTCCGATGGGCGTCCCCGGTCTTAACTTTTTCCAGCTGAGGTAGCTTACGGTTCTGGTGTTCCAGCAAACGCAAAGTGCTGTGGGCACGATAAAGTTCGCGTTCCAGCAAGCGTTCTTCATCTTCCCACGAATACGGCAACAAATGCACATGCCGCAAATACCAGGTATAGTTTTCCTTACCCACTCCCGACGGTCCCTGCCGGGAGGGTGCCTGCTCCTTCAACCATTCGGCAAAGTTGCGGGTTGCCTTCGCGGCCTGCAAGGCAGCCTCAGCTAACCCGGGATAATTCATTTGAACAGATTGTGCAAAGCCGTCCAGGTCCGATGCTCCTTCTACCACACTGCGGATACCTGTAATCCACAGATCACGCGCATCACCGGTAAGATTTACGCGCGCCTGCTGAAACAGTTCTTCCGCCTTCAGCAGTTGTTGACGGATATGCTCCGCATCTTCCTGTGAAAGCGGTTGTTTGAAAGCCGGCAGTTCGATGGCTCCGTACACGTGCGGTCCCTCGCGTGCGGGCACATCGGAAGGATACGAGAAAAACCAGACGTAAAAAGCCGGGTCACGCTCCCACGGTCGCAGCACCCGATGGTCAAAATCCAGACCGTTCATCTCGGCGTAAATCAAATACCAATCAACCTGTTGCGAAACGGGCCAGCCGGTGGTATCAAAAGCGTTGAGTTGCTGAAGCCAGTTTTTCAGTTCATTGTGCTGCCGCTGCATGGCGGCTTTCGAATAATCGGGCAGGCCGTTTACGATGGGCGGTTTCTGAAACTCACGCCAGCGAAAGAAAAAGTCAACCAGTTCTTCGTGTGTGCGGTACGTTGCTGCAGCGTCCTTTTGGTTAGGCGAACAATAAACGAGCAAAACAAAACTCAGATAAATTAACTTTTTCATGTCAATGAATTTTTCGCATCCACACATAAAAAGGTAAGCCGGCCATCAGCAGAATAAATCCCCAATACACCGTTTCCATACCCGATCCGATCACCGCCCACATGGAATACACAAAGGCCACGATGGCAATAATAATCTTGCCGATGGATTTACCATCGGCCAAGGCATTTTGTTTAATAAGAAACGAAGTAACCGACATTAGAAAAGCAAACAGGGTATTTAGCGTACTAAGCAGGATGATGAAGGTATAGGTATCGGCCAGGCTGCGGCTGAAGTTCATGCCCATCATCACCGAAACCAGCAATCCGGAAAAGATAAGTCCGGGAACCGGAACTTCCCTGCGGTTAACGCGCGCAAAGAATGCCGGAAACAGATGGTCGCGTGCCGCAGCATAGGGCATCTGAGCCTGAATGAGTATCCAGCCGTTAAGTGCACCAAAGGTAGATATCACCGCGCCGGCAGCTACCAGGTATTTGCCCTGCTCGCCAAATACTTTGGCGGCCGCATCGGCAAAGGGTGCTGCCGAACTGTGCAGGCTGTCGGGTGGTATCAGGCCCATCACGGCAACGGTGCTGATGGTGTATAATATTGTGGTGAGTGCGGTACCAATGAGTGTAGCGCGCGGAATGGTGCGCTCCGGGTCGCGCACATGTGCCGACGGAATGGTTGCGCTTTCCAGTCCGAGGAAGGCAAACAACGTGAGCGTGGTGGCTTGTGCCACAGCCGACCAGTCGGATTGGTTACTCACGTTAAACGGAACAAAGTGGTCGGTATTGAAATAGATAAGGCCGGCTACCGTAACAATAAGCAGCGGCACAATTTTGAGAATAGTGGTAATAACCTGCACGGCTCCCGCCTTGCGGATACCGCGTGCATTGACCCAGGTGAGCAGCCAGATGGCTGAAAATCCGGTTAGTACCGCTAACAGTGGGTTATGATTTAACTCCGGAATAAAAGCCGACAGGTAACTGACAAACGCCACCGTAATGGCTGCGTTGGTGCTCCAGCACGAAATCCAGTAGCCCCACGCTACCAGAAATGCCGCAAACGGTCCGAGGCCTTCGCGCGTGTAGGCGTACGGTCCGCCCGTAGCCGCAGGAAACTGGCGACTGAGCCAGCCAAATACCATGGCCAGACACATGGCACCGGCACCGGAGATGAGCCAGCCTACCAGACTGATTCCGCCAAATACACCGAGCGATGCAGGCAACATAAACAACCCGCTGGCAATCATGTTACCCATAACCAGGGAGGTGCTTGTAAACAGACCGATTTTTTTCTGACTCATGAAAGAATTATCCGATGGGCACCAGCATAGATATTGAATTTATTGTCGCGGGCAAAGCCGATTAATGTAAGATTGCACTGTTGGGCCAGCTCAACAGCCAAACTGGAAGGCGCTCCTACGGCCACCATCACGGCAAGGCCTGCCATCACGGCCTTTTGTACCAGCTCAAAACCTGCACGACCGCTAACCAGTAAAAGGTAATCCGATAGCGGCAAACGGTTTTGCATGAACATGGCGCCGATCACTTTATCCAACGCGTTGTGGCGGCCCACGTCCTCGCGTAATATTTTAAGTTCACCTTTGGTTGAGAATAAAGCCGATGCATGCAGTCCTCCCGTATGGGTAAAAACCGGTTGTGAGGTGCGCATTACTTCGGGTAACGAATAAATCATTCCGGCCGGGAGGGTGAAAGTATCCGCGAGCACGTTGCAGCGCTGCTGCACGGCCTCAATAGACGACTTGCCGCAAACACCACAACTGGATGTGGTGTAGAAGTTGCGCTGAAGCTTTTGCCAGTCGGGTGCAATGTGGGGTTGCAGTTCCACACGCACGATGTTATCCTGCTGCTGACGGCCAACATCGCGGCAATAAGCTACCTGCCCAACATCGTCCATGGAGTTGATGATGCCTTCGGTAAAAAGAAAGCCGAGGGCCAGCTCAAAGTCGTGGCCGGGGGTGCGCAGCGTTACCGACAGGCTGCGTTGCTGGCGTTCGCTGACTGGCCCGAAGCCCAGTCGTATTTCGAGTGGCTCCTCCACCGCCAGCAGGTCGGGTTTATCTGCCGGCTTTCCGGCTGTAGTAACTTGTTTTACCAAAGCATTTTTTACCGGGGGCATGGTGGTTAAAGGTAGGAAGAAAAAAGAAAGTAGGTAACAACACTGGGATCAAGAGAAAAAGTTTTACATACTTTCTTATTTATGGCTACTTTAAAGTTGCGGAAAGGTTGCTGCCTATAATATCATTTCCAACCTATCAAATCATGATGTAGTCGCAATTTCTGTTGCAAAAATTCGTTTGAACGAATTTGTATCAAAAAATGAGTGAATTAAACTCTGACTTTCTCCGAAAGTAGATAGTTTCTATTTGGACAAAGTGGTTATTCTGTATTCGTGCAAGTCGTCATCTGAAAAACAAGATCAGGCGCAAGCTGATGCAATTTATTACGGCGGTGACGTGATCACCATGGAAGGCGAACAACCCGAATACGTTGAAGTGGTTGCCGTACAAAACGGAAATATCGCTTTCGCAGGAAGCCTGCAGGAAGCCCTCAAACTACAGGGTAAATCCACTGTAATGGTTGACTTAAAAGGATAGACACTGGTGCCGGGTTTTATTGACGGACATGCCCATTTCTTCGGGTTCGGAGCCCAGGCCGTTGCAGGTAACGCCTCACCTAACTACCAGCCTCTCCGTGTGCGAAAAGCCCTTCGACTGGTAGGTAATCAGGTAAATGCCTGGCCTCAGTTTTTCAGCAAATACCAGGTTATGAATTTGTGCATTAATCTGTTGCTGTACCACCACCTGGCCTGTCGCATCACGCACAATGAGCCGGTCACCGGCCATTGGCTCAAAGTTTATAGCCACATTTACCTGCTCGCCATCAGACGGGTTCGGATAAACATGGAACGACTTCGAACCGGTAACGACAATAGACAAAATCTGAAAATATTCAGACGAGCCATCCAGATCAACGGCCTTTAACCGGTAGTAACTGGTCCCAATAAACGGATCGGTATCTGTAAAGGAATAATGCTGAACCTTGTTGGTGTTATAACCAGCACCCTGAATACGACCAACCGATATAAAATCCGCGCCATTATGCGAGCGTTCCACTTCAAAATAATCAAAGTCGGTTTCGGAGGCAGTTGACCACATGACAAGGACACTTCCGTTATCAGTCCTTTTTAAACTAAAAGATAGGAGCGTTACCGGCAATGGACTGTTGGGCTGCGAAGCCACCCAGCTGGCAAACGAGGGGTTGGTGCTAAACATAGTTGACTGATTACCAATGTTGCTGGTTATCGAGCCTCCGCCACCGGTTGAGCTTGCCGTTCCGTTAACATATAATCCATAGGGATTGGTGGTGTTATTGTTTTGTACAAAGCTGCCGCCACCGGAGTAAGTTATGTTTCCATGCACATAAACCTGTCCGCCGTTATTTATCTGCATAAAAGTTCCTCCTCCTCCACTGTCGGTTACATTTCCAAACACGGCAAGTCGTCCGTTTCGGTTTATGGTAACATCTCCGCTGCTTTGCTGAATCAGATTGCCGTATATTACCATGTCGGAATACGGTGGCGGTGCAGCCGAGGTACCGATAGTCAGGTAGTTTGAATTCTGCACAGTAACGTTACCCTCAACTACTACTTTTCCGCCGGGGAATATGCGCAGGTTGGCATTAATGGTTGCATTACCGGTGATGTACAAGGTGCCGTAAACATTCACGATGGCTCCGCCGCTAACCGAAAGGTTGCCCGTAGTAGTTACGGTTCCGTAAATATTCGTAGTGCCGTTGGTTACACTGAAATTGCCATTTACGTTGATGGTTCCGTTAACATTGGATGTACCATTGGAGAATGTAAAGTTGGCATTGGATGTAAGAGTTACGCCTGTTGCCACGTTAAACCCGGTACCGCCAAAGTTGGCAGCACTCGATATGGTCATGTTGTGATTAACGTTGATGGTACCCGAAGTATAGGTAAGCGGTGGCGTAGAGGGACCCCATCCGGAAGTATTATTCCAGTTAGAAGCGGTTGTCCATGCACCGCTGTTTATTGAAGTATAGTTTTGTGCCCAAAGTTGAACACCGGCAAGCAATAAGAAAAGAATCGAACAAAACAGGATTAAGCGTTTCATTTTTCAATTAAAACAGCAAAGATAACAGCAAAAAACAGGCTGGATCGGCTCATTAAATAATCATTTTGCCGTTAAAAACATTATCCAAATAAATTTTTAATAAATCGCTTCCGTCCAGTTGAAGATTTGGTTTCAGAATTTGCAGGAGTTATTAAGTAGCCAGTTTTGGGAAAATGTTTTTTCAAATTGATACAACACCAGCCTCATATACCGGTGTAATTGAATGGCGTAATAGCTTTGAGTTTTTCTTTCAGCGACTCTGGAATGGCCAGGCCGTTAATGAATGCATCGAATTCATCTTTACCGATTTTCTCATTCTTGCGCGTAAGTTCCTTAAGCGCTTCATAAGGATTAGGGTAACCTTCCTTTCGCAAAATGGTTTGAATGGCCTCGGCAATCACCACCCAGTTGTTCTCCAGATCTTCACGCAGGCGTTTATCATTTAATATGATTTTGTTTAATCCGCGCAGGATGGAGTTGAATGCAATCCACGTATGTGCCAGCGGCACGCCCAGATTGCGCAGTACCGTGCTGTCGGTTAAGTCACGCTGTAGTCGCGATACAGGCAGTTTGACAGAAAGATGTTCAAAAATTGAATTGGCCAGGCCCAGATTACCTTCGGCATTTTCAAAGTCAATCGGATTGACTTTATGCGGCATGGCCGATGAGCCGACTTCATTGGGATTAACCTGCTGAACAAAATAATCCAATGAAATGTAGTGCCACATATCGCGACACAGGTCCAGTAAGATGGTATTGATTCGCTTCAAAGCATCACACTGTGCCGCCAGGTTGTCGTAATGTTCAATTTGCGTTGTGGGTTCACTCCGTATCAATCCCAGCTGCTGCACAAAAGCATCAGCAAATTGTTTCCAGTTAACATCCGGATAGGCCACATGATGGGCATTGAAGTTGCCGGTAGCGCCGCCAAATTTTGCCGCATGCGGAATTGTGATAAATAAATCTTTTTGACGTTTCAGCCTTTCAACAAACACATCAATTTCCTTTCCTACCCGCGTAGGCGAGGCCGGCTGACCGTGCGTGCGCGCCAGCATGGGAACATCCTTCCATTGAATGGCCATTTCCGTAAGCCGGCTGATGATTTTTTCCAGTCCGGGTAAATACCAGTCAGTTAAAAATTCTTTTAAAGAAAGCGGAATAGCCGTGTTGTTGATATCCTGTGAAGTAAGACCAAAGTGAATAAATTCCTTATGCTTCTCCCATCCGTAATCATCAAACTTCCTTTTCAAATAATACTCCACGGCCTTCACATCGTGGTTGGTAGTTTTTTCGATTTCCTTTACAGACTGGGCTTCCTGCTCATTAAAGTTCAGATAAAGCGAACGGAGTTTTTCTTCCCGCGCTTGTGGAAAGCCGGCAAGTTCGGGAAGGGTGCGGGTAAGCGCGATAAAATACTCCACTTCTACGCGTATGCGGTAACGCATCAGGCCGTACTCTGAAAAGTAGGATGCAAGTGGTTGGGTAATTCCAAAGTACCGGCCATCAACCGGTGACAGGGCAGTTAGCGGATGGAGTTGCACGATTGCTGATTAAAGCCCAAAAATAAACAAAGCACTCAACTCCTTTATTATATAAAAGTTTATACAAAAAGAATAGGGCAACCTTGTATTTTCCATAGTTTTGGAACCATGTTCTATCGAACCCTTATTCTTTTTTTACTGGTAACCACCTCTGCCTGGTCCCAACATCCGCGCGGCACAGCCTATCACGCCCGTCGTGCAACAGATAAGATTACCATTGACGGAATATTGAATGAAAAAAGCTGGCAAAGCGCCCGGGTGGAAAGCGGATTTTTCATGAGCAAACCTTACGATTCGGTGCCACCCGTAAATCAGACTGCCTTTCGTATAACTTTTGACGATACCTTTCTCTATCTGGCATTTGAATGCGAAGATGATGGTGAAGACCCTGTTGTACAATCGCTGCGCCGTGATTTTGAATTCCGGTTCAATGACAATGTGGGTTTTTATTTTGATCCGTATAATGATTATACCAACGGATTTTATTTTAACATCACTCCTTACGGCGTGCAGCGCGAAGGGCTCATGGCCAACGGAGGAGCTGACCCGGAAGACTATTCCGCTTTTTGGGATAACAAGTGGTACAGTGCAGTAACCCGTGAACCGGGAAAGTGGACAGCCGAGCTGGCCATACCGTTTAAATCAATCCGGTATAACCGTGGTGAATGGAATTTCAATATTCTGCGCAACGACCTGGAGCGCAATCAGGTTTCCAGCTGGATTGCCACACCGGTTCAGTATCTGCCTGCTTCATTTGCCTGGAGCGGTAAGCTAATCTGGGATGATGAACTGCCGAAAGCAGGTACCAATATTTCGTTTATACCTTATGTTGCTTCCTCTTTTTCCAAAGACAATCAGAGACTAACACCCACCTCATCAGACCTGCTTGCCGGCTTCGATGCCAAGGTGGGCGTTACGCCTTCACTCAATCTGGATTTAACCTTTAACCCTGACTTTTCGCAGGTGGAAGTGGACAGGCAGGTAATTAACCTTACGCGATTTGAATTTCAGTTTCCCGAACTGCGCCAGTTTTTCCTGGAGAACAGCGACCTGTTTGCGCAACCCGGTTTTCCGGATTCACGCCCATTCTTCAGCAGGCGCATTGGCCTGGCCTTCGACAGCAGCGGATTCCTGCAGCGCGTGCCCATTTTATATGGTGCGCGCCTGAGCGGCAAAATGGGTAAAGACTGGCGCGTAGGCCTGCTCAACATTCACACCCGTAAAAAATCAGAACTGGGTCTCCCCGATCAAAACTATACCATGGCCATTGTTCAACGGCAAATTCTGGAACGCTCGAATGTGGATTTTTTTGTTGTGAACAAACAGTCTTTCGGACTGGGCCAATACAATCCGGCTGTCTATTATCAGCCGGGTCTGGTGCGCGAAATCATCAACGGCAGCGATACCACCTATCGCTTTAATCACTACAACCGCGTAGCGGGATTTGACTTTAACATCAACTCGAAAAACAACCAGTTCCGCGGAGACATTTATTACCACAGGTCGTTTGATGAATTCAACTCCGAAAACACATACTCAGCCGGAACATTTCTCGGATATTTCGGCAGGAGGCTTTCGTTAATGGGTGGCGTACAACTGCTGGGAGAAAACTTCAATGCCGAAGCCGGTTTCGTTCCGAACCTTACGGTTTATCCGGGTTTTACCGGAGCCTTTATGCGTTCGGAGTATCTTACCTATCCGAAAAGCAAAGTGGTTGCTAATTACGGACCTTACGTTGAACTGAATGCGGGCTGGATTCCCTCCGGACTGCGAACGGATGAAATTGCTGAGTTGGGTTATTCGGTAGATTTTCTGAATACTTCTTCCGTGATGCTCTATACCAGTTATACCTATCAATACCTTACTTTTGATTTTAATCCGATTGGCGGCCCGGCTTATCAGTCAGGTGATGAATTTACGTGGAAGCAAATTCAACTCGAGTATCAGTCGGATAACCGCAAGCTGTTTAATTACAACCTGCAGACCGGCTATGGCGGATTTTACACGGGTAGGCGGCTCAACGCTTCCGGCGAAATCAATTATCGCTATCAGCCTTATGGGAGTATTTCAGCACGCTTTGCCTACGAAGACATTGACCTGGGCGAAGCATACGGGAAGCGCCGGCTTTTTCTGTTGGGTCCGCGTTTGGATGTTACGTTTACCAACAAGATTTTTCTCACCACTTTTATACAGTATAATAACCTGTTGGATAACATCAATCTCAATGCAAGATTTCAATGGCGCTTCCAGCCGGCTTCCGATTTCTTTATTGTATATACTGAAAATTATTTGCCCTCACCCTTCGGCAGCAAAAACCGCGCATTGGTGCTCAAGCTCACGTACTGGCTTAATATTTAAGTCTGAACCACAAACTTTACGTGATACAATTTGTTTTACCTTTGCCTCAAAATTTTTCTGCCGTGGCTTTTGGATTATTTAAAAAGAAAGACGAGCGAACCCAGCACTATTTTAATCTGACCGTTAAGAATGTAATCCGAGAAACAGCGGACGCTATTTCCATCGTTTTTGCCCACCCGCCTTCAGGCAAAATTCAGTACAAATCCGGACAATTTCTTACGCTTATTCTTAACCTCAACGGAAAAGAAGTGCGCAGGGCCTATTCACTCTGCTCCTCTCCCTTTACCGATGAAGATCTGGCCGTAACCGTAAAACGCGTGGAAAATGGTCTGGTAAGCAACTGGCTGAACGACAACGTCAAGCCCGGAGATGTGATCAAGGTGATGGAGCCCATGGGGCAGTTCACCACCGAATACGATAAAAACCGTAAACGTCACATCATCATGTTTGCGGGCGGATCGGGCATTACACCCATGATGTCCATCATCAAAAGCATTCTTACCCAGGAACCGGAAAGCATCTGCTCGCTGATTTACTGCAACCGCAACATTGACAGCATTATTTTTAAAGACGAGCTGGCAAAATGGGAAACCAACTACCAGGGACGGCTGCACGTCATCCATGTACTCGATAATGCACCCATGAACTGGCAGGGCTATTCCGGTTTGCTGAACCACGATATGCTGACCAAGCTGTTTGAACGCATACCCGACTGGGGCATTGATAAAACCACTTACCTGATGTGCGGTCCTGAAGGGATGATGAAAAACGTAGAAACCCTGTTGGCAATGCGGAACATCCCGAAGGAAAAAATCTTCAAAGAAAGTTTTGTTCAGGGTATCCTGGATAAGGATAAAAAGCAGGAAGAACCGGCCTCTGAAAACAAAGCACGTTTGGTGACCATCCGCTACGATGGCCAGGAATACAAAATCATGGTAGAACCCAACCGCACCATTCTGGAAACGGCCCTCGACCAGGGCATTGACCTGCCTTATTCCTGTCAGAGCGGTTTATGCACGGCCTGCCGCGGCAAAGCGATATCCGGAAAGGTGAAACTGGATGAAGAAGAAGGGCTTTCGCAGGCCGAACGCGATGAAGGCTATGTGCTTACCTGCGTGGGCCACCCGCTTACGGATGATGTAATCATAGAAATCGGATAATGCATTCCATACTCGCCATCATTCCGGCTCGATATGCCTCCACCCGCTTTCCCGGTAAACCGTTGATTGACTTAGGCGGTAAAACCATGATTCAGCGCGTGTTTGAGCAAGCGCAGAAAGCAACACGCATACAGGAAGTGGTGGTGGCCACCGATGACGAACGTATTTTTAATCACGTGCAGTCGTTTGGTGGTCATGCTGTAATGACCCGGGCAGATCACGTAAGCGGTACCGATCGTTGCTATGAAGCGCTTCAGTTACTGAAAGGTTCGTTTGATTATGTCGTAAACGTTCAGGGCGATGAACCCTTCATTCAGCCGGAGCAGATTGACCTGTTGGCCGGAGCGCTGGATGGAAATGTGGAAATAGCCACTTTGGCAAAAAAAATAGATGACCCGGCCTCCATCTTCAACCCGAATGTGGTCAAGGTGGTTTTTAATGTGAAGGGCAAGGCCCTTTATTTCAGTCGTTCGCCCATACCACATTTGCGCAACTATCCCGAAAACGAATGGATAAACCACGGCAATTGCTATAAACATATCGGAATGTATGCCTACCGCACCGACATCTTAAAGCAGCTTACGCACCTTCCCGTAAGTGCACTTGAACAAACCGAATCGCTGGAGCAGTTGCGGTGGCTGGACAACGGATATTCCATTACTGTTTTGGAAACCAACCTGGAAACCCTGGGCATTGATTCGCCCGAAGATGCGGAACGAGCCCGAAAAATTTTAGCCGGACATTAGTGTTCTGTCCGATATCATTTCGTTTTTTTCAAACACTTCACAAAAACTTCATTGCAGTAGTTGAATTGTTTTAGTTTTGCACCGTTCAGGTTCATTGCTTGAAAATCAAATTCATGGCGCATTCACCCCATAATCGTTCTGCCGGCCTTCGCTTCCGCGAAGCGATGAAAAAGGAAAAGCCCCTGCAAATTGTAGGTGCCATAAATGCCAACCATGCCTTGCTGGCCGTACAAAGCGGATTTAACGCCTTATACCTTTCGGGTGGCGGCGTGGCTGCCGGTTCCCTGGGCATACCCGATCTGGGCATCACCACACTCGATGATGTTTTGACCGATGTGAACCGGATTACCAACGTAACCGATACCCCGCTGCTGGTTGATGTAGATACCGGATTTGGGCCATCTGCTTTTAACATAGCACGTACCGTGAAATCTCTTATCAAAGCAGGTGCGGCCGCCCTTCACCTGGAAGATCAGGTGGGAGCCAAGCGCTGTGGCCATCGTCCGGGAAAGGAACTGGTAAGTAAAGAAGAGATGACCGACCGGATTAAAGCCGCTGCCGATGCCCGCATTGATGAACATTTTGTTATCGGAGCGCGAACCGATGCCATCGCAAGCGAAGGACTGGAAAAGGCCATCGAGAGAGCATTAGCTTATAAAGAAGCCGGTGCCGATTTTATTTTTGCCGAAGCCGTAACCGAACTCAACCAATACACCCGGTTTGCTGAAGCAACCGGATTACCGGTGTTGGCTAATATCACCGAATTTGGTTTAACTCCGTTATTTACCCTTGATGAGCTAAGAGAAGCTGGCGTGGCACTGGTGCTTTATCCGTTATCGGCATTTCGCGCTGCCAACAAAGCCGCATTAAATGTGTACCGGCATATCCGCCGCGATGGTACGCAAAAACAGGTGTTAGATACGATGCAAACCCGTGAAGAACTTTACCAAAGCATCGGATACTACACGTATGAACAAAAATTAGACGAACTCTTTAAACAAAAGAAAAATGGCTGAGCAATCGCAAAACCCCTCATTTAAGCCTAAAAAAAGTGTTGCCTTGTCGGGCGTTATTGCCGGTAACACGGCTATTTGTACCGTAGGCCGAAGCGGTAAGGAGCTGCACTACCGCGGCTACAATATCCATGACCTGGCCGAAAACTGCGAATTCGAAGAAGTAGCTTATCTGCTTATCTACGGAAAACTCCCTTCTGCTGCGCAACTTCGGGCATATAAAAATAAATTGAAATCGTTGCGCGGTTTACCGGCTGTAGTTAAAACCGTGTTACAGCAACTCCCGGCTTCCGCGCACCCGATGGATGTGTTGCGCACAGCTGTTTCGGCCTTAGGTTGCGTCCTGCCTGAAAAAGATGACCACAGCGTAGCCGGAGCGCGCAACATTGCCGACCAACTGTTGGCTTCTTTGCCGTCGGCATTACTTTACTGGTATCATTATGCACACCACGGCCGGATGATAGATGTTGAGACCGATGACGACAGCATTGGCGCACATTTTCTTCATCTTCTGCACGGCATCAAACCTTCGGCCTCGTGGGAAAAAGCGATGCACATTTCACTGATACTTTATGCCGAGCACGAGTTTAACGCCTCTACATTTACCGGCCGCGTAATTGCCGGTACGGGTTCGGATATGTATTCCAGCATCAGCGGCGCTATCGGGGCCCTGCGAGGCCCAAAGCATGGTGGCGCCAATGAAGTGGCTTTCGAAATTCAGGCCCGTTACCACTCGCCCGATGAAGCCGAAGCCGACATCCGTGCACGCATCGCCAACAAAGAAATCATCATCGGTTTTGGTCATCCGGTTTACACCATCTCCGACCCGCGAAATGAAATCATCAAAAGAGTAGCCAAACAACTTTCGGAAGAATCAGGCGACATGTTATTGTATAACATTGCCGAACGCATCGAATCCCTGATGTGGAATGAGAAAAAGATGTTCCCCAACCTTGACTGGTTTTCGGCTGTTTCCTATCACCGCATGGGCATACCTACGGCCATGTTCACTCCTATATTCGTCATGTCGCGTGTAACAGGATGGAGTGCCCATGTTATTGAGCAACGCCTGGATGGAAAAATCATCCGGCCAAGCGCTAATTATACCGGTCCGGAAGAGCTGAAGTTTGTACCTATTGAAAAGCGTTAATTAAATTTTTTATTCTATGGCATCGTATATCTCCAACGTCAGGCCGGAGCCTGATAAAATTTTGGTTGACATCGCAGATTATGTACTAAACTATGAGATTAAAAGCGACCTGGCATGGAAAACCGCACAATACTGCCTGTTAGATACACTGGGTTGCGGCTTTGAAGCACTTAGCTACCCCGCCTGCACCAAGTTGTTGGGGCCGGTTGTTCACGGCACCGTTGTTCCGAACGGAGCCAAAGTACCCGGCACGCAATTCCAGTTGGATCCGGTGATGGCCGCATTCAACATCGGAACGATGGTACGCTGGCTCGATTTTAACGATACATGGCTGGCTGCCGAATGGGGTCATCCTTCGGACAACCTGGGCGGCATATTGGCCACGGCCGACTGGCTGTCGCGTACGGCAGTAGCAATGGGGAAAAAACCGATGCTGATGAAAGACGTGCTCGATGCGATGATACGCGCCCACGAAGTGCAGGGTGTGATGGCGCTGGAGAATTCTTTCAATAAAGTCGGGCTCGACCATGTTATACTGGTCAAACTGGCATCAACTGCGGTGGTGGGTAAACTGCTTGGCTTAACCCGCGAAGAGCTCATCAACGCACTGTCGCATGCTTTTGTTGACGGACATCCGCTGCGCACCTACCGCCATGCGCCCAACACCGGCAGCCGCAAGTCGTGGGCGGCAGGCGATGCCACCTCCAGAGCCGTCCGGCTGGCACTCATCGCCAAAACGGGCGAAATGGGATACCCTTCCGTGCTAACCGCAAAAACCTGGGGGTTCTATGATGTCCTGTTCAAAGGAAATACTTTCCGGCTGCAGCGCGACTTCGGATCGTATGTAATGGAAAACGTGTTGTTTAAAATTTCCTTCCCTGCGGAGTTTCACGCCCAGACGGCCGTTGAAGCGGCCATGACCATTCATCAGGAGTTAAAAGCGAAAGGCAAATCGAGCGATGACATAAAGCGTATAACCATCCGCACGCACGAAGCCGCTATCCGGATCATTGATAAGAAGGGGCCATTGCACAATCCGGCCGACCGCGACCATTGCATTCAGTACATGGTGGCCGTGCCGTTGATATTCGGACGACTGACAGCCGCAGATTATGAGGATAATGTTGCAGTTGACCCGCGTATTGATGAACTACGGGAAAAGATTACCTGCGTGGAAGACCCGCAGTTTACAAAAGACTACCACGACCCGGAGAAGCGATCGATTGCCAATGCCCTGACTGTTGAGCTGAACGACGGCACCCGATTGAACGAAGTCGTAGTGGAATACCCGATCGGACACAAGCGAAGAAGAGAAGAAGGCATACCGGTGCTGTTGGATAAATTTAAGACTAACCTGGCCCGCCGGTTCCCGGAAAAACAACAACAGGCTATTTTGAATGCGGCATTGGACTATAACAGGCTAACTGCCATGCCGGTACATGAATTCGTGGATATGATGGTGATATAATGTTACGGCTGCCCTTACTGCGGAACAGGGTTTCCGCAGTAAGGACACACTATCCACAACTTTTCCAGCTGGCTGTAACAACGCGAACAAATAATAACACGGTCAACAACCGGTTTTAATAAATCACTCACGCGAACGGTGTACATTTCGGGTATCTCTCTGAGAAAACTGGATTCCTGACCGAGCCGGGTAATCAGAAATAACTTATCCTTGGCACGGGTAATCGCCACGTAAAACAAACGCCTCTCCTCTTCCATCAACAAGTCATAGTTGGCCTTTTTTACCACCTGAAAAATGCGATCTTCCAGCCAGATATCAGGAAAACCTCCGCTTCCTTCTGTTAATCCGATAAGGAAAACCACAGATGATTCCAAACCTTTTGCAGCGTGAATGGTTCGGCCCTGAACATTTAGTTGCTCGAGTTTGAACCGTTTGCTGTATTCCTGAAACATTTTGCTTCTCCGGTAAAGAAACGTTATTTCATCAACGGGAACATTTTCCTGAATTAACTCTTTTACCTTTTTAACGCAAAACTCAACATTATCCCATTCATCCCTGCCTGCATAGATTACGATTTTGTGCTCCGATTTTTTTGAAGCGATAATCTCCTTGTCAATTCTGAATTTATTGTTTTTAATTACTTCATTACTGGCCTGGACAATATGTTGTGTACTGCGGTAATTCAAATTCAGTTTTACAGTGCGTGCGTTATCGAAATGCTTTTCGAATTCAACAATGTAGCCAACATTGGAACCACGAAATCCGTAAATACTTTGCCAGTCATCGCCAACACAAAATAACTGGGATGAATCGGTAAGCAGCAGTTTTAGCAAATCCACCTGAAGGCTGTTCACATCCTGAAATTCATCTACAAGAATATAGCGATAGCGGTCGCGATAAATCTGTGCGATTTCCGGAGAGTTTCTGAAAAGCGAGATGCAACGTGTTATCAGATCATTAAAATCCAGGAAAGACTTATTAACACAATAGTCCCTGAATTTTATCATAACCGGCAGGGCCAGCTCATAAAAATGCCTTACGCGTTCGTGCTGGTCTTTGCGCGCCCTTTCCGTAACATCGGATATATCTTTATTCTCAACCTTAATCATATCCAGCACGCGCATAACTTGTTGAATAAAATCGGTTACCTGTTCATGATACCGATGAAAGGCCTCCTGATAACTTAAAGCAACTGTCTTGGAGTAATTAGCCGGAAGCCGACTTTTTATGATTTTATCCAATGCGGCATTAAATAAAGCTGAATCGCGCGCCATGCTCTCATAAGTCTTCACATAATGAATGTTCCCCTTTCTGAATTGCTCTTCTTTACCTGCTGTTGGCGCGCTCAGGTTGCTTACATGTTCAAGATAAAGATTTGCCTCGGGTATATAGAAGTCCGGATGAAACTCGAAATCACGGATGTTGACCTTTGGCTCGTACTCAAACTTAATGTTGTGCCGATAAAGCCAGTCGGCAATATATTGTTCGGACTTTGAGCGTACACGCGTTCCATTCAGTGCCGTGTAGTACTTGCCGTCTTTAGGTAAATTTTCCTTATTGTGGTTTTGAATATGTATCTGGTCAACAAAATAATCCAGAATATACCGCTTGAGCCGGATAAGATAATCCGTATCACTGCATTGCTCAATAAGTAACTTATGAAATACTTCAAATACCGTGATGGGTGCCAGGTAAACAGAAAGATCATCTTCTTCTGCCCGTTTTTCTTCTCCGATTATTTTAAACTTATTATCAAATTCATTTACACCATGCGTTCGCAGAACTGTAAAACAAAAGGAATGAAAAGTTTTAATCGTAAGTCGGCTAATCCAGCTGTATTTGCGCTGAAAATCTAAGCGAAGGTTTCTTTTATCTTTAGCCGTAAGGCCTTTCTTGAAAATTTGTTTTTCATATTCTTTTGATTCATCGGCCGACATAATGAGCCGGTCGATCATCTCGTTTGCAGCATTCTTCGTGAACGTTATTGCGAGTATCTGATAGGGATTTACTCCCTTCTCCTCAATCAGGTAAATAATCTTTTGTAGTAATGTTTTTGTTTTTCCTGAGCCTGCACCGGCTAAAACGAGTAACCGCTTATCATCGCTAACAACTGCCTCGCGTTGCCTGTCATTTAAAGCATCTAAATTAGTTCTGCTTCCCACTTACATGCTTATTTGGCTCTCCACTCGGCAAACGAGTCTTTCGTTTCATATAAACGAAGATGCTGAAGTTTCAGATTTTGCGGAAGCACGGTGCTGATTTCCCGGTTCAGCCACTCCAACAGATTCTCCGCAGTCGGCTCGGCATCCATCACCACCAGCTCTTCCAAACCGGAAAACTCTTTCCGAACCGACAAATACGCATGCGACACAATAAACTTATGGTCCAGCCGATTGATCACCTTTTCATTAACCAGTTTCTTTAAATCGGCAAAGTCCATTACCATGCCGGTGCCGGGTATAAATCCCTGTACCGGATCAAGAAAGCCCACCGTAACATGCAATTCGTAGGAATGCCCGTGAATACGCGAACATTTGCCCGGGTAGCCGTGAATGACGTGGGCCGCTTCGAAACGGAATATCTTGGTAACACTTAACATCAGGCCGCGAAGTTAATGATAAATTCCGCATGCTTAAGTATTGCGCCCTTGCATCGAAATGCCTTTTCCAGACACCCTAGTAAAGTTTCGGTTTAAAGTGAAAGTAAAACCTAATCCAAACAGACCGAGTAATTTTGCCTTGAGCGTTGATTTCTATTTGGTATATTTAAAAGGTCATCTTAACGGTTATGCGGGTCATTGTAAATTACTTTCGTGATATTGTGTTCGGTCTGCGGTCACTCCTCAAAGGACTGTCGGTTACCGGGTATTATTTTGTTCATCCCAAGGAAATCATCACCCAGCAATACCCGGAAAACCGTGATACATTAAAGATGTTCGAACGCTTCCGGGGTGAAGTGGTGCTTATCCACAACGAAAACAACGAGCACCGTTGCACGGGCTGCTCGGCCTGCGAAGTGGCCTGCCCGAACGGCACGATTGAAATCATTTCCAAAAAAGTGGATGTTGACGGGCGAAAGGTTAAAGCCCTCGACAAGTTTGTGTACCACCTGCAGATGTGCACCATGTGTGGCTTGTGCATACCGGCCTGCCCTACTGACGCTATTAAGATGGCCAACACGTTTGAACATGCTGTGTTCGACCGATCGAAACTTACCAAAATTCTCAACAAACCCGGCTCTAAAATCATGGATGGCATCAAATGAGCAGCGCAGGCACATATCTGTTTTATTTTTTTGCTGCGCTGGTGCTGGCTTCATCCATAGCTGCCGTAACCTCCCGAAGGATTCTGCGCGCTGCCGTATACCTGCTGTTTGCCCTGGCTGGCACCGCAGCTTTTTATTTTATGGTTGACTACTTCTTCCTTGCAGCTGTACAACTGCTGGTATATGCCGGCGGAATAGTAGTGCTCATCATCTTTTCAATTTTGCTTACCTCCGACATCCACGAAAAAATGGAGAAACCGGCCCCGCTTAAAGTGGTGGCTTCACTGGCACTTGTTCTAACTTCGTTCGGGCTCATTGCATTTGTTATCAGTAACTTTGATTTTATGCCATCCGGTGATGCGCCAACTAAACTATCCATGCGCGAAGTCGGTAAAACCCTGCTAAGCTACTCGGAAGGTGGCTACGTTTTGCCTTTTGAGGTCATCAGCATTGTACTGCTTGCCGCGCTGGCCGGCGCCATCGTAATTGCCAAACGTAATCCTCCTGCAACATGACCGGCATACCTGTTGAACACCTGCTCATCTTCTCGGCGCTGATGTTCTTCATCGGCATGTATGGTTTTTTGACACGTAAAAACCTGGTTACCATGCTCATCGGTATTGAACTGATGTTGAATGCCGTAAACATTAATTTAGTAGTAATCGACCGGTTTGTATATCCGAAGCAAACCGATGGATTATTTTTCGCCATGTTTGTCATAGCCGTAGCAGCAGCCGAAGCTGCTGTTGCCATCGCCATCTTTATCAACCTGTACCGCAACATCAGATCGGTAGATGTGGAAAAAGTAAACGAGATGAAATATTAAATGGAGGCAAACACGGTGATATGGATTTTTATCCTTCCGCTGGGCGCTTTTATTCTCAACGGCCTGATCGGCAAGCACCTGCCCGGACGCACACCCGGCTGGATTGCCGTTACGGCCATGGGCGCGGCAACGGTCATTACCTGGATAGAAGTTTACCGCTTTGTCCGACTGGATGAACCGGCATTCTATCAACATCATTTTTTTACCTGGCTGAACATCACCGCAAGGATTACCATCAAAGCGGGCGTTCTTACTGACCCGCTCTCGCTCATGATGATGGCTGTGGTAACAACCGTATCCCTGCTGGTTTTCCTTTACAGCATCGATTACATGAAGGGCGAGCAAGGCTATGCACGGTTCTTTGCTTTTCTGTCCTTGTTCAGTTTCTCCATGTTAGGTTTGGTGGCAGCTCCTAACTTAATTCAGCTTTATATGTGCTGGGAGCTGGTGGGTTTATCTTCGTATTTGCTTATCGGCTTTTATTATCAAAAGCCTGAAGCAGTGGCTGCCGCCAAAAAAGCTTTCATCGTCACACGCTTTGCCGACTTTGGTTTTCTTACAGGCATCCTGTTATTATCCGGAATAACCGGAACCATACAAATTGAAGAACTGAACCATTTTTCCGGGATACCGGATTTCTTTTCACAACAGGCAACGTTTCTCGGATTATCTTCCATAACCTGGGCCATGGCACTGATTTTCATAGGAGGCGCAGGTAAGTCGGCCATGTTTCCGTTGCACATCTGGCTGCCTGATGCCATGGAGGGGCCTACACCCGTTTCGGCACTTATTCATGCAGCAACCATGGTGGTTGCCGGTGTGTTTCTGGTTGCCCGGCTGTTTCCCTTGTACCAGGCTTTTGCACCTCAGGCGCTCGACTTCATTGCGCTTATTGGCGCGTTTTCGCTTTTGTTTGCCGCCATTATTGCGTGCGCACAAACCGACATCAAGCGCATACTGGCTTTCTCCACCATGTCACAAATCGGTTATATGATGCTGGCATTAGGCGCGGGTGGCTATGCGGCTTCGTTGTTTCATCTGTTCACCCATGCGTTTTTTAAAGCCTTGTTGTTTCTCGGTGCAGGCGCCATCATTCACGTGGTGCACACCCAGCATATTGAGCAAATGGGTGGTTTACGGAAAGTCATGCCCGTAACGCATGTGCTGTTCCTCATCGCCTGCCTTGCCATTGCCGGCATACCGCCTTTTGCCGGATTTTTCAGCAAGGATGAAATCCTGATTGCGGTTTATGCCCATTCCAAAGTTTACTTCGCTGTTGCCCTTACCGGTGCCGCATTAACAGCTTTTTACATGTTCAGGTTGTATTTTAAAGTCTTTTGGCACCAATCGAAAGAAGTGCATGCCCACCCTGCACCTGTGCTTATGATGGTACCCATGATCGTGCTGGCTGTGGCTTCCGTCATAACAGGATTTACAGGATTTAATCTGTTTTACCCACTTGCCGGTCATCATGATTTCACGGTACCGTTTACCTCTGTAATTGTTGCCCTCACCGGTATAACAACGGCGGGAGTGCTTTACCTGAAAAAAAGAGAAAAACCGGAACAGCGTCCTTTGTTGTATCGCGTTGTGCAAAACAAATTTTATATCGATGAAGTGTATCTCTTCGTCACCAAAAACATTATCTTCCGAAGCATTGCATTTCCAATTGCCTGGTTCGATCGGCACGTGGTGGATGGCTTCATGAATGCACTGGCCCGGGTGACGCAGTCATTCTCGCAGAAAATAAAATTTTTACAATCCGGTCAGGTACAACAGTATGCCTGGGTATTCATGGCCGGTGCGGCTGCACTTATCTTTATGCTGATGTTTATTGTGCGTTAAGATGTTGTACGCATTAATCATCGTTCCTGCGCTTACTGCCCTTGCGGTGGTTGTAACACGTACACCTGCGCAGGCACGCCTTACGGCCCTTACCGGTATGAGCGTTCAGCTCGTGCTTTCTTTTTATCTGTTGTATGCTTACCTCACTGCACGGAGCGAAGGGAATACCGAGCCGTGTTTGTTTTACCATAATTTAAGCTGGTTCCCGTCTTTACACATTCATTTTGAAACAGGTGTTGACGGCATTGCCGTGGCCATGATTGTACTCACGGCCATCGTAATTTTTACAGGTGTGCTGGCCAGTTGGGATGTTACGTACCGCTACCGCGAATTCTTTGCATCGCTTATTATTCTCGCTACCGGAACGTTTGGTTTCTTTATTTCGCTGGATTTGTTTGTGATGTTTTTGTTTTTTGAACTGGCCGTCATTCCGATGTATCTGCTCATCGGCATCTGGGGCAGCGGACCTAAAGAATACAGCGCCATGAAACTTACACTGATGCTGATGGGCGGCTCGGCCATTCTTATTATCGGATTACTGGGAATCTATTTTTATTCCAATGTTAACGGTCATCACTCTTTCTCGCTTCCCGATTTACTCAGCGTGCAGTTTGATTACAACGTGCAACAACGATTTTTTCCGTTTGTGTTTGTGGGCTTTGGCGTAATTGGAGCATTGTTTCCGTTACACACCTGGTCGCCCGACGGACATAGTTCAGCACCTACCGCCGTTTCGATGCTGCATGCCGGCGTACTGATGAAACTCGGTGGCTACGGATGCCTGAAAGTAGCCATAGGACTCTTTCCCGAAGCCGCGCATGACCAGGCCTGGATGTTTTTGCTGCTCACGGGTATCTCGATAGTATATGGTGCACTGGGTGTTATCGGGCAAAACGACCTGAAGTATATCAATGCCTATTCATCGGTGAGTCATTGCGGACTGGTGCTGTTTGCATTGCTCATGCTGAATGAAACGGCTTTAACCGGTGCGGTGCTGCAGATGGTTTCCCACGGTTTGATGACGGCCCTTTTCTTTGCCCTTATCGGAATGATTTACGGAAGAACGCATACCCGGCTGGTACCGGAAATGGGCGGACTGCTGAAAGTAATGCCGTTTTTATCGGTGTGTTATATGATTGCCGGTCTCGCTTCGCTCGGCTTACCCGGATTGAGCGGCTTTGCGGCCGAGCTCACCATTTTCTTTGGAGCGTGGCAGCATGAGGATGTGTTTCACCGCGTGCTTACTGTTGTTGCAGTGTCATCCATCGTTATTACGGCTGTTTATATTCTGCGTGTCGTGGGGCAGTTACTGATGGGCCATTCTACGCTTAACGAAACAGGGTTACTGCCTGCAGCCTGGC